>JACRNW010000018.1 GCA_016214745.1 Candidatus Falkowiibacteriota bacterium | reverse complement strand
GGAGAGAAAGAAACGCCGAATATCTTGGGTTGCCCTAACGAGAAAATTGCTGGCTATGCTCGAAATTGCCGTGAAATATAAGCCGAGAAATACGCCCGTTATACTTGCGATAGCGGCAAGAAATGTGTCTACTGCATTTTTGTCAAATATAATGCTCGTTGGGTAAAAATAATTAAAGGATTCAAGAATGAATATTATAGCTACCGCATAAATGACAGTCCTTAAAAAAGCTGGGATAGTTGGCAGCAAGAGACGAAAAGAGCTTTTAGCATCCTCAATAGTTTTATGCCCGCGAAACACACTTTTCCAGAATGAAAAAACAGGCTTGTCTTCAAGCCATTTTTTCGCGAGCCAAAAAGATTTGGTGCGGTATAGGCGATTCTTTGTCTTAAAAGAAAACATCAAATTGTATGCTTACTCGCCCCATACTTCGGCGATTTTGGATTTTATTTTTGCTTCGTGTTTCTCAATTTCTTCTTTAAGGGCTTGGACTTTGAGTTTATCTTCTTCAATTTCTTGGATAACTTTTTTCTGTTCTTCGATAGGAGGCAAAGCAACCTTGATTCGTTTTAAGTCATCTGGTCGAATACCAGCTTGTGCGGCTCGTGCTCCAAATTGCTGAATCTTCTTTTGGATATAATCTGAAGACAAAAGATAAAAAAGATATTTTGTTAAAATCTTCTTTTTATTGTGAACCACTTTCATTAAGGCAACATTGTATGCGCCTGCAAGACCAGTGCAGATTCTTCCTAATGAAGCTCCGTATCTCGCTATCAAAATATCGTCTACCTCGCATAATCTATTTTTTGAAGATATTGGTATGTATGTCTCAACGCCATTTTTGCCAAAATCCCGTATCTGAATAAACCCTACATAGCCATCTTTTGGGGTATGTATGAACTTACTTTTTGGTGGTTGGCTTCCTCCCTTAAAATCACAAAAATCTCCCAACTCTAAAACTTCCCATTTTTTATTCAAATTAAACTTAACTTCCTTATATCTTTCGCCTGAAAGATTATAGTCGTTTTGCTCCTTAATCTTGTCTTTGAGAACCGACCACGCGAATAAACTATTTTTCCCAAGCAAGGCATTGTTTCTTCCAGTCTCAATAGACTCTCTTTGCTTATTTAAGACTTCAACAGCACGGGGCAAGTCATTATGTTCAGTCAATCCTCGTTGAGTGCCTAAATCAAATCCATCATTAAGGATTTTGATAAAAAGTATTTCTTTTGATTTTTTCGCTAAATCATTATCGAAAAAAAGAATACTTGTCTTTACTCCCGAATAAGGGTTAAAAACGCCAGGAGGCAGAGAAACAACAGCATACAGCCCATCCTCAACGAGCAACTTTCTTAATTGTCTATACGCTCCCTCTGGGCGGTCAATTACACCTTCTGGCACGATGATGCCTGCTCGTCCCTTGTTGTTGAGGTGTTCCAAGATGTAATCAACGAAAAGAACTTCGGAGCGATTGGCTTGCACCATAAAGCGCTTGTTCGGACGGATGCCGCCTCTTGGCGTCATAAAAGGCGGATTCGCCATCATCACATCAAAACGCTCATCCCACTTCTCCTCGCTCGTAAGAGTGTCGTATTCGTTGATTCTGGGGCTTGGAAAGCCGTGGAGATACATATTCACCAGTGAGAGCTTCACCATATCTGGCGAAATGTCGTAGCCCGCCAGATTTGCCATCAAACGCTTCTTTTCGTCGGGAGTAAGGGGTTTATTCTTGTTTGACTTCAGAATGTGCTTATAGGCGGAGATTAAGAATCCAGCCGTGCCGCAAGCGGGGTCAAGGATGGTTTCGTCTTTCTTCGGGTCAACCACTTCGACAATAAAATCAATGATGTGGCGAGGCGTTCTGAATTGTCCCGCTTCACCCTGTGAGCCAAGCACGGAAAGCAGATACTCAAAAGCATCGCCAAGATTTTCGCTGTGGTCGTATTCAAAAGTGTTTATGTCTTTCAAAAAAAGATTGAGTGTTTCTGGGTCGCGGTAAGGCAGAAAAGCATCCTTGAACACATCGCGGAAGAGTTGAGGCAGATGCGGATTCTTGGACATCCTCGTAATTGCTTCTCCGTAGAGATTCAAGCGTTCTTGCCCGCCAAGTTTTGGGTCTAACAATTTAGTCCAAGCATACTTCTCAAAGCCGTTAGTGAAAAACTGCGGCTTACCTTTTGGCAACGAAGCGGCTTGCTTATCCATATCGTCCATAAACTTATAGATAAGCGCCGTGGTGATTTGCTCCACTTGGGCTTTCGGGTCTGGGACTTTACCAACCAATACATCCCGCGCCGAATCAATTTTCTTTTTAATTTCTGAAGTAAGCATAGTTACATATACGCATTAAGGGACACATAGTCCTTCACATATTCGGGCACTCTTTCAATCCAGCCGTTGAGTGCTTGAAGGTCGGCAAAAGTGAGTTTTGGGTTGGTAGCCAAGCGCGTGTATTCTCCCTTTTCGATAATGTCCCGAATCTCATTATCGGTAATGTATGCTTTCAAGTAATTTTTGATTGGCATCACGAATTGGTTTTCTGGTTTGTTAATGGCAACAAATTTTTCAAACTCTTCATCGAGCAATTCATCCTTTGACTTAAAGCCCGCGATTTTGCCAAACGCTTTTTCTATGAACTCGCGCAAGCTGATGCGGCGGTCGGCTTTCACTGACTTGCGGAGTTTTTCCAGGTTGAAGTAATCTTCTGGCTTGTCGAAAATCTTATCCTTCACATAACTTTCAGCGGTATCCAAGTCGCCCTCTTCAACTTTCTGCTTAACAAAGGAGTCCTCTTTAATTGCCGTCTCAAACTTCTCAAAAAGTTTGCGGTCAATCTTCATTCCTTCAACGCCAACGGCTTTTTCTGTGAATGTTTTGAGCGGGTCGGGTTGGACGATGGTTATTTCGTCAATGTTGATTCCTGGCTCGCCGCCTTCTCCGCCCGTGCCAGTTTTTTGCGGCAAATGCAGGACTTCATCGTAGTCATACTTTTCCTCGAAGTATTCACAGTTAGCGAAGAAGTCAAACAGCTTGAACTTGTCTTTAGGAACTTTCGCATCCTGGACTTCGCCGCCCTCTTTTATTTGATGGGCAAAATTGTATTTGCGAGTGCCGCGTCCTTTTATCTGAATAAAATCTGTCGGTGAAAAAATCGGGCGCATTAAAGCCACATTCAAAATGTCCTCGCAGTCGTAGCCAGTGGTCATCATCCCAACAGTTACGCAGATACGGGTTTTACTGGAACGATAGCCGTCTAAAAACTTGGTATGCCCATTAAGATTGTTATTGGCAAAGCTCACACTGAAGCCCTGGGCATCTGGGATGTTTGAAGTAACCTGCACGGCAAAATCTGAATTGTATTTTCCAGGATAAAGCTGGTCGGCAAACTGGTTGAGGATTTGTGTAACTTTGGAAGCGTGTTTCTGGCTTACGGCAAAAACAATGCTCTTGCCAATTTCTTCTGTAATCGGGTCTTTAAACGCGTTTTCAAAAAATGTTTTACAGAAGATTTGATTGGTTTTGTCAGAGAAAAACTTTCGCTCAAAATCTGTATGGAAGAATGTTTGCTCTTCTTCTTTGCCATTCTCGTCTTCAACCATCATCGCATAGCCCTTTTCTGAAAGCAGTTCAGTGGTTATTTCCGTGCGGGCATCGGCAACAACTGGATTCACCAAATAGCCATCTTTTACACCATCGAGCAGAGAGTAGCGAAAAGTTGGCTCGCCAGTTTCGCAGCCAAAAGTTTTGTAGGTATCCAAAAGCTGGCGGCGTTCCCAAGCCCGCGGGTCTCGTGCGTTAAGTTTTTCGGGGTTGATGCCTTTAAGATAGTTCTTTGGCGTGGCAGTCAGTCCCAGCTTATAGCCAACGAAGTATTCAAAAACCGCACGGCTGTTGCCGCCAATGGAGCGATGGGCTTCATCAGAAATCAACAGGTCAAAATCCGTGGGAGAGAACAGCTTTTGGTATTTGTTATTGAACGACAAGCTCTGAACAGTTGAAACGACAATCTCTGCCTTGCGCCAATCGTCTTTATTCTCCTTATAGATGACTGATGTGTAATCTTTGGAAAGCCACTTTTTGAAGTTCTTTTGCGCTTGGTCTTCAAGCTCCAATCGGTCAACCAGGAAGAGGATGCGCTTTGCATTTCCACTTTTCAGGAAGAGTTTGATGATAGCCGCCGAAACCAAAGTTTTTCCTGTGCCCGTTGCCATCTCAAAAAGATAGCGGTCATTTCCTTTGGCGGCAGATTCTTGAAGTGATTGAATAGCGCGGAGCTGATATGGACGGATAAACTTTAATGATTCGGCGTCAATGAGATTCTGGCGCTGTGATTCATCAACCCAGCGCGGGTCGCTGGCATAATCCGCCTTTTGAGTTAGGACAATGTAATCCTCATCAACTTTCTCATCAGCAAGGCGCTTTGTGTTGGGTTTGAATTGTTCAAAATGCTGGAGTGAATCTGGTGTTGGGAATTGGATTATCACACTTGGATTGCCGCGCTCCAAATCCCAGAAGTAGTGCAGGTTGCCGTTGGAAAGAATGATAAAGCGGACATTTTGAGATTGAGCATACTTGCGGGCTTGTTCCTTGCCATCAAGCGGGTCTTTGTCTTCGGATTTTGCTTCAAGCACTACATAAGGAAAACCCTTCTCATCGAGAAGTAAAAAATCTATGAAGCCGTTTTTGGTTTTTTCAAAATCATTGCCCAGTTCATCAACCGCTTTCTTGGTGAGTTTGGTGTTCAACTCCAGGGCAATGTTCGCCCTGCCTTTTTCATTATCAAAAAATCTCCAGCCAGCTTTCTGGAGAAGGTCATTGATTTTGATTCGTGCTTTAGCTTCTTTTTGCATAACTTACTTGTGAATGTTTGAGCTGTGTTTAATAAAATCTTGCAGGTCGTCAAAATAAACACGCCAAGAGCCAATCTTGGTTGCTTTCAATTTCTTCGCTTTGATATAGCGATAAACAGTGCGCTCGTTGATTTGAAGATAGTCAGCAACTTTTTTAACAGTGAGAAACTCCTTTTTGGGCATAATATGACAATCAATAATTTACTATAATCCTTTATGCCTTATTATAATCCTCAATAACCCTAATGTCAAAAAAGTTCAAAACTGTCAAAGGCAATTTTTTCAAAAAAAGTTATTCACAGGACAAACATATAATTAAGATAATCCAACATAATCTAAAATAATTCTTTATAGCATTAAAAAAGTTGACGCAATTTTTGCTGTTGGTAAAATAAAATTGCAGTTACAAGTTGCGGGGAGAAAACCGCAACTTCATCAACAAAGGTAACTCGCAAATAAAATCGAAAATCGTATCCGCGATTTTCTGCGGCGCGTCAGAAATAAGAATCTGATTCTCGCCACAGGAATTGTTTTACGATTTTGTTGGCGAGATTTTTTGTTGGTGAGAATCCTCAAAGAATCCGTCAATTGTTCAAAAATAATTGACGGATTTTTATGTTATCAGTCGAGCAATGCAAAAAAATCCTCGGCGAACGCGCCAGGAACTATACAGACGAACAGTTAGAGGCAGTCCGCGATGAGTTATACATTCTCGCTGGTTTGGCTTTTGAACATTGGAAACACTGTTCTTCCACGAAAGGAGAAGAGAAATCTTCTTCCTTCGCGGGCGAGCAGCCCGCGTCCACCAAAATTCCTGCAAAGGAATAGCGGACGACAAGTAATGAGTGATAGCTCCCAGCTGGGAGCAGCGGACGAGTAGAGCGTTAATCTCTACCGATGGGAAAGAAATTAAAAAAACCGCGCCCGATTTATTTAATTCTTTCCCTGCTTCTCTGATAAACCACCAAGCAAGGGACAAAGTATAGGAGTTGGTCTTATCTATCGTCACCTGTTACTTGCTACTTTCCAGCCGCACAGGGAAAGGGGTATCGCAATGGCAAATGCAATTAAAGGTCGAATGTTGCTACTAAAAATTAACTTAATCCATCGTCTATGAGCGAAAAGAATCCAAGAGATAAACACTACAAAAACCGAACAATCAGAATAGCTGATGATATTTGGGAACTTTTCAAACAAGCCCGTCGGGAATCAGCTAAAACCTGGAACCAATACATTAAATCGCTCATCAGAAAAGATACTAACAACTAAGAGAAAAATAAAAATAACTGAAGAGGGGCAACTTTGCTGGCATTGTAAAACACCAGTAGTAAAACGCATCCCCAAAAACAAACCACGGGGCGGTAGAGCTTATTACTTTGAGTATTATCTGCACTGCCCAAACAAAAATTGTCGGGCAATGTATATGGTCGAATCTGCAAAAAGGTTTTGGTCAGATAATTCCAAGTTACAGGGGGCTTCCCCAGCGCAGCCAAACAAACCGAATCCAAAACTACCACCACCCGATTCTGCTTTCCCGCAAAACAAGGTCAAAAAAGACGGGACTACACCCCTTCAGTTGCCGCTTAATAACGCTGATGGACACTTGTAATACCCCTAAATAGCGGGGAGAGGTGGAAAACACCACGGCACGGGTAAAAGAGCGGGAAAACCAGCAGAAATAAAAATAGCCCTCGTGGGGCAACTGCATTAAATAGACATTTCTTGCTTTCCGCTCGTATTGAAATGCGAACATTCACTAACAACTTAATCATAATCGAACACCGCCACTCCGTCAAGTG
Organism: Candidatus Falkowiibacteriota bacterium; assembly: GCA_016214745.1. Lineage (GTDB taxonomy): Bacteria > Patescibacteriota > Patescibacteriia > XYB2-FULL-38-15 > XYB2-FULL-38-15 > JAHIRI01. Next base: position 9,671 of record JACRNW010000018.1, on the reverse strand, counting down.
GATAACTTCGCAAACAAATCAATCATTCTACCGCATTAAATGTCTATTGAGCGAAATCTAATTAAAGAAACCTATGGACGATAACGAATTATCACAACAATTAAATACTACGAGCGAAGTCGAAACGCTCGATGTAGCAGCGGTTACAAAATCTCTCGGAGTATCAAGGGTAACGGTATTACGCTGGATTCGTGCTGGCAAGCTGGAAGGATTTTTCCGCATTGGCAGCAAATGGTTAATCCGCAAAGCTGACTTCGATAATCTCATTAACAAGAAAATTAACAATACAACTAATTGATATGGACAACATATTAGCTCTTATTCTTATCTTTGGCATACCGATACTGATAATTTCAGCGGTTGAAAGTAAGCATCGCTGGGCGCGGTTTCTCGGAACTACTGTGGTTGGGCTAATTGCTACCGCGTTAAGTTCTATTGTAGCAATCCTATCCGTAGGTCTTATCATCGCGCTCGTCTTTGGTGTAATTATGTGGTTTTTCCCTGACGCAGAACTTTGGGAAGACATATTGATGCCAGTATTGGGATTGTTCTTCTGGGTTTTCATCTATATTGTCGTAGTTTTTATTAGGGCTTGGTTGGAAGAAAGGAAAAAGAAACAAAACAAGGAAACTAAAATCAATTAACTAACAAGAGTATGAACCAATTTTCAAAATACATAAAATGGACGGCAATAGTGTTTTTTAGCGGTTTAGCAGCATTGCTTTGCACAGAAGTGTTTATTTTCATCTTTGGACTATTTTATTGGGCTCTGGATGAGTTTGTATTTGATTTGCTGAATTTACCTTCCAAGTTTGAGTATGATGCGCTCTCCCTATTTCGCTCTATTTTCTTCTGGTTGGAGGACGCTGGCTTCAAGCCGATTTTCTTCCTTCTGTGGGCAATCGTCCTCTTTGCAGGTCTCAAAGGGAAATGGTTTTCAAAATGGGTTATATCAAAAAGAAATCAAAAGCTATGAGCAATTTTATTTCGCAATTTTTACATTATCTTGAAGTAGAGCGCGGCTTTTCTCCACGCACTATTGTCGCATATCAGCACGATTTGAATAAGTTTGTTGATTTTTTAGGAACATCAGATGACAAAAGTATTACAGCAGTTACGAAAAATGATGTTCGTCAATTCCTCTCTCAACGAGCGAAGACAAACGGCGCGGTTACACGCGCCCGTAAATTATCTTCAATAAAATCATTTTTCAAATACCTTGGAAGAGAAGGAATTATAGAGGCAAATCCAGTAAGCGACATAGAAGCTCCAAAGCTGCCAGAGAAAGAGCCGTCCTACCTTACAGAATCCGAGTATCAAAATCTTATCGCCGCAGTAAAGGTCAAAGCAACTCCTTACTATCTTTCGCGTGATTTAGCCATTGTAATGCTTTTGCTTGGCACAGGCATTAGATTGTCTGAACTTGTTGGTCTAACACTGGATAGGGTTAATCTCGATAACGCTGACAGGAGTATCAAGGTATGTGGCAAGGGCAATAAAGAACGAATTATACCGCTCACCAATGAAGTGGTATGCACTCTGCAACAATACTTGAAGCATCGCCCAGAAGTTGAAAGCAGTCATCTTTTCATAAGTCGGCTTGGCGGCGAACTTCACTCCCGCAGCGTTTATGGGCTGATTAAAAAATACCTCAAAGCTGCTGGAATCAAAAAAGAGAAAGCGGCTGTGCATACGCTCCGTCATACATACGGAGCATCTATGCTCAAAACTGGCGCAAGCATATACGCGATTCAAAAGCTACTTGGACATAAGAAAATCGAAACCACAGGGCGCTATCTACATATTAGCGATGTTGATTTGCGTAATGCGGTCGAGAAATTAGTTTTGAGCAAACCACTATGAGTAACACGCAAATAAAACCAAAAGCTATTCTCTATCTTCGGGTGAGCTCAAAAGAGCAACTGAAGGGTAAAAGTTTAGAAACACAAGAAAAGGATTGCAGACAATACTGTGCTGACAAGGGATTTGAGATTGTAGAAGTTTTTATCGAGGAAGGAGAATCGGCAAAAAATGAAGACAGAACACAATTACAAAGGTTGCTTACATATTGCCGCAGCACCAAAGACAAAATCAATTATCTAATTATATGGAAAGTGGATAGGTTGGCACGGGATATTTCTGGCTATTACGAGATACGCAAAACTTTAATGAGGCACGGGATAGTTGTGCATTCTGCAACTGAACTTGCCATAAACAGTAACGATATTACATCAGAAGCAATGGAGGGCTTATTAGCAATCTTTGCTCGAATAGACAACAAAATTAAATCAGACAGGGCAAAAGCGAATATGGAGGCATTACTTTTAACGGGCATCTCACCGTGGAAATTGCCAATCGGTTATCGTAATTTGAAGAATAAAGAACACGGCAAAAAGAAAACCGCACCAGACCCCATTGACCCAGAGAGATTCCCGATTATCCAGCGTGGTCTTAAAGAATATGTAACTGGTGTGCACACCATCAACAGTTTAACCAAACAATATCGTGAATGGGGATTAACTACGAGGTCGGGTAAAACAATCTATCCCCAGATGGTGGAGCGGATGCTTACAGACATTACTTACGCTGGCTGGCTTCCAAATCCGTGGGGCGATGAGCCAGTAAGAGGATTGCACACGCCCGCTATTACGCTTGATGAGTATCATAAAATCCAGCTCATCAAAGCTGGAAAGTCATTCAATCACGCCAAACCGCGCGAACGAGCTAATGAAGAGTTCCCGCTTCGGAATTTCGCGCGATGCGCGGTATGCAAAACAACCCTCACGGGTAGCGGCTCACGAGGGCGCGGCGGAAGATATGCCTACTATCACTGTAAGAAACGAGGATGCCAACTTTATGGCAAAACGATTCCAAAGGAAGATTTGGAAGCAGATTTTATTGCACTATTGGAGCGCGTTAAGCCAACAGAAGATGCTATTAAGTTGTTCAGAGAAATCGCCCTGGATAAGTGGGAAACCAAACACAAAGAATACAACGCTGATGCCGAGCGACTACAAGAGAAGGTTGATGAATTAAATGGAGAGTTGAGAGAGTTAATTTCAATGAAATCAAAAAACCTCATTACCGAGGAACAGTTTTTGGAGCAAAAGTATCCGCTTGATGAGGCAACGATTGCTGCAAAGGTTGCTTTGAGTGAAGCACGAATTGAAGAATGGGATATTGAAGCAGCTGTAAGTTACGCCACGCAGTTTATGACCGATTTGCCAAGACAGTGGCGGGACTATTCACTCCAACAAAAGCATCAGTTCCAACACCTCGTGTTTCCAGAGGGTGTAATATACAAGAAAGGTGAAGGGGTGTTGGAACTCAAATTGGGCGCTATTTATCAGCTCTTGCAGGATATTACTACCCCTAATTTTGATTTGGTGCCCTCGGACGGAATCGAACCGCCATTTTATCCTTAGGACGGACCTGTTCTATCCATTGAACTACGAGGGCGTTGAATCCTCTCTATCTTTAATGTATCTTAAAATAACAATCTTTGAAAATTAAAACAAGGATAGGCCATGAAATGTTCCGGCGGGTGCGGAAGAGTATTGCGCGGCAGGGATTTGCAATTTGCTCCTTTATTGGGAGCGGATAAGGTGTATTGTAAGAAATGCACTTTGGCCGGGAAATTTAAAAAGGATTTAGCGGTTAGAGTATGCAGTAAGTGCGAAGGAAAACCTCTTTCTAAAGCAGAAAAAGAGTTATATAGAAAAGCTGGAGTTTTGGGAGTTTGGTGCGGACCTTGCGGCAGGAGATTGTATTAATTTTTAAGCGCTTAAATGCGCTTTTATCGTTTAAAGAGTTGTCCACAGGTGAAGGCTTTACATTCTTTTAAATGAATTTGCTATAATTAGCTTTAGCATTTTCATTGGATGATTTTTAAAATTTTATCGCGTGTATAAAAGGGTTATTTATCCCGGAAGAAGCAATTTTTTTAAAGCATTGTGAGGATGTTTTCAAAAAGAAAGTTTTTAAAAGGATAAAGTCGGCAGATTGTTTATTGGTATTTTAGTTTTAGAGAAATTAAGTGGTCGGCAGGATATTATTTAAATTATTTTATTTTTAATCCTCCAACCCAAGTATTTTTCAGAAAAGTTAATTTTCTAATAAATAGTATGCTGGCTCGGTAAATCTTTTGACTATTCCGAATTCGGAGTTAAAAGACTACCAACCCTTTTATGCGCACGATATGCTATAGTCAATGTAAGGAAAGGTCGTTTTTATACGTCATTGATTAAATTATTTAGTATTATGGCAGATGCAACAAAGCCAGAACCGGTAACAGGCTATTGTGTAAAATGTAAGACTAAGAGAGAAATGAAAGATGCTAAGGAAGTAACAATGAAAGGCAAGGGTGGTAAAACCAGGATGGCCATGACTGGCACTTGCCCGGTCTGCGGCACCAAGATGTTCAGAATTATGGGAAATAAAAAATAAGTCTTATAAAGCTTTAAAATCTATCCGCCAGCTGGCGGATAGATTTTTAAAATTAGGATTCCCAATTTTTTTATATTAATGCTATACTTAATTTTATTAAATAAAAGGTCGCAAAAGGTAACGCTAATTTTTTAATTTATGGTAAGAAAATTAAACCCGGCGCTTATGAAGCCGCTTACTGTCAGTGATGATTTGGCTGCGGTTGTCGGTAAGGGTCCGATGCCAAGGGGACAGGTCGTGAAAAAGCTTTGGGAATACATTAAGAAGAATGGTCTTCAGGATCAGCAGAATAAGCGCAATATCAATGCCGATGAAAAGCTGAAGAAAGTTTTCGGAGGTAAATCCATGGTCAATATGTTTGAAATGACCAAGCTGGTTTCCAAGCACCTTTCCTAAGTAGCATTTTAAGATCTTAAAAACAAAAAATCTGGTGTAAGGCCGGATTTTTTGTTAGAGTATTGTCATTGGAGACGTGGCTGAGCGGTTGAAGGCGCCGCACTCGAAATGCGGTATGTCCGAAAGGGCATCGGAGGTTCGAATCCTCCCGTCTCCGCACTATGAGATTTTGGGCGTATAAACGCCCAATTTCTTTTTTATTTACAGGTATTTTCGGAGGTTCTAACGTGGCATGTATATCCTTAACCTCTTTCGCAATATTTTCTATCACCAAAAGCGGTTTTTCTACACAGGCATTGAAGATTCTGTCTTTGAGAATGGGGTTCGAACCTAACTTGGTTACGATCCGGCGGCGCTTCTCAATGCCCCCATTTACAAACTCATCTTTGGCATCGCGGGCTAACGTAAAGTACTCATCTGCCCTTTCAAGTAACTTTTGGGTTTTATCTCCGCCCTGCGCGAGCAGTTCTTCAAGACGTATCTTCTCTTTTGTATATTCCATGTTCTTTTGTCTGAATTGTTCTTCGGAAAGCTCGCCATTGGCGCGCATATCAATGAGGTTATTAAGTTTTTTTTCGCATTCCTCAAACTGCTTCTTTTGATTCTCTTTTATTGCGGCTTGGGGTGAGGTATTTTTTCTTATTTCCTTTCGTAGCCAATTCATAGCCCATTCGTGAAACTCAGGCGGTATATTAAGCCGGTCCAGCTTATTTATGATTTGTTCTTTTAGCTTTATTTCTTCAATACATTTTTGCGAGCAATCCGGATTTTTGCGCTTGGTGCAATGATAGTAAATATAAGTGTGGACATTTCCGTTCTTCTGCCGCTTAATTTTATTTTCCGCGGTGATAAGACAACCGCACTCGCCGCAGTGCATTATGCCGGTAAAGGCAAAGATATGGCTTTTGGGTCGCGGCTTGCCTTTACGGCCAAGAATGACCTGTATTTTGTCATACTCTTCGGCGGTGATCACCGGCTCATGTATGCCTTTATACCAGTTGCCGCTGCCTTGCGGATACTCATAGACGCCGTAGTAGACCGGATTCGTGAGAAGGCGATAAACAGTGCAACGGCCGAGTGGCTTGCCCTGCCGCGTTTTGAGTTTCCATTCGTTGGTCGCAATCCGCCATACTTGCACCGGCGTATGATGGCCGGTAAGCACGAGGTCAAACATTCTCCGGACCATAGCAAATCGTTCCGGGTCTCGGATGATGGCTTTGTTGCCCTTTTGAGCGTAGGGATCGTTCAGATAGCCGATCGGCGCGACAGTCGGATAAATCCCGCGCTGCGCCTTTTCATGAAGACCGCGTTTCACGTTGCTGCCGAGGTCGCGTATATATTGATTCGCCATTCCAAACTCAAGATAGGATAAAAGCGAGTTGTCGTCCGGTCTGTAATCTTTCTCCGGTGTCTTAATATGCTTTATTTCTCCGCGCTGGAGCATACCGATAATCATTCCGGCTTCGTCCGGGTTGCGTGCTAACCGATCCAGCTTCCAACATAAAATGCCTTGTGCCTTGCCGGATTTTATTTTCTTCACCATTTCGGAAAATACCTGACGCTTGCTTGGTTCTTTGGCTGAGTGCGATTCACGCAATACTTCGGTAATAGTAAGCCGGTAACGCTCTGCTGATTCGGTAAGCACTTTTTCTTGTGAATCCAAACTCAATGCTTGGCGGTCTTCTGATTCGGAAGATTTGCGGGCGTAGAGGATATATTTAATTTTAATTTCTGATTGTTCCATAAAAACTTAAAGGGACGGCCTGTGTTGCCCAAGTCAGTCGCTCCGAAGAGTTACATCGTTGGCAAGCCGCCCCTTTAGGGAAACGATGTAATAAAAATCTCCTCGGACTAACGCTATTAACTTGGGCAACATTTTTATTATAGCATTTCATAAATGAAATAACGACATGTTCGTTCTAATCATTAGTTTTTTCTTCTTTATATTTCTGCACATAAAAGTTAAACAATCTTTTTATATCTCTTGCTTTGCCATCCTCAAAATCTTCCTTTGTCACCCCAAAAGCCCATTCCAATCCCGCTATACCACATTCTTTGTCGTGAAGTGCGCTTAAGATAAAATTCATATTTTTCTCTCCAAGCCATTGAGCCATCTCAAGACATCTAGACTTTTCATAACTATCCACCCCTTTTTCAAACTCCCCTACACCAATACCCTTAAATGAAAACTTATTTGATAGCGATTTTACCATATCGTTTATTAATATCTTGTTTACTAAATGGTTATCGTTAGTGGGAATGTTTTTCGCGTACGGAATTCCTGCTCGCGGGAAAGAACTTTTTACTGACAATGTCTTATTATCTTCCGTGAGCGACTTTCCGCCTACGGACTGGTAGCGGTTAATAAGATCATCTCGTATAGGTTTGGAAATGGTGTACATATTACTGCCATATAACCATTTCCCGTTAACCTTTGATTTAATCTGATGGACTTTCAACACGGGCTCGCCACGATATGATGTTTTCTTCGCTTTTTCTATAATCTCCTCAATGGTTCTCACTGATTTTCCAATTTTACGGGAAAGATCATCCCTTGAGGGGTAACATTGCCCGTTTTTATCCATGCGAGCCGCTAAAACCGCAAGAAGCGAAAAAACAGGTAGGCCGATTTTTCCGATAATACCCGCATTAATTCCATCATCCCACAACTGACTATATTGCCTCGCTTTTTGTTCCATAGATGATTTCATTAACTTTTCTACTCACTTCTTCTTCAATTATTCTCCCCGCCACAGGAGTGATGGGGTAAAACACGTTGATGTTTTTCTCTCCGACCTTCTTCGCGGGGTAGACCAGCCGATAACCCGATCCGTCAAGGCGAGTATAGATAGCCACTGAACCGACATAATACTTTTGATCCAACACAAAAGAGGCAAAGCCAATAAGCCCGTCATTTGGTTTTACGGGTACGATTTGAATTTCACTTATTCGCACATCTTGATACATCGTTTTGAATTATTGATTAATTTTCTTCTTCCACCGGCAAATATACTGCCTTATAAAAATCCAAAACATAATTTGCGCGGCGCACTGCCTCCGCGTCATCCAACTCCTCATGGAAAACTTCGTGGTAGATTTCTTTAAATTCTTCAATGGCTTCTTTGGGTGGCATATTATTTATCCGGAAATAATCTTCTTGATATGAATATTAAAAAAAGTACCACCGCAACCCGCAGTGGTACTTTTTTAGCTACCCTTTTATTTTCTAAGGAAATAAGAGGGGAATCTCTATATTTCGCAATGATCTTATAGCTATAAAAAGGAACTAAAAAGTACTAGTTTAGCATCCATTCCGCCCTACAATTCCTTTTATTAATATGGATTTTCAACGCCCCCCTTAGATTATCTGCTTTTAGAATTGAATAAATTTTTCGTCTAGCGGCTTCTATAATCCCTCTTTTTGTTTCTATATTTTGATATGAGTCATGTAGGGCACTGTTATTTCTATCTTTTTCTATCCGTATGCCCTCAAATACATCATCTATATTTTTGGCAAGACCAAGCTTCGGATTAAAAAGGGATTGTAACAGCTTAAATGATCTGGCTTCTACTTTAGAAATGGCAATTTTCTTATAATTCTCTCCACCTATTATCAAATATCCCTTATTCCTTTCCACAGCTAAGTGGGGCTTGGAAATGCTCGGACTTGCAAATGTATTTTCCGATTGCGATAGATTGTTGTCGGTTACAGAATCAGCCACTCCTAATTCTTTAGCTTTCCGATTTAACTTTTCTAGGTCTTCAATCTCAAAAATAGCAATGAAGCTTGACGATCCGTCTGCGGTTATAGGTTGATTTTTAAGAGTGCATATATCATGTAATTCATCCCGTATATATGACGTTGCCATTTCTATTCTTTCAAATTTTCGGTCATTTTCATCTTTTAATATTTCTCGTCCCTCAAAATCAAACATGCTAATACCATAGGCCCAAGGTATTTGGCTATTAGAATCAATAAGTTTCTTATATTCCTGTTCGGCTTCTTTTCCAAAAACTTGGACGACTTCAGGAAAGGGGGCTAAATTTTCAGAAATCATTACCTCAATAATTTTCCCCGGCCACAATTGTGGTTGTTTCAAAATTTCTTTGACTATATATCGTAGGAACTCTTTTGTCTTTCTAGAGTTTATTTCTAATTTAGTAAGCATAATTACATCTTCATTACTTATTTTTGATTCCGTTACTTCGTTGATTATATGGTATTAGCTTCGGTATTTGATTTTTGCGGTTTAATTTTATGTTTTCGCATCTTCGCTATTGTTTTAGTTAGATATGAAAGCCGGGCCGCAAATTCTGCAGGATTCATGACATTGCCAAAATCACAAAGTTCTGCGAAGGTTCGCCTTGCGCCCTGCTCAAGATCGGGGAGCATAACCTGTTCGCGGCTCTGATAGCCATACCCCACCTTTTTTATTTTTAGAGTATCCTGCTCAATTTGAGCAACCCTAAAATAATCTCCTTGTTCCCATTTGGCATTATTAACTATTGATTTTGGGATATTAAGAAGGAATTGTCCACCTATAAATTGTAGTTTCCGAACTTTTTCCATAAAGACAATTTTGTATGTTTTTCCTTATTATTCGCCTCTAAAATTAGAGTGTCAATGTTACGGAAAATGCGGGGTGGGGGGCTACCCCCATCTATTTTCCTATATAAATTTTAATATATTTCGCCCCCAGTCTTTTTAATCACTTATCCCAGTAAAACATCGTAGGAAGCGGGCGTTAGCCCGCTACCAGCGCCGTTAGGCGCTAAATGATGTGATAACAGATAATTTGTATTAGTCTTAAAATTAAGCAGTAATTGAC
>JACRNW010000019.1 GCA_016214745.1 Candidatus Falkowiibacteriota bacterium | reverse complement strand
AAAATTCCGGCGGATGGAAATATTGTGGAAGGTAGGTCGGATGTTGACGAAGCGCTTATCACCGGCGAGTCAAGGCCGGTCGCCAAAATTTCAGGAGATGAGGTAATTGCCGGTTCTATAAACGGCGACGGTAGTTTGAAAATTAAAGTTAGTAAAATAGGCGAGAGTACATTTTTGGCGGGCGTTATGCGTTTGGTCGCCGAAGCCGAGGCATCAAAATCACGACTTCAAGTATTGTCAGACAGAGCGGCGTTGTATTTAACAGTGATCGCTATCAGTACTGGCGTTTTAGCTTTCGTTGTTTGGTTTTTTTCCGGAGCCGGAGCCGCGTTTGCGCTTGAACGTTTCGTCGCCGTTCTTGTGATCGCTTGTCCTCACGCCCTTGGTCTTGCTGTTCCCCTGGTCGCTTCAATTTCTACGACAATGGCGGCACAGAGCGGCCTTTTAATAAAACGGAGGTTGGCGCTTGAGGCGGCGCGAAAAATAGACGTGGTTCTTTTTGACAAGACCGGGACCTTGACTAGGGGCGAATATGGCGTTGATACAGTGATCCCGAATATTGGTATTTCCGCCGACGAGGTATTGCGGTTGGCCGCGTCAGTGAACAGCCGGTCAGAACATCCAATTGCTAAAGCATTATTGAACGAAGCGGCAAAACAAAAAATAAATATTTTAGAAATACTTGATTTTCAAAGAATTCCGGGCAAAGGAGCAATGGCTAAAATCGGCAGCAAGGAAATTTCAGTTGGCAGTGAAACATTGCTCGGCGAATCGGGGCTCGAAGTTCAGGAGGAATTTAAAAATAAAATAAATATTTTGGAAAAACAAGGCAAGACGATTATTTATGTTATTTCTGAAAATAAATTAATGGGCATTATTGCCCTGGCGGATATTATTCGTGAAGAATCCCGCGAGGCCGTGGAGGTTTTGAAAAAAATGGGCGTCCGCGTGGCGATGATTACCGGCGATTCGGAAGATGTTGCCGCTTGGGTGGCAAAAGAATTGGGGATTGACGAATATTTTGCCAAAGTTTTACCCGAGCAAAAATCCGAAAAGGTAAAATTTCTTCAAGGCAGGGGACAAAAAGTCGCTATGGTTGGTGATGGAGTAAATGACGCTCCGGCTCTGACTCAATCGGACGTGGGAATCGCAATCGGGGCGGGTACAAACGTCGCCATTGAATCAGCCGGCATCATTCTCGTTAAAAACGATCCCCGCGACATTCCCAAAATTGTGCGTCTTTCAAGACTTACTTACAAAAAAATGCTGCAGAATCTTTTTTGGGCGACTGGTTACAATGTATTCGCCTTGCCGCTTGCCGCAGGAGTTTTGGCGTTCAAAGGAGTGCTGCTTCAGCCAGCTGTGGCGGCGGTTCTTATGTCGCTTTCCACAATTATTGTGGCCGTGAATGCAGTTTTACTAAAACGAGCAGAGAAAAAGTTATAAAATTTATTTCTATGGCAGTTTTTGTCCTTGTCCGACACGGAGAATCTAGATGGAATTTATCAAATCGTTTTACCGGTTGGGTTGACGTTCCCTTAAGTGAAAATGGAATCAAAGAAGCCGAGCGGGTCGCCGTTCACTGTAAACAATTTGATTATTCCGTCGCTTTTACGTCGGTTTTGGCGCGCGCAAGCCACTTTGCTCATCATACTCGCGAGACAAAATAAAACGGGAATTTTTCATCACGCGGAAAACCTCAGATATTCTAAATGGGTTCGCCTTCCGAACAGACAGGAAGAGGACATGCCCATTTACGAAAGCGCGGCTTTAAACGAGCGTTTTTATGGAGAGTTGCAGGGTATGAATAAACGTGCGGCCGTAAAAAAATACGGAGCGGAAAAAGTTATTGCCTGGCGGCGGGGTTACGCCGATAAGCCGCCGGGCGGGGAAAGTCTTAAAGAAACGCACGCACGCGTACATAAATATTTGGTGCGGAATATTCTTCCGAGGGTACGTCGCGGAGAAAATGTTCTCCTCGTGGCTCACGGAAATACGCTCCGCGCAGTCATTAAGCATTTGGAAAAAATTTCAGATGAAGATATTTCTTTTATTGATTTGCCTGAAGCTAAACCGCTTGTTTATGAGTATCGCCGCGGGCGTTTTGTGCGAGTTCAGGGAAATCATCATTTGAAGAGACCACTTCGTTGACCGCGTGTCCGTTTTATTATAGAATAATCAAATATGATATATTTTAAAAAAATTTTATTAATCATTTTTTTTGTTGCATTTTTATTGCCGCAAACAGCCAGCGCCGCCTCCAATCCGGTGGAGCTGTATTTTTTTGAAGGCCAGGGTTGTCCGCATTGCGCCAGGATGGCGAGTTACCTTGAGGGGTTAAAAGTTGATTATCCAAACCTTACGGTCCACGATTTTGAAGTTTATTTTAATAAAGAAAATCAGGAGTTGTTTCAAAGAATGGCCGCGGCTTATGGATCCGATTCAAACGGCGTGCCGATGATTTTTATTGGCGATGATGTAGTAGTCGGAGAAAATTATGAAAAATTAAAAAGCGCGGTGGAGAAATGCTCCACGGAAATTTGTGTTTCGCCGCTTTATAAATTGGAAACATCCGATGCAAATAACAACAGTAATCAGCCGGCAGTTCCCGGAACAAACCAAAATGAAATGGTCGGCTGGATAGTTATCGGGATTATTATTTTAGGCGGCGTTGGTTTAATTATTTTTTATTTAAGGAGATAAAATGTTTGATTATTTAACTATTCCAGCCTTGATCGGCGGAGCGGCCATTGATTCAATCAACCCCTGCGCTTTTGCCGTGATGATTTTTTTATTGGGTTATCTTTTAGCCCTTGGTTCGCCAAAATTAATTTTGCGGGTCGGGTTGGTTTATATTGTTACCATTTTCGTAGTTTATTTTTTGGCCGGGCTTGGCTTGCTTAAAGCTCTGACGGCGTTCGGCGTCGCGGGAATTATTTATAAAATTGCCGCGGTCGTTCTGCTTTTTGTCGGGCTTGTTAACGTTAAAGATTTTTTCTGGTACGGCAAAGGTTTTACTCTGGCCATTCCCGAATCAAGAAAACCTTTGCTTCAAAAATATATTCGTAAAGCATCAATTCCCGCGGCCATCGTGCTTGGATTTTTAGTTTCAGCGTTTGAATTGCCTTGTACCGGGGGAGTATATATCGCCGTTTTGGGATTGCTCGCGAACCGCGGAACGCAGATTTCCGCCGTTCCATACCTCCTGCTGTATAATTTAATTTTTGTCTTGCCGCTTTTTATAATTTTAGGTTTAGTTTATTTTGGAATTTCCGCCAAACAAATGGAAGAATGGAGAACAAAGAACAGAAAGTGGTTAAGGCTTGTGCTCGGGCTGGGATCGCTCGCGCTCGGCATCTTGATGCTTTTGGGAAAAATTTAGACTCTACAAACTACAAATTCGGTACAAATGTACAAATTTATGCTGGCACGTTGCTTCAATAAAATACGCCTTAACCGTTATTTGTATATTTGTAAATGATTTGTAATTTGTAGTATTTATATATGATTCCTTGGATTGAGTATCAGTCAATTAATGCTGGGTTTTTAAAATTGAATGTCTGGGGTATTTTTGTTTCTTTGGGATTTCTTTTGGGAATGGTTGTGGCTTATTTTGAACTGAAGAAAAAAAAGTTAGAAGTGAACCGTGTTTATGATTTGGCTTTTTGGATAATTTTATCTGCTTTAATTGGCGGCCGCCTGCTTTATGTCGCCGAGCATTTAAATATTTATTTTGCCGCACCGCTTCTGATTTTAAAATTATGGCAGGGCGGAATGTCTGTCTACGGGGGATTTTTGGGCGCGATTTTGGCCAGCGTTCTTTATTTGAAAAAATATAAACTCAAGTTTTGGCAATATGCCGACGCAGTTGTTTTTGGCTTGCCGCTTGGACTTTTTATCGGCCGACTTGGCTGTTTTTTTATCCATGATCATCTCGGCGCGAAAACTGATTTTTTTCTGGGCGTGGCTTATTCCGGCGGCGCGAGACATGATCTGGGATTATACGATTCACTCGGCGGTTTGATATTATTTTTTATTTTTTTAATTTTGCGTCGCAAAGAACGATTCTCGGGTTTTTATGTCGCTGCCTTCGCCGTTTGGTATGGCGCAGTTCGTTTTTTTCTGGATTTTTTGAGAGCTCGAGATTTGGTTGGCGCTGATCCGCGATATTTTGGACTAACCCTGGCTCAATATCTTTCGGTAATTTTATTCGCGGCAGGAATTTATATTTTTTATAGATTAAAACGCCGTCGCGAAGATTTTCAGGATAAAAAAGCGATTTGACAGCAGCAAATATTTGTAGTAAGATTCTTTAACTCATTAACCATTAATTTTTTAATTAAAATTTATGAACGATCAAATGAATAACGATTTAGTAAATGGAACGCGTCGCACTTCTTTTTTTCTTGGGCTTATGTGCGGCATCGCCGGGATGAGCACCTTGGCTTTGGTTGGATTTTTTGTTTTGGCTTTTTCCGGGCAGGGCGTAAGACTCGGCCAGGCTAACGAAAACAGCAACGTAAATGCCGCGGTCAATGTTAACCAGCCGGTTGCAAACGAGCCGACCGAAACGTCGGTCACCCCGGTACCGGCTGTGACTTCGGATGATCATGTGCAAGGATCCGCGAACGCCAAAGTAACTTTAATTGAGTATTCTGATTTTGAATGTCCGTATTGCGCGAGACATAAAGATACTACCGATCAAATTATTCAAAATTATGGTGATAAGGTGAGAATTGTTTTCAGACATTATCCGCTTTCTTTCCATCCGAACGCACAAAAGGCGGCTGAAGCTTCAGAATGCGCGGCCGAGCAGGGAAAATTCTGGGAAATGTATGATAAGATTTTTGCGGCTAACAACGCCGGAACGATGAGCGTAGATAAATGGAAGGCGGAAGCAAAAAGTTTAGGATTGAACACAAAGAAATTCAACGAATGTCTTGATTCCGGAAAATACGCGGCGGAAATCAGCGCTGAAGAGCAAGCTGGCGTGGCGGCTGGAGTGGAAGGAACACCGGCCACTTTTGTGAATGGCGAATTAGTTTCCGGAGCGTTACCCTACGATCAGTTTAAGTCGATCATTGATAGTAAATTATAATCTGAAATTCCCGCCTTTTCCGGCGGGAATTTTTTACCGTCATCTTTTTCTAGAGAGGGGGTGAAATTATGCACGGTGGAAAATGCGAAAGTTTTTGGAAGTGCGCCAATCGCCTTGGCCTGTTCTTGGTTTTGCTCTTTGTCGTTTGTTTTATTTGGTATTTTGTGCGCGGCGCGGAAGCGGATTTATACATGAGACTTTTGAAGCTGGCTTTCTTTGGTTATAAAGATATGGGTTTCTGGAGTTTTGTTCTCGGTGCAATCCAGAGTTATGTCTGGGGTTATATCTTTGCGGGTCTTTGGTGCTTGGCTTGCGGATGCTGTATGATGAAAAAAGAAACGATGGGCAAAGAGTAAAAAAATGTAAAAACAAAATATTGTGTTGCAACACAAATCCCGCCGTATTATCGGCGGGGTTTGATTTTTAGGTCAATTTAGTATAGAATTTAAAAATGTGACCCTTCGGGTCATCCCCCGGAGGGGGAGAGAGTACAATTATGTTTTATGTTTATCTCTTAAAAAGCAGGAAGGTGAATTGGTTGTATGTCGGCGCTACTGACGATTTAAGAGCGAGATTTAGTAAACACAATCGCGGGTTGGTGAAATCGACAAAATTTTATGCGCCGTTTGAAATTATGTATTACGAAGCATACTTATCTTTGAGTTTGGCGCGTAAACGTGAGTACGATTTGAAAAATAATAGTCAACAGAAAGAAATATTATTAAAACGTTTGGGGGATTGTAGCCGGAGCGGAGGGTTCGCATAGTGGCCTAGTGCACACGCTTGGAAAGCGTGCATACCGCAAGGTATCGTGGGTTCAAATCCCACACCCTCCGCCCTGGCTACAAAAATACCGCAAGGTATCGTAAAAGTTATGGCCCCGCGGGCTATCTCCCGAAGGGAGAGAATCTCGCCCTCTCCGTTTTTAGATTTACGCGCCATCTTTAGCTACTCTTTCAACTCGTTGGGAAAAACGGCCTTTTACGGCATAATAAATTAAAGGTCGAAAGTAACTAAATCATTTAAAACATAATTTTGTTTAAAATAATATGAAAAATAAGGTTTTATTGGTTGTTATAACCGTGATTATAATGGCTGGGCTTGGCGTAGCGGGCTACTATTATGCAATGACTCAAAATTTTTTCCAGCCTACTGCTTGGGACGGTTATTATAAAATGGCAGGAACTTTGACCTGTCAGGGTGATTTTCCTGGTCTTACAACTATTCCGATGGATGGTTCAAATACCACCGTAAGCAGCAATAAAATAATAGACGACTCATCTGGAAAGAGTTTTGATATTGATAAGTCTGGCAAAGCCACAGAGATTCTTAAAGAGACTCAAAACGAAACAAGTTCTGATGTCAAAGCCGATTACCAATTTTATCAAGAGGAAGGTGTAAAGAAATTTAGCGCCAATGGCGTGGTGAAGATGGACACTACCAGAGGCAAGGAGAACTATTCCTCAACTTGCAGCGGAACTATTACCGGTGTTAAACAGTAATAAAATCGTAAAATTTCTAAACACCCAGACCATAATAAGTCTGGGTGTTTTTAGTTATGCCGATTTGTGTTAGAATAGAGTAAGAGACTAAAATTAATTTTTAAACCCCATGAACAAAAAAATTTATTCCATCGTCGCAACGTGCGTTTTGGTTTTAGCGATTTTCGCGGCGGGCTACTTTTATTGGCAGGGCAGTGAAGACAGAAAAAATATTTCTGTGGCGCGGGCTGATTTGGCACGGGCGCAAGACGACTCGCGGAAAGACCGGGAACAGTTGGATCAACTTCGCAGTTTAGTTGATGAGGGTTTAAATAAAGCAAAAGTAAATGTTGCTATCCTCAAAAATTCAGCTGAAACTTTTTTAGTTGCCGGAGATTTGAAGATTGCGGCAATCAGCGCGAGTGAGGCAGAGGCAATCAGCGTGAAGATTGCAGAAATTACCGACAAGCAGGATAAAATCATGCTGGAGAGCGCTTGGTCTGATTTTTTGGCCAGTCGTAAAATAAGCGATTATTTTTCTTTTTCAAGATTTTTGACGGAGAGGATTCAAAACAATTTGGAAAATATTCATTGAGCGTATTGATCTTTGATCAGAAATTAATTTTAAACAATAAAGACATGTTTGATCTCATATCAAATATCAATGTGGTTGAAGCCATTCTTATTTTTCTTGCGACGACTGCCTCCGACATTTTGTGGGTTTTTTATATTCGCCGGACGGGCGAAGGGAAAGCCGTTGCCGCCGCGGCATTTTCGGCGTCGATCGTTCTCCTTGGCGGTCTTGTGGTTTTGGCTTATGTTGGAAATACGTGGTATTTAATTCCCGCGGCATTCGGCGCTTTTGTGGGGACGCTGATTACGATAAAATTTGATTTAAGAAATAAAAAATTTAAATAATTTTCCGCCTTCGGCGGAAAGGCAAAATAAATAAAATTTATGACTGAAGAATTTAAAGTTTCCGGTGAAGAAATTTTGAAAAAAGTAAAAGAGATAATCAAAGAGGGGAATGCCAGGAAAATCATCATTAAAAATGAAAAGGACGAAAGTATAATGGAAATTCCTCTAACTTTTGCCGTGGTTGGCGCGGTACTTCTTCCGGTTTTGGCCGCGGTCGGCGCTATTGCCGGCATACTGACAAAATGCACCTTGGTCGTTGAAAAAAAGTAGGATTAAATCACATTTAGTTATCCACAAGAGCAATGTTGACGAGACGTTGCTCTTTTGATATTATGGAAAATATGATAAATCATACTTTTCAAATTTAATTTATCAATTTCTATGGCACATTTTTCTCCAAACGATTTTAAATTTTACGGATTAACCACGGCCGGCGAGCGGGGGCAGATTGTTATTCCAAAAGAAGTCCGGGCGGCGATGAAAATAAGCCCGAGAGATAAATTTTTTGTTTTTGCTCACGATGATGAAATCATCGCAATGATTAAGCCGGAAAAATTTAATTCCCTTATTAAAGAAATGACCGGCGTTCTGAAGAAAATCAAAAGAATAAAAGCGGGAGGGCAAAATAAAAAAGACTAAAACAGCGTAAGGTGGTATAATTAATAAATATAATAAGATATAATTTTATGGGGAGGATATTATCATTTTTTAAGACTTTAATAAAAAGAAAATTATTTTGGTTCGCCCTGGCC
The DNA here is from genome assembly GCA_016214745.1 of Candidatus Falkowiibacteriota bacterium. GTDB lineage: Bacteria > Patescibacteriota > Patescibacteriia > XYB2-FULL-38-15 > XYB2-FULL-38-15 > JAHIRI01. Next base: position 11,491 of record JACRNW010000019.1, on the reverse strand, counting down.
GCCGTGGTTTTGATTGGCGGTTATTTTGTTAATAAAAATATTGCTAGTCAAAGAATTGAGTATGTTACCGAAGATGCTGTAGTCGGAAATATCAGTCAGACCGTTTCGGCAACCGGCGCGGTTACGACTTCCGACAAGGTTGATTTGAATTTTAAAATTACCGGCACCCTTTCCGAGATTTCGGTGACCGAGGGCGACGAAGTGACCGCCGGCCAGGTTTTGGCAAAATTGAATGACAGAAGCGCCAGAAGCCAAGTGGCGCAAGCTCAGGCCAGTTTGTCTTCGGCAGTTTCCAATTTAAATAAAATTTTGGCTGGAGCAAGTCCGCAGGATATTCAAATTTCGCAGGAAACAGTGAATAATGCCAAAACCGCTTATGAGAGCGCTCAGCGCGACTATGAAGCGCTCGCGGCAAAATTGGACAAAGACATAGATGGTTATGAAAAAGCCGTAACTTCAGCGGAGACTTCGCTTACCGATAGCCAGAAAAATTTAGAGAACGCAAAAGTTTATTACAGCCAAAGCGTCACGAGCGCCAAGAGCACCGCCATTACTTCAATGGAAACTAATTTGCTTTCGGGCGACATAGTTTTGAATAATATTAATTATAATTTATCCATCATAAGAAGCGGCATTACTGCCGATCAGCAAAAAGTTTATCAGGCTGATAATGACCGGCTCGCGGCTATCAGTGCATCAACGTCTGCCAAAGCCGCTTTAAATATCGCGAAAACGACTAACGACGTAAATGATGTTTACTCCGCGTTGAATCAAACAGTTTTAACTTTGAATAAAATTTTAACTTCGCTCTCCAATCTTTTGGCGGCGGTTTCGACTGCCGCGGCCAGCAGTTTTGACGAATTAACAACTATTGAAACGTTAAAAACGAGCATCAAGGCGGACCAAACTTCAACCTCCACGGCTTTATCCGCGGTGCAGACAGCCCAGCAATCACTTTTGAACGCGCAAAATAATTACCAGACGCAAATTGATACTTATCAGGCTGCCGTTAACACGGCGAATAATAGTTTACTTACGGCCCGCACAAGTCTTGCCACAGCTCTTGCGAGCAAAGACGTTCAGCTTGCGAGCTCAAAGGCTTCGGTTGACAGCGCTCTCGGCTCTTACAATTTGGCGAAAGCCCAATTTGATTATAAGACTGCTGCGCCGCGTACGGTTGATGTTTCTTATTATCGGGCGCAGGTCGCGAGCGCGAGTGCGTCGCTTGAATATTACAGAAGCCAGCTGGAAGATTATACTCTGAAAGCGCCGACCGACGGAAAAATAACATTTGTAAATTACAGCGTGGGTGAACAAACGAGTTTGACAAAAGCAGTCGTCTCCATGCTCGGGAAAAATAAATTTTATATTGAAGTTGATATTCCGGAATCGGATATTGCCAAAGTTAAAGTTGGAAATCCGGTATTAATTACGCTTGACGCTTATTCCGACGATGTAAAATTTAATGGCCAAGTGATTTTAGTTTATCCGGCAGAGACAGTTATCCAAGACGTGGTTTATTACAAAGTAAAAGTGGAAATAGAGGAAACAACTTATGAAATAAAATCCGGCATGACGGCCAATTGCGATATTTTGACCGATCATCGTGAAAACGTTTTGACTATGCCCGCGCGGGCGCTTCAAGACGAGAACGGCCGGCAATTTGTCCGAATTCTTGTGAATGGTAAACCAATGGAGCGCGACGTCACTGTTGGTTTGCGGGGCGATGAGGGAGAAATTGAAGTTAATTCCGGATTAAACACCGGAGACAAGGTTATCATTCTTGAAAAAAAGCCGTAAAGATTATTTTCGCAAATTTAATTTATGGATCAGTCGCTTATAAAAGTAGTCCATCTTTGCAAAGATTACGACAACGATGGCGTCATTACCAAAGTTTTGCACGAAATAGATTTGGATATAAAAAAGGGGGAGTTTGTCGCGATTACTGGTCCTTCCGGTTCGGGCAAATCAACTTTGATGCACATTTTGGGTTTTTTGGAGCGGCCGACTTGCGGCCAATATTTTTTTGACGGAAAAGATGCGAGCGCGCTCTCGGACGACGAACTGGCCGTTATCAGAAATGAGAAGGTCGGTTTTATTTTTCAGTCCTTTAATCTTTTGCCCAAGACTTCCGTCTACGATAACGTCAGATTGCCGTTGCTCTACGATGAAAAAAAGAGAATTAAAAATCAAAATGAAGCTATTGTTGACGCGATCAAAGCGGTGGGCCTTTATCATCGGTTGAATAATTTATCCAACCAACTTTCCGGCGGCGAAAAGCAAAGGGTGGCTATTGCCCGGGCACTGGTTACGGCGCCGGAAGTTATTTTCGCCGACGAGCCGACCGGGAATCTTGATTCCAAAAGCGGAAAATTAATTATGGAAATTTTACAGGAATTAAACGAAAAAGGAAAAACAATTATTCTTGTCACTCACGAAAAATATACGGCTGAACACGCGCGTCGTATTATAAAGGTCATGGACGGAACCGTGAGTGAAGACTCCATTGTCAAAGAGCGGCTGTTTGCCAAGAATTCCGAAGACTTAATAAAGTAGCGTATGGATTTAAAGTCAACAATTCGCGTTGCCTACATTGGCCTCAAAACAAAAAAATCCCGAACATTTATGACAATGCTCGGGATAATTATTGGTATTGCCTCGGTTATTATTATTATTTCAGTGGGGAATGGTGCGCAGAGCTTGATTTTGAATCAGGTAAAGGGAATGGGATCGAATTTAATCGGGATTTTTCCTGGCGCTTCAGAAGAAGCTGGTCCTCCGCCGTCTGCTCTCGGGATTGTTAATACTACTTTAAAAAATGCCGATCTTGACGCAATAATGAAAAATAACAATGTTCCGAATGCTATAGCTGTGACTTATTACGATCGCGGAGTCGGTACTTTTCAATGGCGGGAAAAAAAATACGACGGGACATTTGTCGGTACGACGGTGAGTTATACAAAAGTTCATGACATAAAGATCGCAAAGGGACGTTTCTTTAATGGAGATGAGGAAAAGGATTTGGCCCGGGTGGTCGTGTTAGGAGCGGACGTTGCCAAAGAACTTTTTGGAGATGATGATCCTGTTGGAAAAAATATTAAGATAAAAAAAGAAGAATTTAAAGTTATCGGCGTTGTGGAAAAGAGGGGAACGCAATTATTTGAAAATCAGGACGCGCTGTCTTTTATTCCAATTTCTACCGCGCAGAAAATAATGCTCGGAGTTAATTATGTTTCCTTGGCCAGGGTGCAAATAGACGCCGAGGAAAATACTGATCAAGCCGTAGCTGATATCAGGGCGCTTCTCCGTGATCGCCATAAACTTGGAAAAAATGAACCCGATGATTTTAGTATTCGTCCACAAACTCAAGCCATTGAAATTTTTTCCGCAATCACTGATTCTCTAACATATTTTTTGGCGGCCATCGCCGCAATTTCTCTTTTGGTCGGCGGCATTGGAATTATGAATATAATGTTAATCGCCGTGGTGGAACGGACGCGGGAAGTCGGCCTACGGAAAGCTTTAGGAGCTAAAAATAAAAATATTTTAAGCCAATTTTTAGCGGAAGCGATTGTTGTGACTTTGTCAGGAGGAATTGCCGGAGTAATTTTCGGCATTTTAATTTCTCTCTTGGTTGCTATTGTGGCCCGCCAGCTCGGGTATGAGTGGGATCTCATAATTTCTTATAAAGCAATTTTACTTTCCTGTTCAATTTCCATTTTGATAGGATTAATTTTTGGAATTTATCCGGCGCGCCGTGCGGCAAAATTAAATCCGATTGAGGCCTTGCGCTACGAGTAAAATGAATTTATTTTTTTTAAAAACACCAATTAATATTGCTCTCGACGCGCTCTTGCGGCATAAACTTAGGGCGGTTTTGACGGTCTTGGGAATTACGGTTGGCATTACCGCCGTGATTGTCGTGCTTTCGGCTGGCAGGGCCATTGAAGATTTTATTGTCGGACAGGTAACAATGTTTGGAACCGATTATATTGAAGTTGAAGTGAAAGTTCCTTCAACAGAACATGTTTCAAGCGAAAACGCGGCGAGCATGGCGCAAGGAGTTACAATTACTACCCTGAAAGAAAAAGACGCGGATGAATTGAAAAAAATTGCCAATGTCAGCGATGTTTATTCCGGTCAAACCGGTCAGGCAGTTTTTTCTTATAAAGAACAAAATAAGGTGACTTTGATTTTTGGCGTTACGTCTTCTTTTGATGCGATAGACTCGGGAGAAGTAGATAGGGGCCGTTTTTTCACTGACGCGGAAGATAAAAGTTTGGCGCGGGTCGTAGTTTTAGGAAGTAATCTTAAGAAAAAATTATTTGGAGAAGATGATGCTATTGGCAAGCAAATAAAAATAGGAAAACAGAGTTACAGGGTTATTGGCGTAATGAAAGAGCGGGGGAGCGCCGGAATTTTTTCCTTTGACGATATTGCCTTTTTACCCTTGCGCACCATGCAAAAATTAATCTTGGGCATAGATTATGTTCAATTTATTTTTGTTCAGCTTAAGGATACCGCCCTTACTGAAGTTACGGTTGACGACATTACTCTGCGAATGCGCGAATTGCATAAAATTGATGACCCCAAAAAAGATGATTTTGCCGCGATGTCCGCGGCGGAAGGTTTGGCGCTTTTGGGCACTATCACTGGCGCAATAAAAATTTTGCTTTTTGCCCTTGCTTCAATTTCGCTTGTAGTCGGTGGCGTGGGAATTATGAACGTGATGTATGTGGCCGTGGCCGAGCGGACTTTTGAAATTGGATTGCGTAAAGCTATTGGCGCGAAGAGCCACGACATTTTAAATCAATTTTTGGCCGAAGCCGTTGGAATAACTTTTTTTGGTGGTTTAGCCGGAACTATTTTAGGTACAATTATTTCTTTCCTGATAAGCGTTATTGCCAATTCCCTAGGTTTTGCTTGGAAATTTCATTTGTCGTTTCAATATATTATCCTCGCGGTCGGCGTTTCGGTTTTGGTCGGGTTGATTTCCGGCGTTTATCCGGCTCGCGCCGCTTCGCGTCTTGAACCAATTGTGGCGTTGAAAAAAGAGTAACTAATAAGCGCCGCTGCAGCGCTTGAAATTCCGTCGCTCGCCCCAAATAAAAACTTCGTTTTTGCTTGCGGGCTCGCTAGGAATTATAATATTAAAATTTATGAAAAATCAAAGAATTTGGTTGTGGTCGGCGATTAACGCCATTGGAGTTTTTATTTATGTAGTGGCCGTGGTTTTGGTCATGACGAACGGCGAAAGAATTTTTGGCCAGATGAAAAATATCTGGGGACCGGTAGCGTTTCTTCTGCTTTTTGTCTTTTCGGCGCTCGTGACCGGACTTTTGGTTTTAGGCCGGCCAGTTTATCTTTGGCTGAATAATGCTAAAAAAGAAGCGATTAAAATGCTTCTTTTTACCGTGGCAAATTTATTTGTGATTCTTTTGCTGGCATTACTGGTTAATGTTTTAGTTAGATGAATTATTTAGTTGAAAAACGGGCTTTAGCGGCCCGTTTTTTATTTTTCTATTTTTCCAATTATTTTTTCTATTTTTTCCCCTGCGATCGCGCCGGAACGGAGGACGATCGGCGGCGAAGTGGTGCAGTTTAAAACAGTTGATTCTCGGCTGAGTTTGGTTTTTCCGCCGTCTAAAATAAGATCAATTTTATTATTCAGATATTTTTTGACGCCGCGCGCCGTGGTCGGACTTTGCTTACTTGCGATGTTTGCGGAAGTTGTCGCAAGCGGTCGGCCGAGAGTTTTAATCAATGCCAAAGCTACGGGATTTTTCGGGACGCGGACTCCGACAGTTTTTTTGCCAGCCGTAACCGCGTCAGAAATTATTTTTTTCTTTTTTAAAGTTATGGTTAATGGTCCCGGCCAGAATTTATCAGTTAATTTTTTTATTTTTGCGGACGCGCCAAGCGTGTATTTTTTGAGATCACTTTTTTTTGCGATTAAAATTGGCAGGGGATTAGTACGCGGCCTATTTTTTACCGCGAAAATTTTTTTCACCGCTCGTGAATTCCGCACGTCGGCGCCAAGGCCATAAACTGTGTCCGTAGGAAAAGCAACTAAGCCGCCTCGTTTTAGAATTGAGGCGGCCATTTTTATTTTTTCTTTTTCCGGATTTCGCGGATTTATTTTTAGAACTGGAGTTTTCATTCGTGAAAATAACTTTTCTTTTTGCTGGATCCGCCTTTGACTATTTCTACGCCATGTGAAGTGCCAAGCCGTGAAGCGCCAGCGGCCAAAAAGGCGAGGGCGGTTTTGAAGTCTTTGATTCCGCCGGAAGCTTTAATTTTAATTTTATCATCCACAACTTTTTTCATTATTTTGACGTCCGATATTTTCGCACCGGCGCGGAGGCCTACCGCCGTTTTCACGAAATCAGCGCCGGAAGCCAAAACTAATTGCGAGGCTTTATAAATTTCTTTGTCGGTTAATTCTGGCGATTCAATAATAACTTTCATAATTTTTCCGCGTTTCGCCCGGGCTAAAGTTTTTAATTCTTTCAAAATAAAATTATAATCGCCATTTTTCAGGGCCTGGCGATTAATGACAAAATCAAATTCATCGGCAAAGGGGAAAGCTTTTTTCATTTCCGCGAGCTTGGCTTCAGTGCACTGCGCGCCAAAAGGAAAACCCATCACTACGCCGATTTTTATTTTCGTGCCGCGCAATAATTTTTTCGCGAGCGGCGCGTAATATGGCAAAACCATTACCAAATAAAATCCGTATTTTTTTGCTTCGGCGCAGAGTTTTTTAATGTCACTGGCCGCGGAATTTGGGCTGACTTCGGTGTGGTCAATGTACTTTGCGATCAGTCGTGGATTTTTTCGGAGAAGTTTGATATTAGGTTTTTCAAATTTTGTGTTCATAAAGATTGAAGTAATTAGTAATGAGTAATTAGTAATTGGTAATTTTTGATAATCAATTTATTCGTTACCCATTACTCGTTACGCGTTGCTTTTACAAATACGCGTACAACACATATCTCCTCATCATACGATGCGTATTGAAATAATAAGCAACTTTGCTGATTGAATTTTCCATCATCTCCATCCAGTCATCGCGCCGTTCGTAATACATCGGTAAAATTGTGTATTCTAATTTTGTATACAAATCTTCAAGTTCTCTCTTGATTGCCTCGGCCGGTTTTATTTTTTCGTCCGGTCCCGGACCGATTGACCAGCCGGTCACGGCTTCAACAAAGCCTTCAAGCCACCAGCCATCTAAAACAGAAAAGTTTAAAACGCCGTTATGCGCCGCTTTCATTCCGGAGGTTCCTGAGGCCTCCATTGGCCGTTCCGGATTATTGAGCCAGACGTCGCATCCCGAGGTCAGTTTTTTTGCCATTTCAATATCATAGTTCGGAAGATAAACTATTTTTATGTCGCGTTTTAATTTTTGGATATTTTTAAAAACTTCTTGAATGATTTTTTTTCCATTTTCATCTCGGGGGTGAGCTTTGCCCGCGAAGATAATTTGCAGGGGATACCGTTTGCTGATTTCTTTTAGCCGCGGAAGATCGGAAAAAATAAAATTGTGCCGCTTATAAGCCGTGGCGCGGCGGGCGAAGCCGATTGTCAAAACGTCTTTTTTCATACCGACGCCAGTCAGACGGTTCACGTAATCAAGTAAATCTTTTTTTGCCTTGTCTCGCGATGCCCAAATTTCCTCATTCGGAATTATTGGCGCGCGGATGAAAAGTTCCGGTTCATTTGCCCAGCCGGAAATATATTTGTCATAAATTTTTCGGAAAGCCGGATGTGTCCAGGTATATGAATGAACACCGTTCGTTATCGCGTGAATTTCGTATCCCGGAAACATTTTTTCCGAAACTTGTTTGTGCTGTTTTGCCACGCCGTTTACATAGTTGCTCATGCTAAAAGCAAGCTTTGTCATGTTTAGCCGTTCCTTGCCACAAAGTTTCCGGAGAAGAACTGGCGCGACAAGCGGTTCCATCTGTTCTTCAGTCAGCTCGTAATCAAATTGGTCATGGCCGGCCGCGACAGGCGTGTGAGTTGTAAAGACGCACGCTTTCCGCGTTTTTTCCAGATTAAAATTATTCATCCGCAAAAGCTCTAAAGTCAAAAATGCGGCATGGCCTTCATTCATGTGATATTTTTTAACATCAACGCCGAGCGATTTTAAAATACGCACGCCGCCGACACCCAAAACTATTTCTTGTTTTAGTCGATATTTGGAGTCGCCGCCGTAGAGAAAATAAGAAATTTTTCGGTCTTTCAAAATATTTTCTTTAAGGTCAGTGTCCAAAAATAAAACATGCGCTTTTGCTCCCGCGGCGCCTTGGATGGTATAGAGCCAGGGTTTTACGAGAACCCGTCGGCCGTGGATATGGACTTCAGTCGTGAACGGCAGCGGCTTCAAATATTTTTTAGGATTCCATTTGACCGGATGTTCAATTTGTCTGCCGGTCTTTGTCAGTTCTTGTTTAAAATATCCTTTGCGGTTTAGCATGGTGACGGCAATGAAAGGAATGCCGAGATCGGCCGCTGATTTTGTCGCGTCGCCGGCCAGAATTCCAAGACCTCCGCTATAGGTCGGGATTCCTTCCTGAAGACCGATTTCCATCGTAAAATAGGCGATTTTCGGTTCGTTTGTCAGGTTTTTTAATTCGGGAATTTTTTTGGTTGGCATACCTTTACTTAATACCGATTTTAAACTACAATATTAGAGCAAACGCTTTGGTAATTGTAGCATAAATTTGGGCGGAGTGCGATTTATAAAATAAAAAAAGCCCCGAGTTGAAGGATTGACCCGAGGCGAACGCGCTGTCGTGCGTCAACTATCGGCAGTAGAGGTTGAGCCAAAGAGGATTGGCGCGCCTGACGGCTTTCAGAACGAGCTCTGGCCAATACGGGCCGAAGTCAATGACAGTGAAGTCATCTCCCTCGCGCTTGAGCTTGATCTGACCTTCTTCGATCGCCCTGTAGATTGCCCGGAATTTTCCCATGTGGATTGCCCAATATTCCGTGCTACTGTTTTTTGCCACGACTCCTCCTCTCGGTGGCAGAACCACCAGCGTAGTGATAATTTATATTGTATTATTTAGCATTTTTTGTCAAGATTAAAAATAAATTTTCCTTAGTTAATTGTTAAATGTTAACTGTCAATTATTAATTTTCTATGCCTGATTCGCAAGTTGAGGAAATTAAAAACCGCCTGGATATCGTGGAAGTTATCAGTGAATATGTTTCAAACATGAAACAGGCCGGAGGTAATTGGAAAGGTCTTTGCCCGTTTCATAACGAGAAGACACCTTCTTTTATGGTTTCCCGCGACAAGCAGATCTGGCATTGTTTTGGTTGCGGCGAGGGCGGCGACGTGATAAGTTTTGTCCAGAAAATTGAAAATATTGAATTTCCCGAGGCCTTGAAAATTTTGGCCAAACGCGCCGGGGTCACGCTCCGCTACGAAGACAAAGGACTCTCAAATCAAAAAACAAAATTACTTGATATTCTGGAAGCGGCGGCGAGATTTTATCATTATAATTTAATGAAAGCGCCCGAGGCCGAAGCGGCAAGAAATTATCTTTTTCTAAAGCGAGCACTCACCGAAGAAACGGTGGAAAAATTTTTTCTTGGTTTTGCGCTAAATTCTTGGGACGAACTTTTGAAATTTTTGCGCGGCAAGGGATTTTCTGAAAAAGATATTTTTTTGGCCGGGCTTTCCGTTAAAAAAGAACGCGGTTCCGGATTTTATGATCGTTTTCGGGCGAGAATTATGTTTCCGATTCGCGACATTCACGGCCACGTAGTCGGTTTTACCGGTCGTTTGATGCCCGAGGCGGAGAAGAAAGAAAATGCCGGAGGAAAATACGTGAACACGCCGCAAACTTTGATTTACGACAAAAGCCGCGTGATTTATGGTTTGGATTTTGCCAAACAGGAAATTAAAAAAGAAGATCTGGCGGTAATGGTTGAGGGAAATATGGATGTGATTGCTTCGCATCAGGCTGGAGTTAGAAACGTTGTGGCCTCATCCGGCACGGCGATGACCGTGGAACAAGTGAATTTGTTAAAAAGATATTCGCCGAATCTTGCGATTTCTTTTGACGCGGATTTGGCCGGCAACACAGCGGCCTTGCGCGGAATTGATGTTGCCCTAAAAGAGGGGATTAACATAAAAGTTATCATGCTTTCTCCGGAAGTCGGCAAAGATCCGGACGACTACATTAAAAAAGATCCGGCTCTCTGGCGCGAGGCGATTGGCAATGCGATGGCTTTCATGGATTATTACATTAAAAAAACTCTGAACGGTCTTGATTTGCGCAAAGTGGAAGATAAAAAGAAAGCGGCTAAAACTCTGCTCGCGCAAGTCATAAAAATTTCAGATAAAGTTGAGCAAACTTTTTATCTGGAAAAATTAGCCAATATTTTGGGGGTATCCGAGCAGGTTTTGCGGGAATCAATGCCTCGAGAAAAAGTAGCAGCCGGTCCGATTACTCTCGGAGAAAAAATTATTCCGGCAGTTTCAGTAAAAAGTCGCCCTTCGCTTATTGCCGAGAGGTTTATCGCTTTAATTTTGAAATATCCTTATCATTTGTCTTTGGCGGTTGATTACCTTGAACCATTTATGTTTCCGAACGAAATGCTTCAGGAAATTTACAAAAACCTAATTTTGTATTATAATAAGTCTGTGGATAAAGGTGATTTGAAGGATATTTTAGCGAATTTTTCAAACGATCCAACAAGAGAAAAGTATGCGCGGAGTTTGTTGCTTTTGGCTGAAAAAGATTTTGCCGAGTTTAGCGAAGAAGAAATTGGGAGTGAAATTTTACAGAACGCAAAATCATTGCGCGAGCACTATATTAAAAATGAACAGAGGCGGCTGCAAACAGAAATGAAAAAGGCGGAAGAGAATAAAGAATTTGCTAAGATAAAAGAATTAGCCGAAGAATTCAATAAATTGATAAATATTTAATCGTAAAATAGGGGAGGGGAGTTTTGTAATTTGTTTTTGGCGGTTAAGGATTTGATTAAAATTTTGATCATTTTAAAAATAAATGAAAACTAAAAAAGCGCGGCGGCCGAAGAAGAAAATCCGCAGCGCTAAAAAAGTTAAAATTAAAAAAAGCGGAAAGAAAAAAGTTTTGCGGGCGAAAAAAGTAAAAGCAAAAAAAGTTGTGAAGGGTGCCGCGCCAAAAATTCTTCCGCCGAGCGACGAGGCAATAAAATCTCTTTTAGACAAGGGTCGAATGAGAGGTTTTTTAACTGATTCAGAAATTCTTTTTACTTTTCCCGATTTGGAAAATTATATTAAAAAATACGAAGAATTTTTAGATAAAATAGATGAGTCAGGTATTACCATGGTGGAAGTAAAAACCGATATTTTGGGACGGGTGGAAGAAAGAAAGAAACTTTTAGCCGATATTGGCGTAAGTAAAGAAAAGACGCGAATGAACCTCGGCGATCTTTCCACCGATTCAATCCAAATGTACCTTCGAGAAATTGGTAAAGTTCCTCTTTT
>JACRNW010000017.1 GCA_016214745.1 Candidatus Falkowiibacteriota bacterium | reverse complement strand
TGTATCCGGCCAGGATCCATGGACGTACTTTGCTGGTAAAGTGATAGTTGTGCCAAAGTAAAAGTTTAGAAAATATTTTATATAAAAAATACACCGGCGATGCATTCCTGAACAGGTGTTCAAGTTTGCATCGCCGGTTTTCGTTCTTCACTGGCGGTCGGCTTGCCAGGTACCGGTAGCGCTGGTGCCCGCGATACTGAAAGTGCCGTCAATCCAGGAGTAGGCGCTTGCATCAGCGGTCACAACGAGAACCTGAGGAGGGCAATCTCCGGTGATGGAGAGTAGCGTACCGTCCTCCGAAATGGTGCCGGTGTACTCGCAGTCTTCGTCGTAGCCGATGACGTTGATGCCGTCTTGGTCCAGATGGAGCGAATTGATCCACTGCACGTGCGTTTCGTTGCTGTAGTAGGTCAATTGCCAATCTCCGGTCACATTGGGGCACGTCGGGCAGGCCGTGTCTTCGGTCGTGTCCGCGTCGGCGTCGTCCTCGGTCGTGTCGCTGTCCGCATCGGCGTCGGCGTCCGCGCCAACATCGGTGTCCGTGTCGGAGTCGGGGTCGCAGAGCGACGGATCGGAAGCGCAGTCGTCACCATCGGGGCAGCCGGTCGTCGTGAGACCGAACAGGATCGCGAACATCGTCACCATCCAGAACTTCTTCGTCATCATCAATCCCTCCTTCCGCCCCTCGGGCGGAATTTTCCTTTTTTAACCCGCCACCGTGGCGGATTAGGGCATGAAGCCCACGCGAAAAAATATTATTGTTCGAGCTTGTCGAGATCCGCTTCTCGATTCTTTTTGTCAACCCCGTTAGAAGTTTAAGAAAATTTCTATCTATTTTAACGGAGAGAGGCGTAAGCCGACTTCGCTTGCATTTGTCTTTACAAAATGTACTTTTTTGAACTTCTAACGGGGTCAATACCCGTTGACTTTTTCTTATTTCAAATATATTATATCAAAAAATTATGATAATAACCTAACGATAAAGTAAAATAAATAAAAAAAGTCCCCGCGATTTTTCCTCTTCGGAAATTTCGCGGGGTTTTGTTGTCTATTGGCTATCGGCTAGCCAGCCTCCTTTCATGTCACGCCCCTACACGCAGATTCCGACGACTACGTGTCCGAAGTCGAAACATGTTGTGCCGGGAACGTCAGAGCAGTCTGGGGAACCTCCCCTTAGCGCGCAATACTTGATGCAGCGGTAGGTGATTCCGGAGTCAAAGCTGAAGCAGTCACTGCCTATTCGGCAATGCGTCGTAGCGCCGCAATCCTCGCCTGGTGCAGCGGTGCCGGCGGGCACACAGAACCCGCCCGACGGAGGTACGAAGGCACATCCTTCCCCGGCTGCGCAGCCCGCTCCAGTGAATGGATCGCAATCGACCGTCGGTACGCAGAGCCCGTAGCTTGTTACCCCAGGGATCAGGTAGGAGCAGAAAAAGCTCGTCGGGCAGTCGAGTCCCCAAGAGCAGAATTGCCTGCATTCGCGTCCGGAGCCGGACTCGTAGCACTGGGCTTGGGGGACGCAGTTGTCCGTGCTGCCGCAGGGCGTGCCGACAGGATCGGTTCCCGCCGCGATGCACTCCTCCACGAGTGAGGCGCCGATAACGCATCGCTGTCCGGCGCCGCAGCCGCACTGGGAAACAACGTTGCACGGACCTCCCATTTCCGGGAAGCAGGGGAAGATGCACGTGTCCGTACAGTCGGATACTCCGGCGCAGCATTCAAACCCGTCGTCGCACACGCCGTCGCAGTCGTCGTCCAGGCCGTTGCAGACTTCGTCCGGAGGTGCGAGCGTTACCGTAACGGTATCGGCCGCAGTCCAACCAGCGCGGTCACTGGCCTCGGCTTCAAGCACTACCGAATCGCCGCACGCCGACATCGGCGGGAAAGTGAGCGACCATTCAAACGGTGCCTCGGTGTCAGTGAACGATCGCGACAGGCTGCCGGTTGCCGTAAACGTCACGCTCGCAACCGAGAGATTGTCGGTCGCGTTGGCCGTGACGACTCGCGTGCCCGACACTGTCTCGCCGTTGAACGGACTTGTGATCACGACCGTCGGAGGAGTTCGATCAACGTCCACTTCAATGGACGCCTCCGAGCTCTGCTGTCCTGCCGTGTCCGTTGCTTCTGCCCGGAGCAGGTGAGGACCTTCCGCGAAGTCGCCTGTGTGCCAGACGCCTTCAAACGGAGCCGTCGTATCTTCCCAGATCATGCCAGCGTCCACGAACACACGCACCCGGACGACGCCGATGTCGTCTGACGCGTTCACGCGCACGGTCACATCGCCATGCACATAGCTGCCGTCCGCGGGCTCCACGATTACGGCCGTAGGCAAATTGTCACAGGAACCGCCGGTGTTTTCCGTCATGACGCTGATTGTGTGCCATGCTTCTTGTCCGCTCGCGTCTCGGGCCGTAGCGATGAGGGTGTGGTTCCCGTCAGCCAGACTCGTGGTAATCCACTCCGCCTGGTATGGAGCGGTGTTGTCGATGCCAAGCAGGACGTCGTCGGCCTGGAATTCCACTTGTACGACATCACCCTCGCCCGTCGCTGTGGCTTCAACATTCAGTGTGCCGCAGACACGCGAGCCGGCCGTAGGATACACGATGCGTACTCGAGGCGGGCAGTCGGTTGGGGTGAGGCATTCAGCGCGGACATCAACTTCAATAGTCACCGACGCCGTTTGGCCGATCACGTCCGTAGCGTTGGCCGTGAGAGTGTGGTTGCCGCTTACGAGTCCGCTCGTGTCCCATGCCCAGGTGTACGGTTCAGCAGTCCACGTTGCTGAAGGTGCACCGTCCACGGCTAGGGTAATTTCGCGAAGACCGCAGCGGTCGGCAGCCGAGATTTCCACTGTTTGGGCCCCGATCACTTCCGCGCCATTCGTTGGCTGAATAAAAGTGACTATGGGCACCGGATCATCGGAGTCGCACGTCGAACCGTCACTGTCGGCGCCACCGTCGTCCGTGGACGTCTCGTCCGCTGTGTCGGAATCCGCGTCCGCATCGTCTCCGCCATCGCAGAGCGCGGGGTCGCACGAGCAGTCCGTGCACGTCGTGTCGTCGGAGCAACCGACGAGACCGAGTGCCAGGATTGCAACCACCATCATCCAGAACTTCGCCATCTCAACACCTCTCTCTTTCCGCCCCTCCGGCGGATTCTTGGCGGCGCACCTTGCGCCGCCTTTTGCTGCTTTAAATCTACCTTATTTTGAGGCTTTGTCAAGGTTGGGGACATCTCCCGGTTCAGACCTTTTTGTGTTATAATAAATTAAATAAAAAGTTTGCGAATTAAAGCGCAGACAATTTTAAGTTATTCCAATGGCAGACAACGAAGAGCAAGATTTTCAAAGTGAATTACGCCAGGCCCAAACGGCGTCGGCGAGCAAGCCGGCCGAAGAGCCACAAGAAGAGGCGCCGCCGGAAGAACCAGAGACGCTGGAGTCGCCGGAAGCAGAGCGGGCGGCCCAAGGCGCGCTCTCGGGAAAAAAGGCGCGGCTCGCGGCGCAAAAAAAGACCGGGCAGGGCATAAAATTGGCTGGCCGGATGGGGCAGGCGACTTCTTTTATTTTTCAACGAGTGGGAACAACTCTTGTTTCTTTTGGTGTCGGCACAGGACTAACTATTATTGGTTTAGTTTTTGGCTTGCCCCTTTTGCTTATCGGCGTGATTTTCCTTATTATTGGACTCTTTGCTTCAATGGCTTCGCGGGCGACGATTACTGCAGGAGAAACAATAGTGGAAAAAGCTAAAAAAGAAGAAAAGAAATTAGCTAAAACTGAAGGCGGCGGAGGGGGAGGAGGAGTGCTTGGCGCCGTGCAAGAAGCGGGCGAGGCGGCTGGCTCTATGAAAAAATACGCGAGTTTTATCGCCGGACCGTTTATTTATATTGGCTGCACAATTTTAGGGTTGCTTTCAGGATTTATCTTTCTCGCGATGATTATTGGATTTCTTGTAAGTTAAGTTTGGCTTGCGTCCATTTTTGTAGTATAATATTACAAAGACGAAGTAAAAGAAAAACAGATTAATTATGTTTGAATTTTTTAGCCCAAAAAGAAAAGTCTTGGTGGCGATTTTGGTATTGGCCGCTCTGACGGGCGCTTTGGCCTTTGGACTTTTTGGTTTTGCTAAACCAGCGGAGGCCGTAAAGGGAGGAACGATCGCTAAAGCCATTGGTTGGGTTGGGGCGGGCGCTTTGGCGGTTTGGGGTGGCGTAGAAATTGCTGAGGGGATTTCAAACGCCATCGCAGCTTTTGACACAATAATGGTTAATTTACTTGCCGGTTTTGCGAAACTTTTGGGTAAACTTTTTACTTGGGTGGTGGGAATGTTGGTGGACGTGGCGGCATATAATAGTTTTTTGCAAGCCACAGCCGTAGTTACGGGATGGGTGATTGTCCGCGACGTGGCCAACATGTTTTTTGTTCTGATTTTGCTTATCATTTCCATTGCCACGATTTTGCGGGTTGAGGCCTATTCATACAAAAAATTACTGCCAAAACTTT
The DNA here is from genome assembly GCA_016214745.1 of Candidatus Falkowiibacteriota bacterium. GTDB lineage: Bacteria > Patescibacteriota > Patescibacteriia > XYB2-FULL-38-15 > XYB2-FULL-38-15 > JAHIRI01. The sequence continues at coordinate 39,088 of JACRNW010000017.1, read as the reverse complement.
TGTTGATGGCAGTTTTAATTAACTTTAGTAAAACAATCTGCGGCATTATTATTGATTTTGCCCAGGTGATAATGTTGACTTTCGTAAACGCTTTCCAGGCCGCCGCCGGCGCGAATTTTTTTCAGGCGCTGGGCATTAATCAACTATTCAGTTTTGACAATCTTGCCGAGGGAACGGCTGCGGCTGGCCAGCAGTGGGATTTGGTGGGCACAGCTCTTTTGGCCATGATTGTGGTTTTAGTTGCCACCATAACCGTGGGAGTTTTAATGGTAGTGCTCGTCGCGAGAGTTGTGGTGCTTTGGACTCTGATTGTTCTTTCGCCCCTTGCTTATCTTTTAGCTTCTTTTCCGCAAGGCCAGACATATGCTAAACAATGGTGGGATGAATTTACCAAAAATGTTATTACCGGACCGATTTTAGCATTTTTCATTTGGCTGTCTTTAATTGTGGCTGGCGGAGGCAATGCCGGCGCAGAACTTGGGATTGATTCTACAGCTTTGGATACCGCGAACGGTCTGGGCGATGTTGGAAAATATAATAATTTGTCGTCGCTCGTGGTGGGCGTTACTTTGCTTTTGGTTGGGTTGATGTTTACGAAAAAAATGGGAGTTGTCGGTTCTGAAGCGGCCGGCGCGGCACTATCGGGTCTCCGGAGAGCGGGGGCAACTCCGTTTAGATGGGGTGCAAGCGGAGTAAGAAAGGGAATGGGCCTGGCGTGGAAAGTTGGTAAAGCTCCGTTTGTGGGCGGCATCAAAGCCGGCGCTGGATATTTGGGGCAAAAGTATAATGAGACGGCGCCAGGTTGGGCTAACCCGGTTGCTGTTTATCGCGGCTTAAAAAAGAGAAGAGAGGAAGACAAGAAGGACGCGCAAGAACAGGCGCTGGCTAGAGGCCGAGGCGTGGCTGACCGCATTATGACGTTTGGTAAGGTAAGAGTCCCATATGAAGATGCTTTGCGACGAAGTCAAGAATCCGCGTTTGCCAAAGATTATTCAAAGATGAATAAAGAACAAAAGGCGGCGGCTTTGTCGAGAATTTGGGGTAAAAAAGGTTCTGAATATGAGGATAGGAGACGTTCGTTATTAATGTCTATGGCCGTTGAGGGGCATATTGATGATGCTTTGTCAACAGATTTTTTTAAAGAAAAGTATGGAGATACGATTGACCAGGAGACAGTGCACAGTTTCTTAAAAGATGGTTGTGGTACAGACCAGCAAGGACTAAGAGCCGCATTTGATATTGGAGAGGCGGGTAAGAAGATTAACCATTACGAATATGCTGGCGTAGCGAAATATGATATTGCCAAAGATGAGTGGGCGGAAAGAAAAGATCCCAAAGAATCTTCGGATTATGCCCATTCGGAAATCAATAAAATGCCCACTCGCGATCAATTGAAGATGCATCCACATAATTTTTCTGCCTTGAGATATGATCCAGCTCTAAAAACGCATGTTTGGGCTGAGGGCGGAGATTTTGAAAAGGGCAACTGGGAAAGAATTTATGGCAGTATGTCTGACACTCAAGAAATTCAAAGGTACACGCCGGCTCGTTTGGCGGATATGTTTGGTAAATTTGATACTTCCTCCCGGACTTTTACGGTTACTGACACAATGATGAGCGGTATTAAACATAAGTGGGAGACAAACCCACTGGCAGTTGGTGCAATTTTTGACAAAGTTGGCGGCCAGGGAGTGACTTATAATGGTACTACTTACGATAGTTTTGATAAACTCGCCACGGCGCAGGGATGGGCCGCCCGAAAGGGTGCGCCGCAGCCGAAAGCAAAGGCAGCGGCCGCTGGCGCCGCTCCTGCCCCGGGTGGTGTTCCTCCGGCGGCTCCTGCCCCGGGTGGTGCTCCTCCGGCGGCTCCTCCCGCTCCAACACCCCCCACACCCGCTGCTCCAGCCGCGCCGGTAACTATTGATACAGCTGCTCTTGAGCAGGTGATAAACAATCTTGTTGGTGAAATGCGTAATTTTTCAGGTAAAGTGAATTTTGACGATTTGAAACGATCTATGGGCGATCTGAAAACTGGTTTGGGCCAGGCGGCGTCAGAAATTACTCGCGGCAGTACGACCATTTCCGACGCTTTGGGCGGCGCGGTCAGCGGTTTCCAGGTAGCGGTTGACAAAATAGGCGAATACCAGAGAAGAATGGATGAAATTGGCAAAAAAGTCGGGTCGCGGAAAAAGAAAACATAAGAGATTAATTTATGGCTCAAGCAGAACTAAAAGAACAATTTAAAAATTTACTTCTAAGCCCTTTTGTCGCGGAAAGTGAACGAAAAAAGTGGCTGGGTTTGTTGCCGGAAATGACTAACGAAGAATTGAGAGAAATGGTTTCGCTTATGGATGAGCAGCAAAAAGTTGCTCTTTCTCTGGCGGAAAAAATCAGAGGAGTGGTGCTTTCTCCGGTTAGTGCAGTCGCAATGCGGCTTGAAGATTTTTTGGCCTTGCCGCCGGCGCAGTTGGCAAATCAAACTACTCTGGAACAGGTAAAAAGTTTGGTTTTTGAATTAGAAAAAGACAAAGAGGTTGGCGAGGCGGTTGATCTTCTGCGGCGCCTTTTGGAAATGTTGAATAAATTGCCGACGCTCGGAAGAGACGAGCCGGAACTCGCGGTAGAATACGCGAGTATCGTTCGGCGTTTGAGATATTTTGTTTTTTCGACTTTGCCCGATGAGGACGCCGAAGAACTTCTCCGAACTAATTTGCGTTTTGGGATTGAATCGGGAGAATTTGATTTAAAAGAAAAAATTGTTGATAGATTGTCGGTTTATTCAGATGATATTGTTGGCGGAGAACGGCGAAAAAAAATGATAAGCGCCATAAGGGAAAATGAAGAAAAAATTGGCGGCGGGGCATTAGAGCCAAAAGGTGCGGGCGGAAAGGAAGACCCGACTATTAGGAATTGGCTCCGAAATTACGAATTATTTTTTGAAAAACCGGGATCGCGCGGCGCGGTGGAAGAGGCGACTTTTGCAAATCAAGATAAAAATGCCCAAAGACTTTCAGAGGCAGACAGAGATTTTCTTTTGAAATTATTAAATTTTTACGATTACCTGATGTTCCAGCCGGCGCTGGTGCAGGCAACCAAAACTTTTTATCGGAAAATTGGGCAGGAGAAAATGATTCCCAAAGAGGCCGAAGAAATCCCGGTTACGCCCGAAGATATTGTAAAAATATATCAAGGATCTCCCGTTGAAGAGGAAGCTGTAAAAAAAGAGGAAAAGGAAGCAGCAAAATTAATAGGAGAAAATAAAGAAAAAATCAAAAATTTAGTTTATGAAAATATTTTTCCGAAGACTCCCGGCAAGGCTCCGGAAAAAATAAAAGTGACGGCTCTGCTTCGTGTTGCCGCAAGCGAACAAAAATTAGACGCCCTTCTTTTAGATAAGCGTTTCCAGAATTCACTGGTTGATTATTTTCGTAAAGAAAATCGAGAGCAAGATGTCGGCGGTTTGAAAGTTAATCCGACGGCCCCTCAATATTTTGTTGCCCTACTCAGATTTATTTTTGAAGAGCAGCTCGGCCTCGCGGAAAACGAGGCGGCGAGAATCGGCATGCAAATTGTTAATATTTTAAAGAAAGCTGGAAATAAAAAATATAATAACACCGTTTACTTTGACGAAGCAAAAAAAGAGTTTGGTTGGGTCAAGTAATATAATTTTTTTGAATTAATATGCTGGATAAAAAATTTGTAACTTCAGAATCAGTCACCGAAGGCCATCCGGATAAAATATGCGATCAAATCGCAGATTTAGTTTTGGATGAAATTTTAAAAACCGACCCAAAATCAAGAGTGGCCTGCGAAGTGATGGCTGGGATGGGTTTTATTGTGGTGACCGGAGAGATAACGACAAAAACTTACGTGAACATTCATTCTCTCGTTCGGCGAGTTCTAAGCGAAGTCGGCTATGACAAGCCCGAATATGGTTTTGATTATCGTACCGTCGGGATTTTAAATTCAATTCACGAGCAGAGTCCGGATATTGCTCTGGGAGTTTTGAAAAAAAAGGAAAAATTGGGCGCGGGAGACCAGGGAATGATGTCCGGTTTCGCTTGCCGTGAAACGCCAGAATTGATGCCATTGCCGATTACTTTGGCTCATCGCCTGGCAAAACGTTTGACTGAAGTAAGGAAAAAAAGAATTTTAAAATATTTACGGCCGGACGGGAAAACGCAGGTTACGGTTGAATATAAAGAAGTTAAAAGTGAAAAGTTAAAAGTGAAAAGTTATAAACCAAAAAGAATTGATGCGGTTGTAATTGCGGCGCAGCACGATCCAAACGTTGATTTAAAAAAGTTGAGAGCTGATATTTTAAAAACAGTGATAAAGCCGGTTTGCGGAAAGTGGCTGGACGGAAAAACTAAATTTTTTATAAACAATACTGGTCGGTTTGTTGTTGGCGGACCGGTGGCTGATACGGGCTGTACCGGGAGAAAAATAATCGTTGATACTTACGGAGGCGCCGGCAGTCATGGCGGAGGAGCTTATTCCGGTAAAGATCCGACCAAAGTTGATCGAGCCGGATCTTATATGGCTCGTTATGTGGCAAAAAATGTGGTCGCCGCGGGTTTGGCGGAGCGATGCGAGTTTGGTCTTGCTTATGTCATTGGGGGAGAAGAACCCCTGGCTTTGAGTTTAAATACTTTTGGGACGGCAAACGTCGCCGATGAAAAAATTTTGGCGGCAATTAAAAAGATTTTTGATTTTTCTCCGGTCGGAATAATTAAGACGCTTAATTTGCGCCGGCCGATTTACAGACAAACCGCATCTTACGGTCATTTCGGCAGGCCGGATCTTAATTTACCCTGGGAAAAATTGGATAAGGTGCGGGAATTTAGAAAAATTTTCAAATAAATTAAATTTTAATGAAATACGACATTAAAGATATAAAACTCGCCAGGAAGGGGTTGGATCGGGTTTTGTGGGCTGAACGGCAAATGGACGTGTTGCGTCTTATTAGAGGAAGATTTTCTCGCGAGAAGCCGCTTCGAGGCGTGTGCATAGGAGCTTGTCTACATATTACTGCCGAGACGGCGAATTTGGCGCGGACGCTAAAGAGCGGCGGAGCGGAGGTATTTCTTTGCGCCTCAAATCCCTTGTCAACTCAGGATGACGCGGCGGCAGCGATCGTAAAATATTTCAAAATTCCGGTTTTCGCCGTGCGGGGTGAGGATCCAAGAAGTTATTATAAACATATTGAGGAGGTTTTAGCTCGTCGGCCAAAAATAACCATAGATGACGGGGCAGATTTAATTTCTTTTTTACATGGTACGCGAAAAAAACAAGCAAAAGAAATTTGGGGTTCTGCGGAAGAAACAACAACCGGAGTAATGCGCATCAGAAGCATGGAACGCGCCGGCGTGCTCCAATTTCCGGTTGTGGCCGTGAACGAAGCGCGGACGAAATATTTATTTGATAATCGATACGGCACGGGGCAGTCAACAATTGACGGTTTAATCCGGGCGACAGGTTTTCTTTTAGCCGGAAAAACTTTAGTCATCTGCGGTTATGGTTGGTGCGGCAGGGGAGTCGCTCTTCGCGCCAAGGGCATGGGTGCTGAAGTAATTATTATTGAAGTTGATTCTTTGCGGGCGCTTGAGGCGAAAATTGAAGGTTATAAAGTAATGCCGATTGCCGAGGCAGCCGGACGCGGTGATATTTTTATAACTTTGACCGGTGATAAAAGCGTCATAAGAGGGGAACATTTTAAAAAAATGAAAGACGGAGCGGTTATTGCAAACGCGGGGCACTTTGACGTTGAACTTAATTTGTTGGATTTAAGAAAAATGACAAAAAGAGTCCGCGCGGTGCGTGAATTTGTTGACGAGTTCACTCTCCGGAGCGGCAAAAAAATATATCTTTTGGCTAAAGGAAGACTTCTCAATTTGACTGCGGCTGAAGGCCATCCCGCCTCCGTGATGGATATGTCTTTTTCCAATCAAGCTCTTTCTGCGGAATTTATCGCAAAAAATTGGAAAAAATTAGAAAAAAGGGTTTATACCGTACCGGAAAAAATTGATGAAGCCATTGCAGAAATGAAACTTAAGACCATGGGAGTTACAATAGACAAATTAACGCCCGAGCAAAAAGATTATCTTGCGTCGTGGCAAGCGGGAACTTAGCCTGCGCTAGCGGGACAAAATACAGTTGTAATTTTAAAATTATTTCTGAACACTAAAAAATTGAAATGGTCCAATTTGAAGACGAAATTCTCATTAAAGATTCGAGCGGCCGCTTTAAGGTTTTGCGAGGCGGTAAACTTTATGATTTAGTTGAGGAGCCGCGGGTTATGCCCCAAACGGCGGCATCAACGTCAAAATTGACAGACGAAGTTTTAAAAAAGAGCGGGATAGTTTTGAGTGAAGATTTAAAAGAACGGTTCGCGGAAATAGTTGAAGCATATTCAAAAGATGTCCGAGACAGGTTTGAAACAAAAAGCACTCTTACGAGAGGAACGAGCCAGGGCGGCATGGGATTAACGCCCGAGCAGGCGGATTTAGTTATTAAATTGATTAGAGATGTTAAGGCGGAGAAATTGCCGAAAGCCGCATCTCTGCGAAAGCCGCTTCCGAGAGCGGGCGTAATTCCTGAGGCAGAGCCGAAGGCCGCTCCCGCGCCAGAACCGAAAACGCCGGAATTGCCTCCGGGAGTTCGGGAGTTTGTTTTTTCTAGAGCTGATGAGGCGGAAATTTTGGCGGCAAAACAGAAATTGCCGAAAACGATGGCGGGAATAAAACCAGCCGAGGCGGAAAAAATTGTCAAAGAAATTATTGATGAAAGTAAAATCATTTTAGTCGGGGAAGCGCGGAAAAAATTAGAAGGAATTTTATTGACTCATCTTAAAGATATTCGCGACGGTTTTGAAACCAGAGAAACTTTAAGCGGCGAAGTCGGACCAAAGGGGATTAATTTAACTCCTGATCAGTTGGAAAAAATTCTCGGCATCGCCCGCGATAAATTTCAAAAGTTGGAGGAAAGGACAAAAAAAACTGAACTTCAAAAAATAAAAATTGCCATGGATGAAGAAAAGGCAAAATCCGGGGAAATTGAGGAAAAAACTTTTGGCGGCGTAAAAGCGAAAATGGACGCGCGTTGGCAGGAAATTACTAAAAAAGAAGCTTCGCCAATGGCTGTACCGGAAGAATTAATGGCTCCGCCGGTTGGAGTCCGGCTTGGAGCGGCTGGTATCACTCCAAAAGTTTTTGCTGCGCCGCGAGCGCCCTCTACGCAAGAAATCACTTCATCCGAGACAGCCGGCCGCGAGAGCGGAGTTTCTTCCGCTTTGCCCGCAAGAACCAAGACGCCGTTTGATTTGCCGGAAGAAGAAAAACCAAAACCGCTTCAAATTTTAAAACCATCAGCTCCAACACGGGTTCGAAGACCCATGCCGCAGCAAGATAACCGTCCGCGGCTTGATGACGTAAAATATGTTCCGAAACTCGTCGGCCCAGTTGAGGAATTAAGGGAGATGACAGTTATTGATTGGAGGCGGCTTGGCGCAAACCCCGCGGCCGCGGCCGCAAAAGTTAAAGAAAAAATAGACCTTTTGGAAAGGGAGGATTTTGCCAAAAAGATCGCCGGAACTAAAGCATGGCAAGAATCGGAAGTCAATAAACTTTATCTTGAAATTGGCCGCGAAAGTATGGAAAAGGGTTTATCGGTTGATAAAATTATTGCGGAGCGGGAAAAGACGGGCCAGATTACGATTTCGGCGGAAGAATATCGGGCGATTATGAACCTAAACAGGGCTTTAAGATATTGATGAATATATGGTATAATTAAGAAAGATTTATGCAGCAGTTTGTTATTCCTCAATTTATTGATGTTGAAGACAAAATCATCGGGCCAATTACCACCCGCCAGTTTATTATTCTTTTGGCCGTGACAATTATTTTATTTATTGCTTATAAACTTTTTACCTTTTTTTATTTTTTAGTTTTCGGGATTCCCGTGTTTGGGTTGGGTATTGTTTTAGCCTTTATTAAAGTTAATGGCCAGCCGTTTCACTTTTTTCTTTTGAATCTTATTCAAACTATGCGGCGGCCGAAATTAAGAGTTTGGAACAAGGAATCAACCGCGGAAGAGTTGCGGCATTATTTAAAAAAAGAAGAAGTGAAGATTATCCCGCCGAGACCGGTTAAAGAACGTATGGCGGCTACAAAATTGACGGAATTATCATTAATTGTTAATACGGGCGGGGTCTATAAGGGCGAATAATTTAAATTTTTATGCAGTCTAAAAAACTTGCCGGACCAAAGGCGGGCGTAGCCACTAAAGTACGCCTTGATATCGCCGAAATCAGGGAAGACAGCGTCATTTTGAAAGACGGAACTTTGCGAGCCGTGCTTTTGGTTTCAAGCATTAATTTTGCCCTGAAGTCCGAGGACGAGCAGAACGCGATTATTGCGGCCTACGTTTCTTTTTTAAACGCGCTTGAATTTCCCCTGCAGATTGTAATTCAATCCAGAAAATTAAATATTGATGCTTATTTGGAAAAATTAAAACAAGCGGAGAAAGAGCAGACAAATGAATTGTTGAAAATTCAAATCGCCGATTATCGCGAATATGTTAAGGAGTTAGTGGAAATGGGGGACATAATGAGTAAGCGTTTTTATGTCACGATTCCGTACGATCCGCTTTCCGACAAGCGAAAAGGTTTTTGGTCGAGATTTAGCGAGGTGCTCCGGCCGGGCGCGGCATTGCGCCTCGGCGGGGAGGTCTTTAAACGTCGTCGACGGGATTTGTTTGCGAGAGTTCAGCACGTTCAGATGCTTCTTTCAAGCATGGGATTAACTTCCGTAATTTTGGACACACAAAGTTTGATTGAACTTTATTATAATATTTATAATCCCGAAATCGCTGAAACGGAAAAAATGATTGACGTAGATAAGTTGAGAGTTGAAGAATGATTGAAGGATTATTAAGATTATTATGATTGTTAAGATCATTAAGATAAGATCATTAAGATAAGATCATTAAGATAAGATTATAAAGATCCTAAGGATCATGAGGATCTTAAGGAAAAAGTATGGCTTTTAAACCAGCCGCAGCTATTGAAAAAAAGAAAACTGCCGCGACGGCGCCAATTTCCCCGGAAGAAGCAAAACGCCGATTAGAGGAAGAGAAGATTGTTTTGGAAGAGGAAAGGATTTACCGCAAAGGCGTTGTTTCCATCCAGGATTTGATTGCCCCGGCCTCAATGAAGGTTGAGCCGTCTCATGTTTTGCTTGGCGATAAATTTGTCAGGACTGTTTTTGTTATTACTTATCCACGCTACATTAGTGTCGGATGGTTCACGCCGATTATTAATTTGAACACAACAGTTGATATTGGAATGTTTTTTTATCCGGTCAAGGCGGAAGTAATTTTGAAACAATTGAAAAAGAAAGCCGGAGCACTTGAGGCGCAAATTTTGGCTGACGCGGAAAAAGGCGCGCCGCGCGATCCGCTTCGCGAAACGGCTCTCCGCGACATTGAACAATTGCGCGACGACTTGACGCAGGGAATTGAGCATTTTTTTCAATTTGCTCTTTATGTCACGATTTACGCGAAGAGCAAGGAAGAGCTGGATAAAGTTTCCGAAGAAATTGAATCTATTTTTGGTTCAAAATTGATTTATACCAAGCGAGTTTTTTACCAGGCCGAGCAGGGCTTTAATTCAACTTTGCCGCTCGGTAATGACGAATTGATGATTACTTTTAACATGAATTCGTCGCCGATTGCCTCGTCTTTTCCTTTTATGTCGGCTGAACTTACTTCTGATAACGGAATTCTTTACGGCATTAACCGCCATAATAATAGTTTAATTTTGTTTGATAGATTTTCTTTGCAAAATGCTAATGCCGTGGTTTTTGCCACTTCCGGCGCGGGGAAAAGCTATGCTATTAAACTGGAAGTACTCCGTTCTTTGATGATGGGCGTGGAAGTGCTCGTAATTGATCCGGAAATGGAGTATAAACATCTTTCCGACGCGGCGGGCGGCGCTTACGTTAATATTTCTCTGGCTTCGGAATCAAAAATTAATCCATTTGATTTGCCGCGGCCGGTTGGAGAAGAGATAAATGCCGAAGACATTATAAGAAGCGCCGTGATTACTCTGAAAGGTCTTTTGCGGTTAATGCTTGCTCGGCCGGGCGAGGGCGGAAAACTTATTTTTTCACCGGAAGAAGATTCTATTTTGGACAGAGCCCTGATTGAAACTTACGCTAAAAAAGATATTACCGCCGATACAGATTTAAAAATGGGAGTAGAGCCGCCTGTCATGAAAGATTTACAAAATATTTTGGAAGGTATGACCGGCGCCGAAAGTTTGGTGGAGCGTTTAAGAAAATTTACGGAAGGAACTTTTTCCGGTTTGCTTAATTCGCCGACTACGATTGACGTTCGTAATCCTTTGGTAATTTTTTCCGTCCGAGATCTTGAAGATGAATTACGGCCAATTGCCATTTATAACGTTGTTAATTTTATTTGGAATGTGGTTCGCTCGGAAAGGAAAAAGAGAATTCTTGTGGTTGATGAGGCCTGGTGGCTGATGCAGCACGAAGATAGCGCTAAATTTATTTTTGCTTTGGTTAAACGCTGCCGCAAATATTATTTAGGAGTGACAACTATTACTCAAGATGTTAATGATTTTTTGACTTCTCCGTATGGCCAGGCAATCGTGACAAACTCGTCGTTGCAGTTGCTCCTGAAACAGTCGCCGGCATCAATTGATTTGATACAAAAAACATTTTTATTGACGCAGGGAGAAAAATATTTGCTGTTGGAATGCGGAGTTGGCGAAGGAATTTTCTTCGCCGGTGCTAAGCACGCGGCCATCAAAATAGTCGCCTCGTATTCTGAAGATCAGTTGATTACTTCCGATCCAAAACAACTTTTGGAAATTGAAGCCGCAAAAAAAGAGTTTGATGAAAAAATGGCCGCAGAAAAATAATAGGGCGGCACATTGATTAATAAATTAATTGTAAATCGTTAATAGTTAATTGTTAAAATTATGTCTCGTGGACAAAAAATTTTAATTGTCATCGTGGGTATTTTGGTTATCCTAGCTTTGTTTTATTGGCTGTTTTTAAGACAAGGATTGACGCCCCAATCGCCTACGTCAAAAACTAACGTTAATGTCGTCGCGATTCCTCCGATTACTTTGCCAAACAGCACGACGGTAAGCGCTGTTGTGCCGGAAGCGTCGGAAGAAGAAAAATTAAAATCGGACATTTCGCGCATCGCCGCGGCTTTTGCCGAGAGATTTGGGAGTTATTCAAATCAGGGAAATTTTGAAAATCTCGTGGATTTAAAACCATTAATGACGGTAAAGATGCAAACCTGGATTGATAACTTTATAAAACAAAGCCAGGCAGCCGCGGGCGACAGTTCTGTCTATTTCGGAGTGACCACCAAAGCTCTTTCCGTTACTGCGGCGGAAATAAACGAGGCAGGGGGTACGGCTAGAATTACGGTTAGCACCCAGCGCCGCGAGGCATCCGGAAATATGGCATCTAATTCCGAGATAAAGTATGAAAACTTGGAATTAGTTTTTAAGAAAATTAACGGTGAGTGGCTTGTTGACGAAGCAACGTGGAGTAAATAAAAAAAATTCCAGAGGGTAATGAGTTTCTTTTTTGCCATAAAAAAATTTATTTTTGACACGCTTTTTCCAATTGAGTGCTTGGGGTGCGGGAGAGAGGGGGAGTGGCTCTGCGCCGCGTGTCGGGAAAACATAAAACCAGACCATCATTCGCTTCGAGGCGAATTTTTGGACAGAATTTTTACCTTTTATTCTTATGATAATGAATTTTTTAAAAAAATAATTCACGGGTTGAAATATAAATTTGTGGAAGATCTGGCGTCGCCTCTGGGAACACTTTTGATAAGAGAATTGAAAAGGATAGAGGGGCAGATCGGCAAGCCGGATTTTATCGTGCCGGTTCCGTTGCACAGAAAAAGGTTGTTGGAGAGAGGATTTAATCAGTCTGAATTGCTCGCTTTAAAAATTTCAGAATATTTTGGATGGCCGGTGGAAAATACAGTGCTCAAACGGTCCCGAGCGACGGCGCCGCAAGTATCGCAAGATGAAGCCGGCCGGAAGGAAAATGTCGGCAATGCTTTTTCCGTGGTTGATTCATTAAAAATTTTAAATAAAAAAATCGTCTTGTTGGACGATGTTACGACGACCGGTGCGACGATGGAAGAGTGCGCGAAGGTTTTAAAGAACGCGGGTGCAAAAGAAGTTTTGGGGTTGGCTTTGGCAAAAGGATAAATTAATTTTTGATAGGGGGCATAAAAATATGGAAACAGAAAGCGAAGCGTTACGATCATTACATGAGGCGGAGCAAGAAATATCAGAGAATCAAGAGATGACGCCGGAAAATATTCCTGAAGATGAAACCAAGGAAACAGTTGAAACAATTGAAGATAAACAAGAACAGCTGATGTCCGTTGATAAACAGATAGAGACTGATAGCGCGCTCGTTGGAAAACTTGAGCAGCAATTACAGGATTATGAAGCAGAACGAGCGAAGCTTGGTTTTTCTTCCGAAAGTGAGCCGCCGCAAGTATCGCAAGACCTGGAAAAAGTTAAAGAGCGCCGCCTCAAACTTGAAGAACAAAAAGAAGAATGGGTTGAGGAAAATGGGCGAGAAAACGTTCCGGAAAGTATTGTTATCGATTCCGGCGATAATGCTCGGGAGGCGAAGGGAGTTCAAGGTGAAAAGGAAAAAAGAACTGAGGATAAAGAAAAGCGCAAGCAGAGTGTTGAGCAGTATAAAACCAAGGCAATCTACCTTTAAAAAGTTATTGAAAACTGATTGGAAAGTTAGTGATGCGGTCAATTTGGATTTGGCAATTGATGTCATGAAAACAAAAATGTCGGCATTATTTAGTAAAAAAGAGAAGGAGTATCTTGACGGTAAGGGAGAGGATGTTTTAGAACAAACAGTTTGGTTAAAGTGGCACCGTACGCCTTTGATCGAACAGGCGATAGGCAAGCCGAATATGATTAAGAAACTTGAGGTTTATTTCGGAGACACCCCCGTCCCGATTGCCACGGAAGATGAGTTGGGTAAGCCAGAGGAAGAAGCGCAAAAAAAGAGGCTCCGCGCGGAGCGAGGCCTGTTTAAAAATAGCGAAGAAAAACGGAGAGGGTGAGATTCGAAAACTCCTCGGTGCTATCCTCGGCGCCGCAAAGGGTTTACGGGGTGTGGATTCTTTCCAGACCCTCAATTGTCCAAATCTGCCGCAACAGCGGCAAATTTGTACAAACGGAGAGGGTGAGATTCGAAAGCTCCTCGGTGCGAAGCCAGCCGCAACGGACTTGTGGTGTGTGATTCCTCTCGCCAACCCTCAATTTGACAAACCAATCGCCAAAGCGATTGCTTTGTACAAACGGAGAGGGTGAGATTCGAACTCACGGTCCCCTTGCGAGGACTCCGGTTTTCAAGACCGGTGCAATAGTCCACTCTGCCACCTCTCCAAATTAAATTTTTTTCAAAAACGGAGAGGGAGGGATTCGAAGCTGTCCCGAAGGCGTAGCGGTGAGAGGCTTCTCGTACCAACCCTCAATTTGTCCAAGCCTACCACAAAAATGGTAGTCTTGTACAAAACGGAGAGGGAGGGATTCGAACCCTCGATACGGACTTTCGACCGTATAACGGTTTAGCAAACCGCTGCCTTAAGCCACTCGGCCACCTCTCCATGATGATTTCGTATATTCACAAATTATAATATTTTGGGGCAGTAATGTCAATCAAACTGTGTTAGCTGGTTTATGAAACAAAAAACGACTATTTTTCTTGTTATTTTTATTTCCGCGGCGATTTTTCTTTGTTGTTTCGGGCCGAGGCGGCGTCAATAAATTAAAAAATATACTCAATTCGTAAACTTGACGATAAGCGTTTTGAGAGTATAATTATAAATGTAGGGTAATAAATAAGATAAAATTATGGCAGAAGAAGCAAAAAATGAGGAACGCGGAAAATTATTATCCGGATGGAAAATTCCCGAATATACGAAACACGAGAGGGGCCGTCATTGGTATCTTTGGGCCGGAGTAGTTTTTGCTCTGCTTTTATTGTATGCCATTTATACTCTTGATTTTCTTTTCGCGGTTATTTTAGTTTTAGCGGCAGTAATTATTTTTATTCGTGCGAAAGAAGAGCCGATAGAGATTGATTTTAATATTTTAGAAAAGGGGATTGGCGTGGGAAGAAAATTTTACGGCTGGAAAGAGATTGATCGTTTTTACATAATTTATGAGCCGCCGGAAGTAAAAAGTCTGTACTTTAATTTAAAAGGTCTTCGTTCCAGAGTTTCTATTCCTCTTTTGAAACAAAATCCGCTCAAAGTGAGAGAAGTCCTTTTAAAATACTTAGTTGAAGATTTAGAAGAAGAAAGGGAGCCACTATCGGAAGAGTACGAAAGATTTTTAAAAATTTAGTTTTTTGATAAATTTAAAAGGCGAGCCCGAGCGGCTCGTTCTTTAATTGGACAAAAAATCATTTTTTTGTTTAAATAAAGAAAGGTAATTTTTAAATTCAGACTGTTTCTTTGCGCCCGTAGCTCAACGGATAGAGTACGAGCTTGCGGAGCTTGTGATCGAGGTTCGATTCCTCGCGGGCGCAGAGAATTAATCTGAATTAAAAGAATTATCAAATAATGATTACCTTGGAAATGCCGGCGGAAAATCTGCTTCGGGTTGGAAAGGCGACAGCTAAAAAATTACAAAATTTAGGTCTCCGAACTGCCGAAGACCTTCTTTTTTATTTTCCCTTCAGATATGAAGATTGGAGTAAAATTTTGCCGATCAGCCAGTTGACTTATGGATCGGCGGGGACTTGCCGCGGCAGAGTAGAATTGATTAAAAATACGCGGAGTTTTCATAAAAGAAAAAATATCACTGAAGCGTTAGTTTCCGACAAATCAGGTTCAATAAAAGTTGTCTGGTTTAACCAGCCGTTTTTAACGAAGGTTTTAAAAGTTGGCGATGAGATTTTTTTATCGGGCCGGGTAGATTTTGATCGTTTCGGAATACATCTGACTTCGCCGTCTTACGAAAAAATACGAAAAGGCGAGGAAGCGACTCACACCGCAAGAATTGTCCCGGTTTATCGAACCACGGAAAGTCTAACTACAAAACAAATAAGATTTTTAGTTAAATTAGTCGCGCCGCTTGCTGCTCGGGTGCGAGATTGGATGCCCCCGGAGATTAAAAAAGATTTTAATTTAGTTAATTTAAGCCAAGCCCTAAAACAAATTCATTTTCCGGATAGCGTGTCGGTGCTAAAAGAGGCCAGACATAGGCTTAAATTTGATGAATTGTTTTTAATCCAAATTCATAATTTATTGCTTAAAGCCAATTTACAAAAAAGTACCGCGCCGGCCATTACTTTCCGCGAGGCGGAAACCAAAAAATTTACCGGCGCCCTGCCGTTTAAATTAACCGATGGTCAGCGCCAGGCCGCCTGGGAAATTTTGAAAGATATGGCTTCCGGAAAACCGATGAATCGGCTTCTTGAGGGCGATGTTGGATCAGGTAAAACTGTTGTGGCGGCCATCGCCGCTCTGAATGTTTTTTCAAATGGTTATCGCTCGGTTTTTATGGCCCCAACGGAAATTTTAGCTCGCCAACATTATGAAACATTACGCGGGTTGTTTAATGATTTTCCAATTGTAGTCGGTTTATTAACCAGAACCAATGTAATGGTAAAAGATCCTAAAGATCTTAAGGATCTTAATGATCGTGAGGATATTGATGATTGCAAGATGAGTAAATCTGGTTTTCTTAAGCAAGCTAATGAGGGAAAAATTGATCTTATTATTGGCACGCACGCCCTGATTCAAGAAAAAATTAAAATTGAGAATATTGGTCTGGCAATTGTTGATGAACAACATCGCTTTGGCGTAAAACAGAGGCAGGCTCTAAAGGGCGATGGGGAAATGCCTCATTTTCTGTCTATGACCGCCACGCCGATTCCGAGAACAATGTCTCTTGTATTTTTTAGCGATCTTGATTTGTCGGTTATAAAAGAGATGCCCGTGGGGCGAAAAAAGATTTTGACCAAAGTTGTTGCCCCGGAGAATAGGTCAAAAGCTTATGATTTTATCGCGAAAGAAATAAAAAATGGCCGGCAAGCTTTTGTGATTTGTCCTCTGATAGATCTGTCGGATAAACTGGGCGTAAAATCAGCTAAGGAAGAATATAAAAGGTTAAGCCAAGAAATTTTTCCGGCATTAAAAATTGGCCTGTTGCACGGTAAAATGAAATCGGAAGATAAAGAAAAAGTGATGAAAGATTTTTTGGAGAATAAAATAAACATTTTAGTTTCCACGTCCGTGGTTGAAGTGGGCGTGGATGTTCCAAACGCGACGATTATGATGATTGAAGGAGCAGAACGGTTTGGTCTGGCTCAGCTTCATCAGTTTCGGGGGAGAGTGGGTAGGTCGATTTTTCAGTCTTATTGCTTTTTGTTTTCTGAAAGCGAAAACGAAGAGGCGGCTAAAAGATTAGTTGTGATGACGACTTGCAATGATGGTTTTTCTTTAGCGGAAAAAGATTTAGAATTTCGAGGTCCGGGGGAAGTTTGGGGAGTGCGCCAGTCTGGCATGCCGGATTTGCGCATCGCCACCCTTGCTGATTACGATATAATCAAACAAGCCAAAGAAGCGGCCGAGCAACTGATAAAAAAAGATCCGGAATTATCGGATCTTCCATATCTTTTAGAAAAATTAGATGATTTTGAAAAAGAAGTGCACCTGGAGTGACGCGACGCAGCGCTATTTTTTAGACACAAATTGATTACCCTTGAGATAAAATCTCCAGGGTTTATTTTTGTATTTACCGGCGTAGTCCACGCCAATTCTTTTGGCTTTGATGATATCAGACGGTTTTATTTTAATGTCGCGGTCTTCAAGCCATAGGGTTCCGTTTGCGAGATCAATATTATTTAATTTTTTATCAATTTTTAATGCTTGGCATAGTTTGCCCGGGCCATTTGTGATATTTTTTTCATCCTTTGGCGCGTTGCGAAAACGGCGCATTAAATTAATGCCTTGAGTCGGTTCAATGGCGCGAATTAGCACGGCGGCCGGATAATTTTTTTTCTCGGTAACAATATTAAAACAATAATTTAGCCCGTAAACCAAATAGACGTAAGCATGTCCTGGCGGACCAAACATCGGCGCTGTGCGGGCCGTTTTCCCGCGGGAAGCGTGCGAAGCTAAGTCGTTCAGCCCAACATAACCTTCGGTTTCCACGATTTTTCCGGCAATTATTTTATTGCCAATTTTTCTGACTAAAAATTTACCCAGGATTTCCTGGGCAACTTTTAATGTTTTTCTATTATAAAAATTTTTTTTAATTTTCCTCATTTTTTTCTTCGGTATTTTTTCCTTCAAGATGAAGATATTTTATCGCTTCGGCGATATTTTTTATTTTAGTAATTTTTATTTGACCCTTAGCTGGTTGTTTAAAGTTTGGCGCTAAAATTTCTTTAAATCCCATTTTTTCCGCTTCATTCATTCTTTTTTCAAGCTGCCCGGTAGCGCGCACTTCGCCGCCCAGTCCGACTTCGCCCAAAATAATTAAATCGCGCGGTAGAGATTTATTTTTAAAGGCGGAAGCAACGGCCAAAATTACTGCCAGATCGCAAGCCGGCTCTTGGATTTTATAACCGCCGGCTACGTTTAGATGAACGTCGTGCGTTCCCAGGTTTATGCCGGCTCTTTTTCCCAAAACCGCGAGAAGTAATTGGAGCCGATTCAAATCAAAACCGGCTGAACGGCGCTGGGGATAACCAAAATAAGTGCGGGAAACAAGCGACTGAATCTCAACGAGTAACGGCCGCGAGCCTTCGACGACGCAAGTTGTGGCCGAACCGGCAATATCTTCGGCGCGTTCTTCAAGAAAAATCGCCGAAGGATTTTTAACTTCAATGAGACCGCCCGACTGCATTTCAAAAATTCCCACTTCATCAGTTCCGCCAAAACGATTTTTTACGGTGCGCAAGAGGCGATAGGCGTGAAAGCGATCACCTTCAAGATATAAAACAGTATCAACTAAATGTTCTAAAGTTTTCGGTCCGGCGACTTGGCCTTCTTTTGTCACATGGCCAATAATAAAAATTGGAATATTATTTTTTTTGGCGACTTCAAGAAGTTTTACGGTGCAGGCACGGACTTGATTTACACTTCCGGCTTCCGAGGGTAAACCAGCCGTAGCCATAGTTTGGATAGAATCAATAATGGCGAGGGCCGGTTTTATTTTTTCAATCGTTGAACAAATTATATCAATGTTTGTTTCACCCAAAAATTGGAGTGAATTAGTTTTTAACGCCAGCCGGTCCAGCCGCATTTTTATTTGTTCAGCCGATTCTTCGCCCGAAACATAAAGAGTATTTCCATTTTTCGCCGCCGCGGCCATTTGCGCCACGAGCGTTGACTTGCCGATTCCCGGCTCGCCGCCCAAAAGCACAAGAGATCCGGGGACAATTCCGCCGCCCAAAACCTGGTCCAGTTCGCCAATACCGGTTTTAATTCGCGCGAAGTCTTTGCTCGTAATTTCATTAAAATTTATTATTTTTCCCGTTGGCATTTTTTCAAATTCTTTTATTTTTTGGCTTTCTGATTTTATTACTTCCCCCAACGTTCCCCACGCGCCGCATTCCAAACACCGCCCAGCCCACTTTGAGGTCTGAGCTCCGCATTTTGAGCATTCAAAAATTATTTGTGTCGTTAGCATTATTTATTGAGGCTTAAAAATTATTACAAGGGGCGAAGGAGTAGGGCAGTTGCTTTTAATACATATAGTGTTTTCGTTAACGAGCCTCCCATATGCACCCTGTATTACTTTAGCTCTCCCCTCGGACGCCCAGCCCATAAAGATCGCCGTATGATTACCGGGGGGATCGCTATTACCGTTAAAAACTACAAATGAGTCACCGGGTTCTAAATCATCTGCCCATGAATCAGGCCAATTTGATATTTCACTTTTCAATTTATTATAGACGTCTGTTTTTTTGGAAGAGGCGGGGAGATTTCTTGCATCTTGGAGGCACGGGATGTCTTCCCGACCTTCTTTATGCACGGGGTCGCAAGGGTGACTTACATCAACACGAGCTCCGCAGTTTAGAGTGCAAAGATATTTCCTCTGTGTTACGGAAATTTCGTGAATTGATCGTCCTCTACTCATGCCGCCTCCGACTCCAGCCAGGTTGTTGATATTTTCACTAGTCTTCCCGCAACTGCCAAGGGTGACTCCGCATTTTGCGGCCGCTTCCGCTATTTGTATTACTTTTTCCCTTGGTGTTGATCCCGTGACGACAGTTCCTATTTTATCTAGAAATTCTTTTGTGCGGGGATTAGTCGTCCAATTCTCGTCGGAAGACTCGGGTAGAGAAATGGGGCATTCTGTAAATGATGGAGTTGGCTCCGTCGACCCGCCATCTCCCGCTAGATCTCTTGTATCAGTTGTTGTTGTACTTAAACCAGCGATAAAAGGATCTACGCGCTCAACATATTTTACCTTCAGCGAATCAAATTCCGTTAATTTTGGATTTATCGCGTAAAGCAACAAAAATGAAGTCAGGGCAATAACTAAACCAACCAGAGAACTTTCAATAAAACTTTTTGCCGTAGAAACTCTGTCTGCCGCCCCGCCGGCTGTTAACCAGAGAAGTCCGCCGACGATAATCATAATTCCGGACAAAATCCCGACAATGCCGATCGCATATTTGTAAATCGCGGCAATGTATTGTCCAAGCCAGGGGATTAAAATATAACGATTTGGCGCCTCTCCCTGAAGAACGACATCCATAAAACCAGAAAAAGTAGGTAGGGGAGTTTCAAGTGTTGGCGTGACAGATTCAAATTGGTATGTTTCCGGGGCAGGTGGAGCATTATTTGTTTTTTCACAAGTTGTCTGTGTTTCGTCACAGCATAGGGCTGATCCGATTGTGCCGCACCAGGATGAACAAAGTCCTCGCCCCGCGGCGCCGTCGCAAAGACTTTGGCATTCGCTCTCTGACGTGGTTAGAGTTTCCCATGCCCCATCAAGCGTTGTTCCATCGCTTCTTTTCGGAGTAAATTTACATTTGATTGTTAAGGTTGGAGAGCTAACTTCGCCGCAGGTTGTATAAGTCGCATCGCAGCCCTCCGGATTTTGGGGGATAAGGCCGCCAAGGACGCTGCCGCTTACAGCGCATTGGAATTTTAAACCAGTCGGCGATTCACTACTGCATTTAGCGTTGCATTCGGCATCATCCATTTCTCTGGTCCACGGCCGGTGATTGGCGTCAGTACCTTCAAAATAAAGAATGCGCTGGCTGCTGTCTTTTGGGATATATTCGCACTTGGTTGTTACTGCTAAAGACGATTTGGAGAAAAATGAAAATATAAGTATTAAAAATACCGGAAGCGCGAAGATAAAATGTCGGCTATTATTTTTTCTTGTCATCATTGTAATTTTAGACAATTATCTACAGGCGCCGGCGCCAACAATAGCATCTCCCAAAGCCCGACCGCCAGCGGCATTAGGATGGAGGTGATCTCCGTCGCAAGTTCCATCACGGCCATCATATGCGCATTTTAGTTTTGTTGGATCACTTGCGTCTCCAAAAGAGGCGTAGGCATTAACTTTAATATCGGCCGGAGAACTGAGGATCCAGCTATTAAGATTTGTAGTTTGAGTTTGTTTTGAGGAAGTCCAGCTACTATATCCACTCCATGGCAGAACCGTGATAGCCGTTACTTTTATGCCATCAGCCTTAGCCTCCGTGTAAAGAGTATTGAGATTAGATTGAGCTTGAGCAGCAGTTCTGCCGCTGGAAAAATCATTGACTCCGCCCAGAATAATTAAGCCATTGAATCCTTTACCTTTAACGTTATCCCTGAATTGATCTAGCATCCAAGAAGTTTGTTGGCCCCTTAAGGCAAAAAATTCCAAGGTTTTGCCAGAGCAATGGTCGCGTAAATAATTTTGATAACCTGGCGTTTCAGCCGTGATAGAATCGCCGATGACGGCAATTTTCCCTTCGCCGGGCGTACTTGTCGTGCCGGCCGGTTGAGGACCGAGAGGACCCGGAGGGGGAGGCGCGAAAGTGCAGGCGCTGCCGCGAGGGACGCCGTATTCTCCCGCCGGTTCACAGCCAGGCAAAAATTTTACTTTAAAAACGCCGCTCAATC
This sequence comes from Candidatus Falkowiibacteriota bacterium, assembly GCA_016214745.1. GTDB lineage: Bacteria > Patescibacteriota > Patescibacteriia > XYB2-FULL-38-15 > XYB2-FULL-38-15 > JAHIRI01. The sequence goes on along the minus strand of JACRNW010000017.1, from coordinate 17,908 downwards.
TTTCTCCGTCGAGAGTGGTGAAATAATCAAATCGTCGGCCGCGGATACCGGAACCGGTATCGGTAATTTGTAATGTTTTTTTGCTGCCGTTGCGCAGAGTCACTTCAATTTTACATTCACCCGAGCGGTGAGAGGTGCAATTGCAGTCTGCCGCGACTGTTTCTCCGGGGCGATGGCGAAGCTGGCCGTCCGGCAAGGTATCTGTTGTTCCGCAGTAATTTGTATCTCGAGAAAATTCTTTGCACGGGTACCAACCATTTCTGGCGCCTCCCTTGGCGAACACGCCGCTTCTTGCGTAACATTTGTAAGAATTATCTTTTTCACTATTGGGGCAAGAACATTCCATTGCCACAGCGCAAAAGAAATCTTTCATGGAATCGTTTAAAGAAGCGCCAGTACTTTCATTTGAAGCAATGCCGGTATAACCAGATGGATTGCCGTAAGGCGAAGGAACGTAATAGGAAGTGAAAAAGGCGTCAAATTCTTCGCCGCTTTCCGCCAATCCATCGCAGCTGATAGCTCTAAAAGTTTGCGCTGATCCCGCGCCGCCTGACGTGATTTCGCCTCTTGCTTCCATGCCTTCGCCTTCCATTTCAGGCGCTACTTGCTCAACATATTTAATTCTCAATCCCTCAAATTCCGTCAATTTTGGATTTATCGCGTAAAGCAGTAAATATGAAGTCAGGGCAATAACCAAACCAACTAATGAACTTTCAATAAAACTTTTTGCCGTAGAAACTCTGTCTGCCGCCCCGCCGGCTGTTAGCCAGAGAAGTCCGCCGACGACAATCATAATTCCGGACAAAATCCCCACTATACCGATCGCATATTTATAAATCGCCGCGATGTACTCACCAATCCAAGGAATTAAAAGAAACCTGTTTGGCGTTTCACCTTGAGGAGTTACACCCGTGAATTGAGAAAAACTCGGCAGGGTGGGCAGGGGAATTTCCAGGCGCGGCGTGATGGATTCAAATTGGTATGGTGCCGGAGCAGAGGGGACGTTAGTTGTGGCTTCACAAGTTGTTTGCGCTTCATCACAGCATAGGGCTGATCCGATTGTGCCGCACCAGGACGAGCAGAGCGCTCGCCCCGCGGTGTTGCAAAGATTTTGGCATTCGCTCTCTGAAGGAGTTAATGTTTCCCACGCCCCGGAAAGTGCAGACCCGTCGCTTTTTCTTGGAGTGAATTTGCAAGTGGTGGTTAAGGTTGGGGTTTCCGCCTCGCCGCACTTCAGGTAAGTTGCATCACAACCGTCGGGGTCTTGGGCTATAGGACCGCCTCCCCGGCAGGAAAAATTTAAAATCGCGCAAGCGCTGCTGCAGTCTTCTTCGTTTTTTTCTCTAAGCCAAGGGCGGTGGTCCGCGTCGCTTCCTTCAAAATAAAGAATGCGTTGGCTGCTGTCTTTTGGGATGTACTCGCACTGAATAGCCATGCTCGGTTTAGCGGAAAAAAAGAAAATAGCCAAAAAGACTCCAGTCGCCGGGATTAATTTTAAAAAATAATTTTTACGCATTAATTTAGAAGATTATTTTATTTGAATTCTTTCAAGGCGGCCAGTTTGGCTATTGGTAAAAGTTAGATATCGGCCGTCGGCTGACACCATGACATTACTGGCGGTAAAAGAGCCGTAGGGAACAGCAACCAAACTTTTTAGGCCGGTTGTCAGATCCACTCTATAAAACGAGTCAGGGACAGAACTGAAAAGATCCGGCTGAAATCCGGCGCCGGTTTCCATGGTTTGAGGCACGGCGCAGTATAAAGTCGTGTCGTCGGAAAATGAGCATTTATCAGCCCAGGTATTGATTTGCAAACTGCGGCGGTTTGCGCCGATATTGTCGCCCTGGGCGCTCGTAACCCAAAGAACGGGCTTATATTCGGAAGAAGAATTATAAACAGAATAAAGTAGGCGATCACCGGTTTTTGACCATTCCGATTGAAAGCCCTGGCCTTCCACCGTGAGACCCGGAAAATTTTCGTGATTTTGACCGATTAAAAGAATTTGTTGGCGTTCAAAACCCATGGCCTGGCCGGTGCGAGACGTGACAATAATTTGATTATTGGGCGACCAATTTACTTCTACTTTATCTCCGTTATCACCCAACGGTTCAATCGCTTTTACTCCCGTGCCGTCGGGATTAGAAGTAAAAAGCCAGCGATTGTCGGGATCAATGCCAATACTTTTTCCGGCGATCTCTGTGCCGTCAGGAGAAAAACTAAAGCCCTCCCAATGTTTTGGCAAAGTGAATTGTTTTTGTGAAGTAAAATCAAACACTACATTGGCTCCGTCGGGAAATTCCAAAATTGCTTTGTCGGTTGCGTTGGTCCAGGTTACTTTTTCTACATTTTGAAAGGTTTTATCGGATAATTGGGAAACGTTTCCGTTTTCGTCAACGCGATAAAATTTACCCACATTTTTGTCGTAATAAGCGATATCTTTTCCGTTTGACGCGAGAGTCGCATTGTTTATGGGTTTATTTACGAGTGTTCCCACCCAAGTTACGCCGCCTTTAGCCACGCTTGAAATTTCTTTGGGTAATTGCGGCGGCGGAGTGAGCGAGGGCGCTAAAATTTGAGTTGGAGTAGAGGTGACCTCCACCGGAGTCGGCGGGCCTTCCAGCGCGCGGCCGAGACCGCCGGGAGTGACAACCTCATTAGTAATTGGAGTGACGACGGGCGGAGTAGTTGGTCGGAAAAAAACATAGTACATTAGAAATCCGATGCCGAGTGTTACGGCGACAAAAGCTACAACGATTAAAATTTTTCGCCAGTCCATATTATTTAGTTATCAGTTAATAGTTATTAGTTGATAGTTTATGTTTACACCATTTTTCGTAAAATATTGATTCTTTCTTCGGCCGGAGGATGAGTAGAAAATAATTTATGAAAAAAATTTTGAGTTTTCGCCCCGAAAGGGTTTGCGAAATAAAGGTGCGCCGTCGCGTCGTTTGCTCTCTTCATCGGTTCTTTGTAATTTGAAATTTTTTCCAGAGCTTTAGCCAGACCTTCGGGATAGCGGGTCAAGAGCGCGCCGTCGGCATCAGCCAAAAATTCTCTTTTCCGGGAAACCGCCAATTGAATGAGTTTGGCGATTAGAGGTGAGAGAATGGCTAAAACAATTCCAATGATCAAGAGAATCGCGCCGAGTTGTCCGCCTTCTTCACGGTCGCTTCGTCGTCCGCCGAAAAATCTAAAGCGCAAAAGCCAGTCGGAAAGAAGGGCAACAATTCCGACGAGCACGATGACAATCATCATGAGTCTTGTGTCATAATTTTTGACATGGGAAAGTTCATGCGCTATAACTCCTTCCAATTCTTCATTTTCCAGCCGCTCCATAATTCCGGTCGTGAGGGCAATTGAGGCGTGTTTTGGGTCGCGGCCGGTGGCGAAAGCGTTTGGCGCTTGGTCGGGGATTAAATAAATTTTTGGCAGGGGAACGCCGCCGGTGATGCAGAGATTTTCTACCAGCCGATAAACGTAAGGATTATCATTTTTACTGATCGGCCCTTTTGCCCCGGCGGTCCAAAGCGCGACTTTGTCACCACCATAAAAACTTGTGACGGCCATAAATAAAGAAATCGCCACGGCCGCTACTAATGCTCCATAGCTATCTCCGGTAAATTGGCCAAAAAGCCAGCCCAGAAAAATTACAAAAATAATAAATATTCCAATTAACAAAAATGATTTACGTTTATTGGACGTGATCTGCTTATACATATTTTGTTGACCCTCTTTTTAGAACTGAACTTTGACTGCTTCTCTTTGCGCCGGCTCTTCCATTTCAAAAAATTCTCTGGACTTAAAACCTAACATACCAGCAACCATGTTAGCCGGAAATTTTTCCATCTTGGTATTGAAGTCGCGAACATTGCCGTTGTAAAAACGTCTCGAAGCTTGGATTTTATTTTCCGTGTCAGACAACTCGTCCTGAAGTTGCAAAAAGTTTTGCGAAGCTTTCAAATCCGGATAATTTTCCGCTACAGCAAAAAGCGTTTTTAATGTTCCGGCGAGCATATTTTCAGTTTTAGCGATCTCGGCTAAATTTCCGCCCTTTTCGGCGTTAATGGCGGCGGTGCGAGCTAATGTTACTTTTTCAAAAACTTCACGTTCGTGGCCGGCGTAACCTTTGACCGTTTCTACGAGATTTGGAATTAAATCGTAGCGGCGTTTTAACTGGACATCAATATCAGACCAAGCTTCATCCGTGCGGTTTCGGAGAGTAATTAAACCGTTGTAGGTGGCGATGAGCCAGACAATAATCAGGCCGACCGCACCCAAGAGTATCCAGAGAGTAATCATACTTTTTTAATGCATAATCACTTATTTACCTAATTACCTAATTACTGGTTGTAATTAAGTAATTTATAGTAATTGGGTAATTAAGCGTTTCTAACGATAGTTAAAGTAAATTAGAAAAGACGATTTGTCTTAGTTCCTTTATTATTATATAATGAAAAAACCTGAAAGTCAAAACAAACTTAAGCATAAATTATGCAGATTAACCCTTCAATTTTTAAGGCCTACGATATTCGCGGTATTTACCCCAAGGATTTAAACGAAGAAACCGTTTATCGGGTGGGCCGGGCCGCGGTTCTCTTAACTCACGCTAAAACGGTCGTAATTGGCCGTGACGCGCGTGTTTCCTCAGATTCGTTAGTCCAAGCGCTTACAAAAGGAATTTTGGAGCAGGGGGCGAATGTGGTTGATATTGGTGTTGTTACCACACCTATGCTTAATTTTGCCGTGGCCGAGTACAAAGAACATGAAGCCGGCATAATGGTGACTGCCTCGCATAATCCGAAAGAGTATAATGGTTTAAAATTGTGTTATGAGAACGCCTTGCCGATCGGCGAAAATACCGGTATGGTTGATTTGAAAAAAATAGCCATTGAAGGAAAATTTGGAGAGGAAAAACCGGGAAAGTTAGAAAAAAAGGAAGTTTTAGGCGCGTATGTGAAAAAAGTTTTAAGTTTAGTTCAGGCGAGCAATGTTAAGCCGTTAAAAGTTGTGGTGGATACGGGAAACGCGGTCGGCGCGGTTCCGCTACCTGAAATTTTTAAAAAAATACCGTGCCAATTAATCCCTCTATATTTTGAGTTGGACGGAAATTTTCCAAATCATGAGGCAAATCCGCTGAAAGAGGAAACTTTAGTAGATTTGAAAAAGAAAGTTTTAGAAGAAAAGGCAGATCTTGGAGTGGCGATTGACGGCGACGCCGATCGGATCGGATTTGTTGATGAAAAAGGTCAAACTGTTCGCGCTGATTTAATTTTAGCTTTAATCGCTAAAAAATTTTTAAGAGAAAAGCCGGGCGAATTGATTCTTTACGACGTGCGGTCAAGCCGGGTGGTGCGGGAAGTTGTGGAACGCGCCGGCGGCCGGGCGGAAATGTGCCGGGTTGGCCATTCCTTAATTAAAAAACAAATGTGGGACGAAAAGGCGCTTTTTGCCGGAGAATTTTCTTCGCATTTTTATTATCGTGATTTTTATAATGTAGAGTCTGGCGATCTGACGATGCTAAAAATCATTGAAATTATAAGCCAAGCCGGGAAAAATTTTTCGGAAATAGTCGCACCTCTTTTAGTCTATTATCATTCCGGCGAAATAAATTTTGAGGTAAATGATAAAAAGGGAAAAATGGAAGAATTGGAAAAAAAATACGGCGGAACGGTTAAAGAAATCTCGCATCTTGACGGCATTCGTTTGGATTTTGACGATTGGTGGTTTAATGTTAGGCCTTCAAATACCGAGCCGCTTTTGAGATTGAATCTAGAGGCGAAGACGAAGGAGTTGATGGAGAATAAAAAGAGAGAGTTGACTGAGTTTTTAAGTTCATAAGTTTGTAAGTTGGTAAGTTAACTTATAAACTTAAGCGAAGCGTAACTTATAAACTGAAAACTAAATTATGATCGGTGTTTTTGATTCGGGTGTCGGCGGGCTGACGGTCGTTCGGGAAATTTTTAAAAAATTGCCGGATTACAAAATTATTTATTTCGGTGATACCGCGAGAACCCCGTATGGCACAAAAAGTAAAGAAACAATAATAAAATACGCGCGCGAAGACGCTAAATTTTTATTGGATCACGGCGCGAAAATAATTGTTATCGCTTGCAATACCGCTTCGGCCGTGGCGGCGGATATTTTGCGGAAAGAGTCGGGCGTTCCTGTTTTTGAAGTGATTATGCCGGCGGTCCGGGCGGCACTTTCTGCGACAAAAAAAGGCAAAATCGGCGTAATTGGAACACGAGCTACAGTTTCGAGCGGCGTTTACGAAACAATGATAAAAAAGGATAATCAAGGTATTCAGGTAATAAGCCAGCCTTGTCCGCTTCTCGTACCCCTTGTGGAAGAAGCGTGGCTTAATCAGCCGGAAACAAAAAAAATTGTCAGAAAATATCTTCAGCCACTTAAAAATCAGCAGATAGACACTTTGATTTTAGGTTGTACTCATTATCCGGTGTTGAAAAATATTATTAAATCACGGATTGGGAAAAAAGTAGTTTTAGTCGATTCCGCCGAAGAAGTTGTTCGCGAATTAAAAGAATTTTTGGCAAAAAACAGCGGCGTGGAAAAAAGTTTAGGGAAAGACGGCAGTCATAAATTTTATGTTTCCGACCTTACACCGCAAGTTCCGAAAATCGCGGAGAAATTGTTGGGGAGAGTAGTGAAGATGGAGAAGGTGGAGGTGGGATAGAAAATTAAAAGTGCAAAATTAAAAGTTAAAAATTACAGTGTAAAGTTGAAAGTTATTAGAACCAGACTTTGGACTTTAAACTGTAACTTTGCACTTTACACTTTTAACTTTAAATTTTATATGTTACTTACCCTCGTTGTCTTCGTATTAATTTTAGGCCTTCTTGTTTTTGTCCATGAGTTGGGCCATTTTGTCGCGGCCAGAAAAAATGGAGTTAAAGTGGAAGAATTCGGTTTTGGTTTTCCGCCGCGGATTTTTGGCATAAAAAAAGGAGAAACAACTTATTCATTAAACTGGATTCCGCTCGGAGGTTTTGTAAAAATTAAAGGAGAAGATGGCGAAAATAAAGAAGATGAAGATAGTTTTTCCCATAAAAAAATTTGGCGGCGTGCCGTGATTCTGGCGGCCGGAGTTTTGATGAATTTTATTTTAGCGGCAGTGCTTTTATCAATCGGTTTTATGATTGGTTTGCCGCAGGTTATTAACGGAGAAAACGGAAACGCGAGAATTCGGGACGCAAAAGTTCAGGTCGTTCAAATTTTGGAAGGCACGCCGGCCGCGGAAGCCGGGTTGCTTCCGGGGGACGCGGTTTTGGAAGTTGACGGCCAAAAAATAGAAAATGTGGAAGCCATACAAGAATATCTCAGCGGAAAGATTGATGCACCGGTAAAATTTGTATTAGAAAGGGACGGCCAAAAAATTGATAAAGAAATTAGCCCGGTTTTTCTTATTGAAACCGGCCGCGGCGGCATTGGCGTCGGGCTCCTAAAATCAGGAATTGTTTCATACCCGTGGTATTTGGCTCTTTGGAAAGGAGCCGAGAGCGCGGTTCTCTTTACCGGCGAAGTCGCTCGCGCTTTTTATGAATTGATTAAAAATTTAATCGTTACGCAAAAGGTTTCAGTTGATCTTTCCGGTCCGGTGGGCATTGCCGTTTTGACCGGCCAGGTGGCGAGAATGGGAATAATTTATCTTTTACAATTCACCGCGCTGTTATCGGTAAATTTGGCAGTGATTAATTTTTTGCCTTTCCCGGCCCTGGACGGCGGAAGAATTTTATTTTTAATAATTGAAAAAATTCGCCGCAAACCGGTCAGCCAAAAAATAGAAAATTTGGTTCACAATATTGGATTCGGCCTTTTGATGCTTTTGGTTTTGCTCGTTACTTATCGCGATGTTATAAAATTCAGCGACAAATTCGTGGGATTGTGGGATAGAATCATAAAATAGGATTGTTGAGATTTTTATGATTTTTAAGATGGTTAAAATTAGTCAATCCTAAAGATCCTAATGCTCCTAAAAATCATAAGAATCTTAAATTAATATGTTACAAGAGAATTTACAACAATTAAAAAATCGAGCGCTCGATGAAATTAAAAAAGCCGGCGATTTAAATCAGCTGCGCGATTTAGAAATTAGATACCTCGGCCGTAAAGGCGAGTTGACTAAAATTTTGCGGACAGTCGGCGAATTACCGGCGAAAGAGCGGGGGAGAGCGGGCGATCTTGCAAACCAAGTTAAGCAGGCACTCGCGAGCGAAATCGGCAGAGTTAAAAAATCGTTTGGTGAAAAAGGCGAAGGCGGGGTGGGGGAAAAAGAATGGATTGATGTAACCGCTTCAAAAATGAAAGACGGTTTTGGGCATTTGAATCCGGTTTCCACGGTTCAATATGAATTGGAAGACGTTTTTTCTTCCATGGGTTTTATGGTTTTAGACGGGCCGGAACTTGAATCTGATTATTATAATTTTGAAGCTTTGAATATTCCTTCATGGCATCCGGCGCGCGATATGCAGGATACTTTTTACGTGGAAGGAGAAAATCTTCTGATGCGGACGCAGACTTCGGCGATGCAGGTTAGGGCTATGGAAAAATATGGCGCGCCGCTTCGAGCAATCGTACCCGGCCGGTGTTTTAGAAATGAGGCGACCGACGCTCGTCATGAACACACTTTTTACCAGCTGGAAGGATTTATGATTGATAAAAATATTTCTTTTGCAAATTTAAAAGCGGTTCTTGAAGTGACAGCCCAAAAATTATACGGAAAAGATACGCGCGTTAGGCTCAGGCCAAAATATTTTCCTTTTGTGGAACCGGGCGTAAACGGAGAAGTGACTTGTTTTTTATGCAAAGGTAAAGGCTGCCGGCTTTGCAAAAATACCGGGTGGTTGGAGATTTTCGGCGCCGGCATGATTCATCCGAATGTTTTGCGGGCAGGCGGAATTAATCCGGAAAAATGGAGCGGTTTTGCTTTCGGGTTTGGTTTAACGCGACTGGCGATGTTAAAATACGGCATTGACGACGTCAGACTATTTTGCGGCGGCGATATTAGGTTTTTGGGACAATTTTGATTTTATTTACCCAGTTACTCAATTACTTGTTGATAAAAAGTGTAATTAAGTAATTAGTAATTTAGTAATTAGTTGTTATAAGGTATGAAATTATCACTAAATTGGCTAAAAGATTTTGTCAGTATTCCTAAAAATGTTACGCCGGAAGCGTTGGCGTCAAAATTAATGCTCGCGACAACGGAAATTGAGGGGATGGAAAAACGCGGCGAGGTTTTGGATAAATTGGTTGTGGGTTTTGTAAAAACTCGCGAGAAACATCCGAATGCCGATCGGCTTTCCGTGACGAAAGTTGATATTGGCGGCGGAAAAATTTTAAATATTGTCTGTGGCGCGCCGAATGTCGCGGCCGGACAAAAAGTAGTTGTGGCTCTGCCGGGCGTAACTTTGCCAAACGGCTTGACGTTAGAACGCAGGGAAGTTCGCGGGATCGTGTCGGAGGGGATGATCTGCTCGGAGGATGAAATAGGCCTTGGCCCGTCTCATTCCGGCATTTTGGTTTTGAATCCAGCGGCAAAAATCGGCGCGAAAGTCAGCACAATTTTGCCAACAAAAGACGTGATTTATGAAATTGACAATAAGTCGCTTTCGCACAGAAGTGATCTTTGGGGGCATTACGGCATGGCCCGCGAAGTAGCTGCGATTCTTGGACAGAAATTTAAAGTTTATAAAGTTGGTAAAGTTAGTAAAATTAAAAAAGGCGGGCCTAATTTAGAAATAAAAGTTCAAAATAAAAAATTGTGTCCGCGATATATCGGCGCAGTGGTGGAAAATATAAAAATCGGGCCGTCGCCCGCGTGGCTTGCCGCCAGATTAGAATCGGTCGGCGTCCGTTCCATCAATAATATTGTTGACATTACAAATTATGTGATGCTTGAATTCGGCCAGCCGCTTCACGCGTTTGATTTTGAAAAAGTAGAAGCGGAAGAACGCGGAAAGAAACGCGGAAAAACGCGGGAAATAATTGTGCGAGAGGCAAAAAATGGTGAGAGTATCGTGACCATTGATGGTGTGCAGAGAAAACTGGACAGCACGATGCTTGTGATTGCCGACGCCTTGAAACCCGTGGCTATCGCCGGCGTGATGGGCGGGGCGACGAGCGAGATTGATGATAAAACCACGTCAATTATTTTGGAATCGGCCAATTTTGATTTTATAAGCGTCAGAAAAACTTCCATGCGGCTTGGGCTCCGGACCGAAGCTTCAATTCGTTTTGAAAAAGGTTTGGATCCGAATTTCGCCGAATTCGGGATGTCGCGGGCGCTTGAACTTATCGCGAAAATTATTCCAGAGGCGAAGGTAAATGGAAAAATTATTGACGTCAAAAATTTTAAATTAAATCAAGGTCCGATAAAATTAAGTTTTGATTATTTAAATAAAAAAATCGGCGAGATAATTCCGTCGGCGAAAGTTTTAAGCATTTTGAAAGATCTGGGGTTTGAAGCAAAAAAGGCGGGCGGTGTTCTTAGCGTTAAAATTCCTACTTGGCGGGCGACAAAAGATATTGGTATCGCCGATGATTTGGTTGAAGAAATAGTGCGCATTTACGGTTATGAAAATATTTCTTCTAGAATGCCGGAGGCGAATATGGCCGCGCCTGAAGAAAATTTACCGCGAAAAGTGGAACGAGTAATTAAAAATATTTTAGCGCGCGGGCTCCGGATGACCGAAGTTTACAACCATTCTTTCGCCGAAGAAAAAGTTTTGAGAAAATTTGGATTTAATCCGGCGGAACACATTAAATTAAAAAATTCTATTAATAAAAATTTGACCCATTTACGGCAGAGTTTGATCCCGGGACTGGTCGTGAATATGGCCGAGAACCAATATTTTTCCGAAAAAGTTAGAATTTTTGAAATGGGAAAAATTTTCTTTCGCCGGCCCGGAGAATTAAAAAAAGATGGCCAGGGCAAAGAACGTCTGCCGCAGCAAGATGAATCTTTGGCGGGAATGATTTTGAAAAAAGGCAACGAGACGCCTTTTTACGAAGCGAAAGAGGTGGTCGCGGCAATTCTTGACGCCATGCATATTAAATATGGTTTTGAAATTTGGCAGAAAGACACGCCTCTTTGGGCAAACCCGGCGAGAACCGCGAGAATCGTGGCGGGCGGGAAAACTCTCGGCATTGTCACCGAACTCGCGCCGGCAGTGCAGCAGAGTTTTGGCGTGCGGCATAGAGTTGGTGTTTTTGGCATTAATTTGCTGAACCTGGTAGAATTATATTCAGAGAACATTATTTATCGGCCAATTCCAAAATATCCGGCGATTGAGCTTGATCTTGCGTTAATTGTGTTAAGAAAAACCATTTGGGATGATGTCGCAAAAAATATTTTTGAGACGGAAAAGGGATTGGTAAAAGAAGTTAAACTTTTTGATGTTTATGAGGGTCGGGGAATGGAGCCGGGCAAAAAGAGCTTGGCTTTCAGAATTGTTTATCGTTCGGACGAGCGGACATTGAAACTTGAAGAAGCAAAAAAAATTGAAGAAAAAATCATTCAAAAATTAAATCAAAAATTTGGGGCAAAACTTCGTGCCTAATTTAGGGGGAGCGGCCGCGAAATCGCGATTCACAATTTGTTAATCGCGGAGCAACGGCCGTAGGGAAATATGATTGAAACAAGCAAAGATTTGCTTTACGTAGTTCTTGCTTTTTCTGTTTTGTGGCTGACGATTTTTATTTCTTGGATGCTGTATTATGTTATAATGATGCTGCGGCAGGCGAATAAAGCCATCACGAGTTTTAGGGAAAAAATGGAGAAAATCAGTCAGACCGTAGACAAAATTAAAGAAAAATTTGAAAATACTTCGGCGTACTTGGGTCTTATCGGCAAAGCCGTGGAAAAAATGGTTGAATTTGTCGGCGAGCGGAAGAAAAAGTCACGAAAGTAGAAATAGAATAAAAGACGAAAGTTTTAAAGTCAAAATTCCTATTTAAGATATTCGCATTTGGGCAAGGGGGAATTTTGACTTTTGAGTTTTTGATAAATTTTCACTATTAATCAGAAAGATACTTAATATGCAGCAGACCCAACTGATAACGATAGCTATGCCAACGAAACTAGCTGATAGGAAAAAAATATTTTTAGAAAAATATAAAAGTCCGAGCGGCAAGACTAAATATAAAAGATATATTGGTTCACCCTTAAGATATGCGGGGGGAAAAAGTCTCGCAGTTGGTTTGATAATTGAATTATTGCCGGAAAATATCAAAAGATTGGTTTCGCCATTTTTTGGTGGAGGATCTTTAGAAATTGCCTGCGCTAAAGAATTGGGGATCCCCGTTGTAGGTTATGATATTTTTGATATTTTAACTAATTATTGGGATGTTCAAATAAATAATCCAGAGGAGTTATATAAAAGATTAAAAAAATTTAAACCGACGAGAGAAGAATTTAAAAGAGTCAAAAATATAATGAATTTACACTGGAAAGGGGAAAGGGTGATTAAAAATAAGTTTGATTTAGCCGCGTTATATTATTTTAATCATAATACCTCTTACGGCCCGCATTTTTTGGGGTGGCCCTCGAGTGTATATCTACAAAAAGAACGTTATCAGAAGATGATCGAAAAAGTGAAAAATCTAGAACTAAATAACATGAAGGTAAAATGCGCTTCTTTCGAGAACATTATGGAAAAGCATAAAAATGATTTTATTTATTGTGACCCACCTTACTATCTGGACGGCGATAGTAAAACTTTTGTTGGTTTGTATCCTCATAGAAATTTTCCAATACATCATAAGGGATTTAAACATGAAAAACTCAGAGATTTTTTGAAATCACATAAGGGTGGTTTTATTTTGTCATACAATAATTGTTCTGTGATTAGAGATTGGTATAAAGATTTTGATATGATTACTCCTTCGTGGCAATATACTTTTAGTCAGGGTGACACTCGAATCGGGGAAAACAGACTTAAAAATAATAACGGTTCATATATTAAAAAATCTCACGAATTAATCATATGGCGATTGCCAGAATAAAAAAACGAGGTCTAAATAGTGAAGACGCTAGAAAAGTAAGACAACAGGGGCATGACGATGCGCTTGAATTTGCGTTAGCGATCGGCCTAACAAGGGATTATCAAAATGATGTAAAGGCCAAAAAAGATGTTATTGATCCTTCGGGGGATGCGCACTCTGTAAAGAGTGGCCAGAAAAAATGGCAAATATTTTTATACGGGCTTGGGAGATTTGAAACAGACGAAGCCTTCGCAGTCATGAACGGCATGGGTCAGCTTTTAATTAATTGTATTAAAGTATTTCCAGATACATTTGAGAAATATCAAAGAAAAAAACAACCCGCTAAAGAAAAACTAAGGATACAAATGCGTGCGTTGGCTGAAAAACTTAGAACGCCAATAAGACTTAAGGCTTTTATGAATAAAGCGATGTTTAATGGAGGCGAAGTTGATTATCTAACGGTAAAACACGAAGGAAAATTTCATGTTTTTTATTATAAAGATGTAATTGAAAAGATGAGTGAGAAATTAGAAGTTTTAAATTCATCAGCCAGATCAAAAGGACAAACACCAGAGCAGAAGGTTATATTAAGATATAAGGGGAAAAATCTTGGTGAAGTGGAAATGAGAAATGATAGTCCTGTTCATTATCGTGAAATAAGATTTAATATGGTAAAGCCTAGAGTGATGGAGTTTTTGTTTAAGGAAATACCTTTTGATAAAAATTTTAATGAAAAAGTTCTAATGTACGGATCAACATCTAAAAGATTTGGGAGGTGGTAGTTGATAATTGTGAGGGATTTTGAATTCCATGAAATTACTTTCAATAATAATTAAAAATTTAAAATAAAACTGACATGGTAGTAGTAATTATTTCAATTTTAAATACTATTGGGATAATTTTTTTGATTTGCCTATTTTTAAAAAATAGAAAAATAGACAATACGGAAAAAATAGTCAAGACGATTGAATTGTTTTTCGAAAAAAACGAGCGAGAATTAAAAAATGAAATGTCTTTAAGTCGAAAGGAGACTGCAGATTCAGAGAAAAGGTTGCGAGAAGAATTATCGGGTTTATTTAAAGGATTTGGTGATTCGCTTGATAAAAGAATGTCAGAATTAGCTAGTGCTCAAAATAAAAATTTTGAAGGATTTTCCGTAAAACTAACTGAATTGATTGATAAAAATGACGGAAAGATGGATAAGGTTAGAGAGGTGGTAGAAAAAAAATTAGAGTCTTTACAAAAAGATAACAGTGAAAAACTAGAGGCAATGCGCGTGACTGTTGATGAAAAATTACACGCTACCCTTGAAAAAAGATTTGGTGAATCATTTAAAGTCGTTAGCGATCGCCTTGACGCAGTGCACAAGGGGCTTGGTGAAATGCAGACACTTGCCCTAGGTGTTGGCGATTTGAAGAAAGTTTTAAGCAATGTAAAATCTAGAGGTACTTGGGGAGAAGCACAGTTGGGAAATTTGATTGAAGAAATTCTTACTCCCGAACAATACGAAAAAAATGTAAAAACTAAAAAATCCAGTAGAGAAAACGTAGAGTTTGCAGTTAAATTGCCGGGGAATGACGATGATGTAAAACAGGTTTGGTTGCCGATAGATGCGAAATTTCCCCTTGAAGATTATCAGCGTTTAGTTGAGGCTCAGGAGCAAGGCAATTTATTAGTGATAGAAGAATTAGGTAAATCTCTTGAAGTACGAATTAAATCTGAGGCTAAAGATATACGAGATAAATATTTAGATCCTCCCCATACAACAGATTTTGGTATTTTATTTGTGCCAATAGAAAGTCTATATGCAGAGGTTTTGAGAAGGCCTGGATTATTTGAACAAATTCGACGAGACTACAAAGTTATTATTGCTGGACCAACAACCGCTCAGGTGATTTTAAATAGTCTCCAGATGGGCTTTAGAACCCTAACCATTCAAAAAAGATCAAGTGAGGTTTGGACATTGCTCGGCGCCGTGAAGACTGAATTTGGAAAATTTGGTGATTTATTGGAAAAAACTCAAAAGAAAATACAAGAAACGGGCAATACTATTGAAGACGCAGTTGCTAAAACAAGAACCATAGAAAAAAAGTTAAATAAGGTGCAGGACCTTCCTGCCGCAGAGGCGGAGAGAGTAGTATTGGAAACTTCGGAGAGAGAAAATTCAATAATTTAAGAGAGTACTTCAATCTGCAAAATCCCAACGAAGGTCTAACTATATGAGTAAATTTGTCCATCTCCACACACATAGCCATTATTCTCTGCTCGACGGTCTGGCAAAACTTGATGATTTGATTGCCAAGGCCAAAGCAGACAATATGCCGGCATTAGCCCTAACCGATCACGGCGTGATGTATGGGATTGTTGAATTTTATCAAAAATGCCGCGCGGCCGGCATTAAACCGATTTTGGGAGTGGAAGCATATCTTGCGAGAAACGGCCGGCAAAATAAACGCGCGAGAATTGACGAACGGCCTTATCACCTCGTGCTCCTCGCCAAAAATAAAACCGGCTATCAAAATTTAATAAAATTAACCACTATTGCCCATTTGGAGGGTTTTTATTATAAACCAAGAATTGATTGGGAAGTTTTGGAAAAATATCATGAAGGATTAATTGCTCTTTCCGCCTGTCTTCAAGGAGAAATTCCGGCGTCGGTTTTGAATGGAGATTTGGGAAAAACTAAAGAATTAATTTTAAAATATCAGAATCTTTTTGGTCCGGAAAATTTTTATTTGGAAGCGCAACATCATCCGTCAAGTGAAGAACAAAAAATTGTAAATCGCGAATTGATAGATTTTTCTAAAAAGTTGGGCGTGCCGCTTGTCGCGACAAACGACATCCATTATTTAAATTCGGAAGACGGCGAAGCGCAGGATGTTTTGCTTTGTCTTCAGACCAAAAAAAAGATTAGCGATAAAGACAGAATGTGCATGCTGGGCGAGGATTATTCAATGAGACCGTCGGAGCAGATGGAGCGTGATTTTAGCGAGACGCCGGAGGCAGTCGCAAATACTTTAAAAGTTGCCGAGATGTGCAATGTGGAATTAGAACTTGGTAAAATAATGTTGCCGTATTTTGAAGTCCCGGGTGGGAAGACGGCTAATGACTATCTCCGCGAGTTGTGCCAGAATGGCCTTGAAAAGCGGTATGGCATTATAAAGTCCGATGGCGGATTTAAATTAAAAGAGGGGACGGTTGTCGGAGAAAATAGTGTTAGCGTGGAAAAAGTTCTTGAAAGATTAAATTACGAATTGTCAGTGATTGATAAAACCGGTTTTGCTTCATATTTTTTAATTGTTCAGGATTTTGTCAATTGGGCAAAATCAAGCGGCATTGTGGTCGGCCCAGGCCGCGGCAGTGCGGCCGGTTCAATCGTGTCTTATTTAACAAACATTACAAATATTGATCCGCTGACTTATAATTTGCTTTTTGAAAGATTTTTGAATCCGGAAAGAATCAGCATGCCTGATATTGATTTGGATTTTACCGATACCCGCCGCGGCGAAGTTATCCAATACGTTGAAGGAAAATACGGCCGTGATCACGTGGCGCAAATCATCACTTTTGGAACCATGGCCGCCCGCGCCGCCATTCGCGATGTAGGGCGCGTGTTGGATTTTCCTTATAGTTTTTGTGACCAGGTGGCGAAACTGATTCCTCTGATGTTTACGCTTGATGAAGCATTAAAAAATATTTTGGAATTTAAAGAATTATACGATAAAGATCCGGGAGCGAAAAAATTAATTGACACGGCGTTGAAACTTGAAGGAGTGGCGCGTCACGCCTCAACTCACGCTTGCGGTGTTGTTATTACAAAAGAGCAGCTTGATCATCATACGCCGTTGCAATTTGCTTCAAGCGGCGACCAAACTGTTGTTTCTCAGTATTCCCTGCATCCGATTGAAGACCTCGGACTTTTAAAAATGGACTTTCTGGGTTTGAAGAATTTAACTATTTTGGAAAATACAATTGGAATTATTGAAAAAATTCACGGGCAAAAAATTAATACAGAAAATCTTCCGCCCCAGGATGAAAAAACATTTGGGCTTTTGCGAAGAGGGGACACAACCGGTGTTTTCCAACTTGAATCTTCGGGGATGAAAAGATATTTGCGCGAACTGAAACCGACAATTTTTGAAGATATCATCGCCATGGTCGCGCTGTACCGGCCGGGCCCAATGGACTGGATACCGAGCTTCATCGCCGGAAAAAATTCTAACAAAAAAATAAAATATCTTCATTCGAAATTGGAGCCGATACTTTCCACCACGCATGGCATTGCCGTTTACCAGGAACAAATTTTACAAATCGCCCGCGACTTGGCCGGATTTACGCTCGGTGAAGCAGATATTTTGCGCAAAGCTGTCGGTAAAAAAATCGCGAAACTCCTGGGCGAGCAAAAAGAAAAATTTATCAGCGGTTGCGTTAAAAACGGTATCAGTAAAGAAACGGCGGAAAATGTTTTTGCTTTTATTGAACCTTTCGCCGGTTATGGTTTTAATAGATCGCACGCCGCCTGTTACGCCCGCATCGCTTATGAAACGGCGTATTTTAAAGCCAATTTTCCGGCCGAATTTATGGCCTCGCTTTTAACTTCCGATCAGGGTGATATTGAACGCATCGCCGTTTTGGTTGAAGAGTGTAAGCAGATGAAGTTAGAAGTTTTGCCGCCGGATATTAATGAAAGTTTTTCCACTTTTACGGTAGTTGCCGCCTCCCTCGCTGAAGGCCGCCCGCGTATTCGTTTTGGACTTTTGGCCGTTAAAAATGTCGGAGAAAATATAGTTAAAACCGTTATTCATGAAAGAAAAGAAAACGGGCCGTATAAAAATTTAGAAGATTTTTTGACCAGAGTTCAGACAAAAGATTTGAACAAAAAATCTTTGGAAAGTTTGATAAAATG
>JACRNW010000016.1 GCA_016214745.1 Candidatus Falkowiibacteriota bacterium | reverse complement strand
TTCTTTGGGTACCATCAAAATTTGTCCCCAATAAAAACGGTTTACACCCCGAAGGGCTTCATCCCGTACGCGGCATTGCTCCATCACGCTTTCGCGCATTGTGAAAGATTCTTGACTGCAGCCTCCCGTAGGAGTCAGGGCAGTGTCTCAGTCCCTGTGAGGCGGGTCATGCTCTCACACCCGCTACTCGTCATAGCCTTGGTGAGCCATTACCTCACCAACTAGCTGATAAGCCATAGGCCCCTCTCAAAGCGATCCTTACGGACCTTTCTTCCCCCACCTACTTTGTCATCAACCTTCGTTACAAAAAATAATTTTCCAATTAGAATGAAAAATCAAATTGAGGTTAATGTCAAGGTAGGTGGGGGACCACATGTGGTATTAGCTCTCCTTTCGGAGGGTTGTTCCACACTTTGAGGCAGGTTACCAATGTGTTACTCACCCGTTTGCCACTAGCACGACCCTTGCGGGCCGTACTCGTTCGACTTGCATGCCTTAGACACGCCGCCAGCGTTCATCCTGAGCCAGGATCAAACTCTCAAAAAGAGTATTCAAATAAAATTTAAATACTTAAGGCTTCGTCTTTCGACGAAGTGTTCTAGTTTGAGAACTAGAACAAATTGGCGTACTTCTGTTACTTTAAGTTGTCAAAGAGATATTAAATGTCGCTATTTCTAGCGACAAAAATATTTTACATCGTGCCTTTTAAGTTGTCAATCTTCTAGATGTATGTTTGGCAGTTTTTTCTTTAACCGTAGCGGAAATTAAGATTTCCGCGACGGAGGAAAGGGGCCGGGAAAACGTAGTTTTCCCGTAGCGGAAATATTAAAACCGAGGGGTTTTAAAAAACATAGGAACTATGCTTTTTTATAGTAAAAAACGCAACAACTTTATAGAACAAGTATATTTTAACGCCTTTCTATTTTTTAGTCAAGGGGCTTTTCCACACTTTTTCCACAATTGAAAATTATCCCGCCAGCCCGCTTGCTCGCCCATACTTCATTACGTAACTTTTGCTCCAAACGATGCCCGTTACAATGGCCAATTATTCCCAAATATGATTGCATGCTCTGTTCTAATTTATACTCATCAACTAAACTATTATTATATTCCTCCACTTTTCGAGATATTTTTTTAAACATTCTGCGTTTCGTTTTCGTCCGAAGCGCTGCGCGATACGGCAGGAGCACATAACCCAAAAAATCAATACCCTGACGAAATTTTCGGACTGATATTTTTTGTGGATGAGCCGTAAGACAAAGTTTATCTCGTAAAAATTCCTGAACCCGATGACGTAGACGTAAAAGATACTCTCGGTCTTCATGAAGAAAAATAAAATCGTCGGCGTACCGAAAATAATACTGCTCCCGCAAAATAAATTTTGCAAAATAATCCAACTCTGAAAGATAAATATTGGCGAAAATCTGCGAAGTCAAATTTCCAATCGGCACGCCCTTGCTGCACCCTTGCGGCGAATTAAAACTTCTTACTATTTGCTCCAAAAGCCAAAATATATCCTTATCTTTTACTCGCCGCTTCAGCAATCGCAGTAAAATTTCATGATCAATCGAATCAAAAAATTTTTTAATATCCATTTTGAGCGCCCAAACCGGCTTTGTATAATTTCCCGTAACCGCTCTCAACGCCCGACTTAAATCTCGGACGGCAAGATGCGTGCCCTTACCCTTTTGACATGCATAAGACTGATGAATAAAAAGCGGCTGATAAATTTTCTCAAGATATTTAAAAACAAAATGATGTACAACACGATCGCGCACCGCCGCCTTGTTAATCACTCGAAACTTTGGATCATAAATATAAAATGTTTCGTAAGGTTGATGAAAATAAATCTTTCTGTTAAGATCTTCGTACAGCCGGAAAAGATTGTCCTCAAGATGCCGTTCAAATTCCATCACGTCTACTTTCTTCTGTTTTTCTTTCTTAAATTCGTCCCAAGCAAAAAATAAATTTTCTAATATTACAAACATATGCAAAATAATTCCTTCAATACCCCCCCCCCAGCGCCTCACGTTTGGAACGGGCAGAGGTGCCGATTTTGAAAAAAACGATTGAACTTTATAAAACATACTATAATTTTCTTGAATTATTTCCCAAAAAAGATAAATACGCTTTGGGCGCGAAATGCGAAGAATATATAATTGCCGTGCTGGAATTGCTTCTTGAAACAAGTTATCTTCCGAAAGAAGCGAAACGGCCGATACTTTTGGCAGCCAATAACAAATTTGAAACGCTAAAAATTTTTATCCGCGTCCTGCGAGAATTAAAAATTCTTGATCAGAAAAAATATCTTACGCTCCAGACCACTATCCAAGAAATTGGCCGGATGTTCGGCGGTTGGATTAAGACGCTCTAATATTGCAAGAGAGTTCCCCCAAGGGAACTCTCTTATTTTTTTGGAGAAGACACTCCCGAGGACGACGAGCCCGCCGGAGTAGTTGTCGTTGGCGTTCAGATTCCTGTTGTTGAAGTTGAGGTTGTCGTCGTTGGCCTTGAAGTAGAGCGAATTGCCCTGCCATTTATTTATTTTCCCCCATCTGGATGCACCGGAGAAATAGTCCCGATATTTTTCGAGATTTACGTCTCCTGAATTTTATTTGGTCCCAATTTGGACACCAGGGAAAAGTAAGCAGTGTCTACATCGTTTACCGCGTCTTCTGTATGCGCTCCGACAATCCGTAAACTGCCGGACTCTGATACATTGTGAAAAACGCAGGATTTCGGCGACTGCAATCCATGAACTGCAGTGCATTAGCCTATTTTCAATTTATACTTTATCACGTTTTTGAAAATAAAAAAACGGGGCGCACGATGTTTAGTCGTGTTCCCCGTCGAAGTCAAGCGTCCGAGAACCAAATCCTCAAGGGACTTGATCCAAGGAACAAGGAACCGAAATCCGAGTGGCAGACACTACCCGAGGACGACGAGCCCGCCGGAGTAGTTGCCGCGGGCGCTCAGACCCCCGCCGTTGAAGAGGAGGTTGTCGCCGTCGGCCTTGAAGTAGAGCGAACCGCCCCGCCAGGACAGCGCCGCGCAGTCCAGCCCGGGCGTCTGGCCATCGCGAGCCAGCACATCCGGGTACATGACCATGGCCGCGGCCGGTTCCAGAGCGCCGGTGGGCAGAACGAAGTCGGGAAGCATCGCCATCTGCTCGAGGTCCGCCGGGATGGAGAACCCCTGCAGGGCGGTCGGGAAATACAGCGCCACGACCGGACCCGCCGCGATTGCCGCGACGAGCGCCTCGTGCCGGCTGCCCTTCACCACCGTGACCTCGCCCGCGAGCGTTCCCTGCCGGTGGTTGTAGAACTTCCGGCCCGCGAACTCGGCCTCGTAGGCGCGGCCCACGGCCGGGAGGAGCGTCAGGTCGAGCGTCTTGCCGTAGTCGCCGATCGCGATCTGCGGCAGAACGATCGGCAGAAACACGCCGCAGAAGAGGTTGACCAAGAGCTTGTCGCCCTTGACCCGCCGCACGATTTCCGCCGTGCGCCGCTCGAACTCCTCGGCCGAGATCGGCGTCTCGCCGTTCGTGAGGAAGCGCGTCAGGCGCGCCAAGCGTTCGGCGAAGTTCACTTCCGGCTGGGTGAGGTGGAAGTCGCGATTGGCGTCCACCACCTCGGCCTTCATGCCCTGCGGCGGGATGCACCGACCGTGGCGGTCGAAAAGCATCCGCACGGCATCCTTGATCTCCGCGACCTTGGTGCCGGCGATGAGCGCGTCGACGACCTCCTCGCCGCCGAGCACGTTCAGAAGCGCCTCGATCCTTCCGGTCCAGTTCGGATACTTTGCCATGACCGAATCTCCTTCCAGGCTGAAAGCCCGAAAAGCATTTTGCCACTGCCCGTGGCCCAGGGTTTCCTCAACATGAGGACAACGCTTTATATTAACATGATTTAGATAAAAAGTCAAGGATAAATCCCTCTCTAACTCTCCCTTTTCGAAAGGGAGAAAATATTAAAATCCCTCTCCCCTTGAGGGAGAGGGTTGGCCTGCCCGCAACGCCAGCAAGCTGGCTTGCGTGGCGGGCGGGGGTGAGGGGTGAAATTTATCTCCCTTTTTAAAAGGGAGTGGCGCGGAAACGCCGAGGGATTTTTTTCACCCTCCCCTTACCCCTCCCATCAAGGGAGGGGAAATTAGTTGGGAGATTTATTTTTTTATTCGTTTCAGTCTCCACTCTTCAATTTTTTTATTATCACCGGATAATAAAACCTTCGGCACTTGATATTTTTTATTTTTAAAAGTAAAAATTTCCGGGCGGGTGTAAGCCGGCACGCCAACACCTAAACGCTTTTCTTCGAGCGACTCGATTTTACCGAGCACGCCGGGAATTTGCCGGGCTACCGCGTCGGCTAAAACCATGGCTGGCAGTTCGCCACCGGTCAAAACATACGGGCCGATTGAAATTTCAAAAAATTCAAAACCTAAATCTTTAATTATTTTTTTGACGCGTTCGTCCACTCCTTCGTAATGTCCGCAAATTAAAATTAAGCGATTATATTTTTCTGCCAGCTCTGCCGCCACTGCATTATCAAACTGTTTCCCGCCGGCGGAAAACAAAATTACTTTACACTTTACACTTTTCACTTTTAACTTTAAAGTCCGCAGGGCTTTTGCGAGCGGCTCAACTTTTAAAACCATGCCCGGCCCGCCGCCATACGGTTTGTCATCAACCGTCTTTCGTTTATCTTCGGTCCACTTCCGCAAATCGTGAACATCTATTTTTATCAATTTCTTTTTTTGCCCACGCGAAATAATGCTCTCGGAAAAATAAGAGTCAAAACTTTTGGGGAAGATTGTGATGATGTCAAATTGAAGCATATTCAAATTGTATTCTCTCTCGGCTCGACTGTCGAGTTTAAGAATAAAATAACACACCATTTTGTGGTGTGTTATTTTTATATATTGATGTTTTAGATTTTCAAGTCTTCAACATCCGCGTCAACATCGGAAGAAGGAGCCGGGCCTCTTCGATTCATCCTTGAACCTTCCGGTTCGTAGATTTTCAAATTGACTCTGGCTTTTTCCTTCGCACCGACAATCTTCAACAGAGTTCTGATCGAGCGAGCGGTTTGACCCTGCTTGCCAATCACATAACCCATGTCTTCCGGATGGATTTTGAGAGTGATTAAAACTCCCATTTCGTCGACCGTTCTTTCGGTCTTGACGTCTTCCGGATGATTGACGATCTGCTTCACGATGTATTCAACGAACTCTTGATCTCGTTCTGCCATACGTTTCTTTTCTTGTTAAATGTTCAGAAAATAGCTGCTTTGCTGTTCGACCATGCACAGAAGAGCTATTTATATTAATACAATAACATTTTTTAAAGAATTTGTCAACCCTTAAGCCTTTGTCTCAACCGGCGTTTCGGCCTTTGGCGCTGCTGCTTTGGCAGCTGCCTCGGCTCCTTTTTTGGATTCAGCCGCTTTGGCCGCCCGTCGCTTACTAATCTTAACCATTCTTACTTTTGGCGTATTTACCACTCCCTGATTAACCAAAATATTATTTACGGTTTCGGAAAGTTTTGCGCCTTTCCCCAACCAGTATTTTAATCTTTCTTCATTCAAGTCCACCAGCTTGGCTTCTTTTTTTGGATAATAATGTCCGAGGATTTCTAAATATTTTCCCCAAGGATCTTTACTTTTTTCTGAAACAATCAAGCGGTAGCTTGGCTGCGCGCTTTTACCCGTGCGAGATAGACGAATTACTAACATATGTTGTTAAGATTATTAAGATTCTGACGATTTTTAAGATTATTAAGATTTTTTAAATTTTAAACTTCACTTTACCTAACGATCCTAAGAATCTTAAAAATCCCAAGGATCATAAATGTCTAACTTCTGACCGTATTGCTATTTTGCTACAGTGCTGTCTGTTTGTCAAGCGGGGTTGACCGCTTTTTCCGCCTGCTCAAGATTCAAGCTCAAGAGCCTCGAGACGCCATCCGATTCCATAGTCACGCCGTATAGAATACTGGCCTTTTGCATAGTCGCACGATTGTGGGTAATTAAAATAAATTGAGTCTTCCCGGTCAACTCATCAAAAACATTGGCAAAGCGCACGGAGTTTGATTCATCAAGCGCGGCGTCCACTTCGTCCAAAACAACAAACGGCGCGGGATTATTGGCAATGATCGCCGAAAGAAGCGCGATGGATGTGAGGGCCCGCTCGCCGCCGCTAAGCATGCCAATATTTTTTAAACGCTTACCCGGCGGAGTAGCTTCCACTTCAATTCCGGCGACAAATTCCTCGCCTTTCTTTTTTTTCTCTTCTGCCGGCGCAACTTCCGCCACTTCTCCCTCGGCCGCTTCCTCTTCTTCTACCTTAATTTCTTTTTTCAGTGTCAACTGGGCTTTGCCGCCGCCAAACAAAATTTTAAAATATTTTCCAAACTCGTCGTTGATTTTTCCAAAAGCCGTATCAAATTGTTTTTTAATAATTCCGTCCAATTCGCCGATCACTTTCATTAAAGAATCTATCGCTCCGCGCAAATCGGTAATCTGGCTTTTTAAAAATTCGTAGCGCTCGCTCGATTCCTTATATTCCTTTTCCGTTTCCGGATCAATGCCGCCGATCAATTCCAGCTGATGTTTCAATTTAAAAATTTTATCGCGCCAATCCGACTCAAAACCGGCCGACTCGCCGAGATTTCCCAAATCGCCCAACTCCTGTTTAATTTCTCTTTCCAAATCTTCACGCCGCGCAACGGCTCCAGCATTTTCCACCTGAATGGAATTGATTTCTGAAGTCAAAAGATAAAGTTCGTGCTGTTTTAACTGGAGAATTCTTTGCAACTCAAAAAAACTTCTCCGTTCAATCTCTTGTTCGCGATTAAAATTTTCAATTTTTACTTGAACTTCAGTCAGGTCGCGATTTATCTTTTCAATTTCACCGGCAATTTTTTCCAATTCTTTCGGCAAAGACGGATCAATTTTCGCGGCTTCATGCTTCGCCGGCTCGCGTTTTAATTTAGCGAAAAAATCCGCGAATTCCCGCCGCAGGCCTTCCGCTTCTTTTTTTAAATTCGCCAAATCGCCGACTTCTTTCGCTTTTACTAATTTTTGGACGAAACTTTCATATCTTTGAAATAAATCTTCAATCGCCATTTCAACTTCACTGGCCGGCATGGCCATTGGCCGGCTAAGCCCAACATGTTCAAAGAGAGCAATCTTGTTTTTGACGGTCATGTCCCGTTCGCGCAGACGATTCTTTTCTTCAAATAATTTTTCGTATTCAGTTTGAAGTTTTCTGAAAACATCCGACGTCGGCTGTTCTTTTTCCATCACCTTCAGTTTTCCTTCGGCTTCGGAAATTTCTTCTTCCAGTTTTTTCTTTTTTGCCGCGAGCGGCGCGACGCGCGTTTCCTCATTTTTCATCTTGCCGGTCAGCTCTTTCCAAAGATGGCTGTAATATTTTTTCTGCAAACTTTTCAGTTCAGCTTCAACCTGACTCCGTTCGGCCAAACGCTTCATTTGGCGCGTCAAAGATTTTACCCGCGGTTCAATTTCGGCAAAAAGCGTTTCGGCTTGGCGTAAATTTTCTTCGCCGGCTTTTAATTTATTCAAAGCCTGATCGCGCTTCATTTGGTATTGTTCAACTCCAGTCGCTTCATCAAAAAATTCTTTACGTTCAAGCGGCGTGGCAAGTAACATCGCATCCACCATGCCCTGGCCGATGATGGAGTAGGTTTTTTGGCCAAAATTTGATTGGGCCAAAAGCAATAAAACGTCCGAAAGGCGAACCTTACTTTTATTAATCAAATATTCGCTCTCGCCACTTCGATAAACTCGGCGAGTCAAAACCACTTCGCGAAAATCAATCGGCGCGGAACCGTCTTCATTATTCAAATATAACGAAACCTCGGCAAAACCCATACGCGGTTTTTTCGGCGATCCGGAAAAAATCACGTCTTCCGACTTTTTGCCGCGGAGCAATTTTAAACTCTGCTCGCCCAAAACCCAGCGGACAGCATCGGCAATATTGGATTTGCCACTGCCATTTGGACCAACTATCGCAGTTACACTTTTTTGATTTCTGCCCTTGGCAGTAAATTCCAAAACGGTCTTATTGGCGAAAGACTTAAATCCTTGAATTTCCAATTTCTGTAAGTACATATTGATATATTCTACAATTTAAGTATATCTTTGACAAGATTTCGTGATAGTATTAAGATAGGTTATTCATAAATTATCTTATATGTCTTTACGCACCGAACAATTTGAAGAACTGATTATCCGGGAACTGGGCGTGTTTTTCAGCCGGGAAGTGGAGTTTCCTCTCGGATGCCTTGTCACCATCACCCGGGCCAAAGTCTCGGACGACCTGAAATACGCCACGGTCTGGCTTTCGGTTTTGCCGGAAAAATTTACAGGAACATGCCTTACAATCGCCGGCCGCGCCGTCCGCGAATTTCAAAAAAACCTATTCAGAAAGATGGCGACAAAGTTTGTCCCAAAAATTACCTTTAAAATAGACATCACGGAGAAAAAGGCCGAAGTGGTGGAAAATTTGATTAACCAAGTCAAAGAAGATGAATCAAATATTAATTAACAAATTAGAACAGCTAATTTTAGCTGCAAAAAAAATTCTGGTTTTAACCCACCAAAAACCCGACGGCGACGCGCTTGGTTCCGGCTTGGCTTTTTCGGAATTCCTGGACACGCTCGGCAAGGCCAATACTTTTTTTGCCCTTGGCCCGATTTCTTCCACCGCTGATTTTTTGCCCGGAAGAACTAAAGTTAAAAGTAATTTTGGAGAAATTAATCTTGCTGACTTTGATTTAATCGCCATCTTGGATTGCGGTGACCTGAAACAGACGGGGATTGAAGCGGAACTTCGCGCTCTCCCGCCTAGCACCTCAATTTTAAACATTGACCATCATCAAACTAACGAAAACTTTGGCGCGATAAATATTGTTAATCCGGAATCATCTTCCACCGCGGAAATTGTTTTTACTCTTTTTGAAGAACTTAATTTTCCGGTGAGTAAAAACGCCGCCACCTTACTTCTTACCGGCTTAATTACCGACACGGCGAATTTCAGCAATCCCGCGACAACTTTTGCTTCGCTTGAAGCCGCCGGAAAACTTCTTTCGCGCGGCGCAAAATTAAATGAGATCTCAACTAACGTTTTAAAAAACAAATCTCTGGATGTTTTAAAATTTTGGGGAACAATTTTGTCGCGGCTGACCGAGAATAAAGAATTGGGCGTTGTCACGACCATAATTACGAAAGAAGATTTGGAATTAGCCAACTTGGATGAAGAAGCGCTTGATGGCGTGACGAATTTTTTGAATAATCTGAAAGGGGCAAAAATGGTTTTGGTTCTAAAGGCCCTGGAAGACGGAAAAATAAAAGGAAGTTTCCGAACCACAACTGAGGGGATTGATGTTTCCCGTCTCGCCAAAACTTTCGGTGGTGGTGGGCACGCCAAAGCGGCCGGGTTTACCATTCCGGGAAAATTAGTTAAAATAGATGGCGGATGGAGAATAGAGTAAATAGTTCATAGTTCAGAGTTCATGGACAAAAACTTCTGTGAACTGTGAACTATTAACCATTAACTACCAAATATATGGCGCGAGAAATTTTTGGCCCGGGAATCTTTAGAGAAGAGAGCAGAACGATAGAACAAATTGATAAAAAACGCAAGAAAGAAGCTAAATTAAAAACATCTGACTGGTGGGAAGAAGAAAAGCAAGAGCGGGAAGATTTGGAGCGGCTGCACAAAGAGTCGGCGGCTAAATATGAAGGGGCGCTCGGCGTTCCGCCGCCAGAAGACTGGACGACCGAACAAATTACTGAAACTCTGGATAAAAAAACTGCGCGGGAAGATGTAGTTATGGCTGAAACAAATCGACCAAGCGGCAAGAAGAGCAGACGAGCTGCGCGCGGCTGGCAACGCGGTCACCGCAAGGGATTAAAACCGGCCAAACCAAGAGAGCAGAAAGAAGCGGCCTAAATAAAATTAAAAATTAAAATAATAAAATATGACGACAAAAAATAACGAAATAAATTACCAGCATCTTATCCCGACCGTAATTGAAAAATCAACTTACGGCGAACGGGCTTATGATATTTATTCAAGACTTTTGAAAGACCGGATCGTCTTTTTGGGCGACACGGTGGACGACGGCGTGGCAAACACAATCATCGCCCAGCTTTTATTTTTGGAAAGCCAAGACAAAGAAAAAGATATTAAGTTGTACATCAATAGCCCCGGCGGATCAGTCACGGCTGGACTCGCGATTTACGATACAATTCAATACATCAAGCCCGATGTTTCCACAATTTGCGTCGGTTTGGCCGCGAGTATGTCGGCCACCTTACTCGCCGCGGGAGCAAAGGGTAAAAGATTTGCCCTGCCAAATTCGGAAATTTTGATTCATCAAGTTATGGGCGGCGCCGAAGGCCAAGCGATTGATATTAAAATTCGAGCGGAAAGAATTTTGCGAATTAGAGATCGCCTGAATGAAATTTTATCTAAACACACCGGCCAGGCACGAGAAAAAATTGAAAAAGACACGGACCGCGACTACTTTATGACCGCGGATGAGGCGTTGAAGTATGGAATTGTTGATAAAATTATAAAAAAATAGTCTTAAAATTTATGGCGAGAGAAACATCCGCGCGCCGCGAATCTGAGTTGGAAGCAGAAAAACAAAAAGCTGAAAGAACTCTTAGAAATTTGGCAAGAGATTATCATTTGAAACAAGCTCTTTTATCCCTTGGCCAAAGAAAACCTGGTCATGAAGAGGAATTGTTTGATTCGTGGTCGGCTTACACGGACTTCTTAACAGAAATTGTTGAGGGTTCTAAAATTTTGACAGAGGAAGAAATGAAAAAAATCTCAAAAGAAGAGGAAGCTTGCGCTAAAGAAGAAGCCAAACTAATTTTGGAAAGATCAAAAGAAGATACCCACTAAAACCCTTGCTTCAAAAATTTATATTTCAAAAACGGCCAAAACGGCCTTTTTTTATTTCAATCTTGACAAAAAATTTAAAAACATGTATTCTACATTATAAATAAAAACCAACGAAGGGAAATCGCCGTACCAAAAACGGAAAAAGGAGGGAGGAGAGATGGTGGAACTAGAAGAAGCAATCGGCCAAATCGGCGAAATGCAACGCCGTGCCAACTTTTTTATCGGGGCAACGGAACTGGATATTGAATTCCGTGAACGCTGCGGAGCGTTTGGCCAAACCGTCGTCGCGGAACGCGGCCGGCGGCCTTTGCCGCTCGGGGCCATTTTGGGCGACGAAGCCGAGCAGAGCTTCTACGCCCTCTGCCTGTGGTTTCGCGAACGGGTCGGGAAGTGAGGAGACCATGAGCACAAGGGAAATCAGAAGACCCTGTCCGGCCGACGAAGCCACGATCAGCGCATGGCTTCTCCACGGCAATCCCGACACTTCTCTGCCGTCGGAAGGAGAAGTTGAGGGAGAATCTCTGGAAGTGGACTTTCTGTTCGCCTCAGACGCTCCCGAGATGCCGAACCGCGTGAGGTGCCCCCACTGCGGCTTCGGAAACCCGACGGGAGGAACAGACCCCGGCCAATGTCTGCTGTGCGGCAAGCCGCTCTCCTTCTAAACCACGCCCCACGACTACACATCGTGAGGCTTTTTTTATTAACTGGCCAAAAATTTTCAAGGCCTTGCCACGGAAAATTTTTTGGCAGTTAACCCGCCCGCCTTGACTTCGCCATTTTTCCAATAAAATTGTTTATTAGTTTCTTTAAAGAACTATCCATAATTACTCACAAATTACGTGTCAAGGCGAAGTCGGGCGCGGTAACCCCGCACCAAGCCTTTCTCCAAACAAACAATTTTAGTAAAAGAAAGCCGCAGGCGTTTCCGTGATTTATATATTGATTAATATCCGCCCATCTCCGGGCTTTGGTGCTGGGGTTTATTCGAGGATTAGCCCCCCTGTGGATATTTTGTGGATTTCCTCTTTTGCCGTTGACAAAAAAATGAATTTTCTTTAAACTTACCAAAGAAAACCTAATCTAATTTTCTAAAACAACAATGCAAATAAATTCTAAAACCGCGCAAAAGAATACGCTGGAATTGGAAATTGAAATTCCGGCCGAAGAATTAAAAAATTTTTTAGACAAAGCGGCAGCCATGCTTGCTCTTGAAACAAAAATTGACGGTTTCCGTCCGGAAAAAGTTCCTTTTGATGTTTTGGCAAAACATGTCGGCGAAATGACAATTTATGAAAAAGCCGCTGAGCTCGCTGTGGAAAAAACTTATCCAAAAGTCATAAAAGATGAACATTTGGAAACTCTCGGCTCGCCAGAAATCTCCATCGTAAAACTGGCTCCGGGAAATCCTTTGATTTATAAGGCAAAAGTTGCGCTTGTCCCCAAAATAAAATTGGGCGATTATCACAAAATCAAGATTTCTCGCAAAAAAAACGAGGTTGCTGAAGAAAAAGTTGACGCGGCCCTGCGCGAAATCCAAAAAATGCAAACCAAAGAGATTTTAGCCAACCGTCCGGCGGGAAAAACCGATAAAATGGTAATTGATATGGATATGTTTTTGGATAAAGTACCGCTTGAGGGCGGTCAAGCCAAAAATCACGCGGTTTTTATGAGCGAAGCCTACTACGTTCCCGGCTTAACCGACCAACTTCTCGGTCTTTCGGCTGGCGAACACAAGGAATTTTCCCTGCCTTTCCCAAAAGAACATTATCAAAAAAATATCGCCGGAAAAACCGTTGATTTCAAAGTAAAAGTTACTTCAGTTTTTGAGCTCCAACCCCCGGCTTTAGACGATAATTTTGCGAAAACCTTGGGCCAAGAGACGCTTGATGCTCTTAAAATTTTGATCCGGCGCAATTTGCTCGCTGAAATGGAAAATCAGGAAGAAGCGCGCCTGGAAGAAGAAACTTTAAAGCAGGTTGTGGCCGATTCTCGGATTGAAGATATTCCTGACTCGCTCGTAAACTCCGAAGCCCATAAAATGGTCCACGAACTTGAGGAATCTTTGGCTGAACGCGGCGTAAATTTTGAAGATTATTTGAAAAATATCAAAAAAACGGAAGCCCAGTTAATGTTAGATCTCGCGCCGCGGGCCGTGGAGCGGATAAAAACCGCGTTAGCCATAAAAGAAATCGCGTCGGCGGAAAAAATTGAAGCCACGGCGGCGGAAATTGAAGAAGAAGTGATGAAACTCACCGAGGCCTACAAAAACGAGCCTGATCTTTTAGAACGCGTCCGCTCCGAAGAGTCAAAACAATACTTATCAAACATCATCAAAAATCGAAAAGCAGTTCAACTTCTTAAAAATTTGGCGATAAAGTAATGCGCATCGCAATTTTATCCGACAGCCACGACAATCTGCCCAACATAGAAAAAGCGCTGGACTGGATTAGCCGGGAAAACATTAAATTTATCATTCATTGCGGCGATCTGGCGGCTCCGTCTGTTTTGTCCCAGGTCATAATGCCGAAATTTTCCGGTGAGTTCCATTTTGTCCATGGAAATGTCGGCGATCCAGAACTTTTAGAGAAAGTCGCGAAAAATTTTCCGAATGTTAAAATCCACGGCGAGATAGGAAAAATTGAAGTGGACGGAAAGAAAATCGCTTTTACTCATTTTCCGGAAAAAGCGCAAGAATTAGCCAAAAAAGGCACGTTTGATTTAGTCTTTTACGGCCATACGCACAAACCCTGGGAAGAAAAAATTGGCCAGACGCGGCTTGTAAATCCGGGAACTTTAGCGGGAATGTTTTATAAAGCGACTTTTGCGGTCTACGACACCGAAACCGACAAATTGGAATTAAAAATTTTAGAAAGAATTTAATTATTACAATACTACAAATTACAAATTCGGTACAAATATACAAATCCTTGCCAACACGTTAATCTAGCGAAACTCTTTCCCCGTTATTTGTATATTTGTAAATGATTTGTAATTTGTAGTTAATAATTTGTAAAAATTTTATGGCAACAAAAAGAACTTATCAGCCCAAAAAACTTCGCCGCAAAAAAGTGCACGGTTTTTTGCGCCGGATGTCCACTCCCGGCGGCCGCAACACCCTGAAAAGAAGAATGGCTAAGGGAAGAAAAAGATTAACCGTCTAAAAAGACCAAAAACATGTTATCCAAACCCCATCGCCTGCTATCTGACAAAGATTTTCAAAAAATCTGGAAAAGGGGACGGTCTTTCTATACAAAAATTCTCGGTTTTAAGATTTTAGAAAACAGCCGGGCTGTTTCCCGCTTTGGCATTGTGGTCGGGACTAAAGTTTCAAAGCTTGCCACGGTACGAAACCGGATAAAAAGACAAATCCGGGAAGTAATCCAGGAAAAAATCATCCAAATTGCTCCAGGATACGACCTTGTAATCTCAGCTTTGCCTTTTGCCTCGGGAAAAAAGTACGAGGAACTGAAAAATGACGTCATTTCTGGCCTGAAACACTTTGGTCTGATTAACCCGACAAAAAAATGACTACACTCACCTTCGCGGCCAGAAAAACTGTTTTGAAGGTCATTAAAATTTACCAAAAAACCCTTTCTTTTGACCACGGATTTTTTTCTTTCCTCTTTCCGGATGGTTTTTGCCGCTTTCATCCGACTTGCTCTGATTATGGATACGCGGCCATAGAAAAATATGGGGTTTTCCGCGGGGGAGCGAAAGCTATTTGGCGAGTTTTGCGATGTAACCCGTTTTCTAAAGGAGGTTTTGACCCTTTAAAGTAAAAAATTTATAATTTAATTTTTGCGTAATAATTTTTAAAATAGTTTTCCCCAATTCATCAACACCTTATTCACTTTTGACCTCTTTACACCTATTTTAGCACTTCTTTTTCTGTGATATATTATTAGAAGAGACGCCTTCCGATCATACGGGGCCTTCACCCCCGTGTTGCCTGTGTCGCTCGGAAAAAGCGTAAACGCTTTTCCGCTCGCTATCCTCGGCAATAAATCTTCTCCTTATGACTAACCAACAACTTTGGCAAGCAGTTCTTGGTGAACTGGAACTGAACCTCACCAAAGCGAACTTCACCACTTGGTTCAAAAACACGGCCGTCTCTTTTGTTGATGGAGAAAAAGTGATTGTGGGCGTACCCAATACTTTTACCAAAGCGTGGTTGGAAAACAAATATCACCAATCAATTTTAAAAACTTTACAAAAAATCATCGGCGGCCACATTAAAGAAGTTGTTTACAAAGTAGAACTGGTTAAACCGCAAATCGGCAAAACCGATGTGCCGGCTGCCGCGACCGCGGTTCGTGCCGCAGCGCCTTCCGTTGCCTCCGAAGCGCCCGCCAATAGATTTGGACTTAATCCTAAATATACTTTCCCAAGTTTCGTGGTGGGGAAAAATAATGAACTGGCTCATGCTGCCGCGCAAGCCGTGGCGAAAAATCCGGGCAAGAGCACTTACAACCCGCTTTTTATTTACGGCGGCGTTGGACTTGGCAAAACCCATCTCCTGCAGGGGATAGGCCACGCGATTTTGGAAGCTGACCCAAATAAAAAAGTTCTTTACACCACAAGCGAAAAATTTACCAATGATTATATCCAAGCCATCAGATCCAGAACCACTGAAAGATTTAAACAAACTTACCGCTCGCCCGACTTGCTCTTAATTGATGATGTGCAATTTATGGCCGCGAAAGACGGAACGCAGCAAGAATTTTTTCATACTTTTAATGATCTTCATCAGGCAGACAAACAAATCGTCATGACTTCAGACCGGCCGCCAAAAGCGATTCCGGCGCTGGAACAACGATTGATTTCCCGCTTTGAATGGGGCATGATCGCCGATATTTCCCAACCAGATTATGAAACGCGTATTGCTATTTTAAAAGCAAAATGCGCCGAAAAGGGGCTGGAACTGGATCAAGAAATCGTAAATCATATCGCCGTTATCATTCAAAATAATATCCGCGAGCTTGAGGGCGCCTTAAACAAAATTATTGCTTACGAACAGTTTCAGCATACTCCAATTTCTCTGGAGCTGGTAAAAAGAATTTTGGAAAGCCACGTTACCTCCGGAAGAAAATCGGCCACGCCAAAACAATTAATCAATACTGTAGCGGCATTTTACGACTTGAAACTTGATGAACTTTTGGGACAAAGCCGCGAGAAGCGTTTGGCTTTTCCCCGACAGATCGTAATGTATTTGATGCGCAAAGAATTAGAAAGTTCTTACCCGGCCATTGGTCACGAGCTCGGCGGCCGCGATCATACAACGGCAATGCACGCTTTTCTTAAAATTACTCATGAAGTTGAAACAAGCGATCGGCTAAAACAAGAAATAGAACAAATAAAACAAAGACTATACAACAATTAAAACCAAAAGTTATCCCGAACTCCTGTGGAAAAAGCTGTGTCTAAAATTTGGCGAGGTGGGAATAAAAAATCAAAAAAACTCTTCCGAAAAATTTTCCCCACCACTCGTCCACAAAATCAAAAAAACTTTCCACAGACCAAAACATCAAAATTTCCTTTAAACAAAAAAGTTTTAGAAAAATAATCCACAGAAATCAAAACGCTTATTACTATTAAATATAAAAATATAAAATAAAATATTGTATTGATATGAAACTATCCTGTACACAGGAAAACTTAAATCGCGGTCTCTTAATTTCAAGCCACATCGCGAGTAAAAACATTAATCTCCCCATTTTAAACAACGTTTTGTTTAAAGCTGATGGGGGGATTATTACGCTTCTCGCGACAAATCTTGAAATTGGCATTAAGTGCGAGGTGAGGGGAAAAATAGAAGAGGACGGCGCCATAACGCTGCCGGCGAAACTTTTTGCCGACTACGTCAGTTCCTTGCCGAACGACAAGATTGATTTAAGTTTGCAGGACCAAACACTGGAAATTAGGTGTAAAAATTATGAAACGCGGATTCGGGGCGCCGCAACAAGCGAGTTTCCTTTGATTCCGGAAGTGGCCAAGGAAGCGGCTTATAGTTTAGACATTGGAAAATTTCGCGAAGCCGTGAATCAAGTGGTTTTTGCGACTTCCACAAACGAAATCAGGCCGGAAATCAGCGGTCTTTTAATGCATTTTGACGGCCAAAAGAAAAAAGTAGTGGTGGCCGCGACCGACAGTTATCGTTTGGCGGAAAAAACCCTGGAACTTTCCGCCGGAGAAAATGCCAATTCCCGTGACGTGATTGTGCCAGCCAGGACCATGCAGGAAGTTTTAAGAATTCTCTCCGTTTTCCGCGACAGTGAAGATCCCGAAGCGCCGAATTTGGTAAAAATATATCTCGCGGAAAATCAAATAATGTTTTCCCTAAACGGTGTGGATCTTGTTTCGCGGGTGATTGACGGCCAATATCCCGATTACAAACAAATTATTCCGGCGAGTTATGAGACGCGCGCCAATTTTAACCGAAACGAACTTATTAAAGTCGTAAAAACCGCGAGTCTTTTCGCCAAGCCCGGAATTTTTGATGTCACCTTCGGTTTTAAACCGGGAAAAGAAAAAGTTGGCGAATTGGTTTTGTCTTCGGCCAATTCTCAATTTGGTGAGAACACCGTAAAACTTGAAGCGGAAGTTGAGGGTAAAGAAAATGAAATTACTTTAAATTATAGATATCTCTTGGACGGGCTCGGAGCCATGGAATCAGAAGAAGTGGCGCTGGAATTAACTTCAGCCGACAGCCCGTCACTCTTGAGGCCAAAAGTTGAGGGCAGCGATTATCTCTACATCGTAATGCCGATTAAAAAGTGACCCCACGGGTCATCCCCGCGAAGGCGGGGATCCGGAAAAATAATAAAACAAAAAACATCCGTCGATCTGGCGGATGTTTTTGATAATATTTTTTAGGCAAACATTTCACGCAGTAAATTATTTATATATTCCATTCCCGGATCGCCGAGAAGGACGACGTCAAAAGTTTCTTTAAATTTTTCCAAATTTTCTTCAACTTTTTCATTTAAAAATCCAATCTTCAACATATTTTTGTAATCAAATCCCTCCACCATTCCAACATCGTCCAGACTATCGCCCAAAAGTAAAACATTTTGCCGATTCTTTATTTTTTCAAAAACAGGGAAGTCTTTTAAAATAATTTCGTATTTGTTTAGGGCGTGGACAATCGGTTCTTTGACGCCGATCATTTTTCCGCTGGCATCAAATTCTAAAAATGGGGCGATGATATAGACATTATCATAAAGCCGGCCCTCTTGCGCCAAGTACATCGCAATCATATCGCCCGGCGCGCCGCTCATTATGACAAGCGGAATATTTCGCTCGTGCAGAAAATCAAGAAACTCCAGTGCTCCGTCACGGAACTTCAAAGTCTTTGTGGCCACGATTTTCTGCATTACCTGTTTTGTGAGACCAGACTCGGCTAAAAGTTTAAAATGTTCGCTCCACCATTCGTGCATGGCTTTTGACTTTTCCGCGCGGCTTAAGTTTGGATCAAGTTCAATCGGGCGGTATTTATCAAAAAGGGCGTGCGCTCGCGGAGCGTAGTCGGGCGTCAAATATTTTCCGTTTCGGATTTGGGCAATTACCGACGGAGATTTTTGTCCGTCCACAAATGCGCGGAGCAAAGTTCGGTCAAAATCAGAAAGCACGTGCAACTTCTCCGGCCCGTCTTTCGCCATGGCTGATTTTATTTTTTCTAGATTTTCAGAGCTTTTAATAATAATATTTTTTATCATCGTTAAGATTGTAAGACATGAAGTTTTTGTCGTTATGCGGGGTTGGTGGGAAAATCTCAAAGAATGTCCACTGCGAAATTTTCTCTGTATAAAAAGATATATAAATTCGCTGAAATTTCCAGTCAAAATTTTTCATTTCAGATATAAATTTTGTAACATTAAATTTGTCTGTGTTTAATCTTGAAGCTAATAATAAATAACACGTTTCATAATTCATTAGACCATTTGTATTCCAAACATGTTTTGCTAAGTCAGTGTAGTTTTTAAAATTTTCGTCGGGCTTGTATAATTCCATTATTTCGACCGGGAAAGCGCCATCTCCATTGGCTTGTAAAAAATATAAATCGGGAGGATCATTTTCGGGTATACAAAGATTGAATTTATAATCCTCACCAAACTGTTTATAAAGAGCGAGAGCAAAAAAATGTCCATGCCACATCTCCCATAAATTTTTATATTTGTGTTTGTTGTCTAGAACGGCTTGAAGATCGCCGTCATTTTCTTTTTCGGCTTGTGCGATGAGATTTCTCACTCCTATTGGTGAGTAAGCCTTATCATTTTTGCATTTCACGTAAATCTCGTCTTTCATATTAATTAAAGCCCCTTATTTCGCTCTTTGATGTCTCTTTTAACTTCGTCTGGTAAATTATCCCATCTTTTTTCCTCCAAATTTAAAATATTTTTCCATTCGAGCATTCTTTCTACGATATCAAATCTTTTTTTAAGTCTTCTGCAATTTAGATATGCCAAAATACCAAAGAAGAGTGCGACGATGAGTATTATTGATTCAAATGTACTCATAGTTTTATGGTTAATTATTAATTAAAATTTTCTGTCTTTTACAACACCGTCACGGAATTGGGCGGCGATTATTCCTCCTCTCCCCGCCGGGGAGAGGA
Source organism: Candidatus Falkowiibacteriota bacterium (assembly GCA_016214745.1). GTDB lineage: Bacteria > Patescibacteriota > Patescibacteriia > XYB2-FULL-38-15 > XYB2-FULL-38-15 > JAHIRI01. Next base: position 46,624 of record JACRNW010000016.1, on the reverse strand, counting down.
TTGAGGTGAGGGGGTTTGCTCTTTTGTAACTTCCAGAATCTTTTCACAAACTCCTCGCAGGTTTTTTAATATTTCTAAATTGGTAAATCTTAATATCCGTACTCCGTGTTTGGCTAATTCCGTTGTTCTTGTTTCATCGTATTTCTGGCTCGGGTTTTCAAAATGCTGCCCGCCGTCGGCCTCAACGCCGAGGTGATATTCCGGCGCGTAAAAATCTAGAATGTATTTATCAACGGGAAATTGTCTTCTAAATTTTATTCCACCAAGTTGGCGATCGCGGATTGCTGACCATAATTTTCGCTCGGCGTCGGTTTGATTTCTCCGTAGCGTTCGGCATTTTGGGATATTGTTTCTTTTCATTGTCCCTCCTCTTGCCCCCTCACCCTAACCCTCTCCCCAAAGGGTAGAGGGAACTAGGCGCTGTGTTTTTTATTTTTTCTGTCCCCCCGAAGGGTAGAGGGAAATTGGAGTTTGTCATATTTTTACAACACCGTCACGGAGATTGGACGGCTGCGGGTTGTGGTGCCGTCTTTGTCCGTAACCTCCGCGTAGAGTTGGAAGTCGCCGGTGTGAGGCGCCGAAGTCCAGCGGAAAGTGAAAGTGTCTTCAGACGGCGCGGAATAAGTTTTTAAGAGTTCCGGCCCGCCGGGACCTTTCGCGAAGAAAGAAATTTCAGCGATGGAAGATAAGTCAGATGTTGAAGCAGTAATCGTGAGCGGAAACATTGAAGCGTAAAAAGACGAATTGTTTCGCGGTGCCGTGAAATTAATTTGCGGCGGCAATTTTTCCGCCAGAAGATTAAAATTAACTTCCGCGGAATTGAAATCATCAATATCGTCGTAAGCCGTGGCGCGCAAAGTATGAAAGCCGTTGCCAATAGAATTTGGAATCAAGAGCGTCGCGGTGTACGGCGCGGTATTGGACATTCCAACTTTTTGTCCGTCAACAAAATATTCTACGCGAGAAATTATGCCGCGCGGGGCGGAAACTGAAACCGAAGCCGTGGTTTCGCGCGAATTTATCGTGGCGTTCGCGTTGGGGGAAAGGATAGAGACGGTTGGTTTGTTTTGCGGCAAATGAACATCATCGTAGCCAGACGGAATTTGCTGGGTATCAATTGTATATCCTTGTTCTTCAGCCCATTTTTGAATCGGCGCGTCCCAACTCGCGAACTGCGGATCAGCCGCGGGATTTTCCGGCGGCGGGCCGTTTGGATTATCTTTATTCACATAAAATAAAATGGTATGAACTTCGCGGAATTTTTTTTCTACGATATAAGTCGGCGGAGTAAATTCCGTGGCGAGTTTTCCCGAGAGTTTATCAATTCTTACGATGGTCTCCGGTCCGATTTCTCCTTTTAGAATTGGTTTGTTAGTTTCAGTCGGTTTAGGCTGAGTAAAATACTCAACCGGCGTATCCTTGAGCGCCTTTTTCATAAACGCATTCCAGATCGGAGCGGCGACAAAGACGCCGTCAGCGCCGCGTTTCATTTCTTTGTTGTCGTTATTGCCCGCCCAAACGCCGGCGACGAGTGACGGAGTATAACCCATGGTCCAGCCGTCGCGCCAGTCGTTTGTCGTACCGGTTTTAGCTCCGACCGGCCGGTCGGGAAGAGTAAGCGGGCCTCGCGCGCCGAAAATATAGGCGCGGGCCGCATCGTCAGACATTATGCTCTGAATCTGCCGCGCGGTTTGCACTGACATTACTTCTTTGCCGGCATCTTCTTTCCATTCTTCAAGGACTTGTCCTTTTGCATCTTCAATTTTTAAAATCGGTGTGGTTTCGTGCAATTTTCCGTCAGCCGCGAAAACGCCGAAAGCCGCAGTGTGTTCCAAAAGCCGCACTTCGCCGCCGCCCAAAACGAGCGACAGGCCAAAGCGCGAGCGATCATTAAGTGTTGTGTAACCCATGGCTTGCGCCAAATTTAAAACATTATCAATTCCGGCAAGGTACAAAGTTTTCACGGCCGGAATATTCAGTGAACCAGCCATCGCGGACCGCATGGAAACCGGGCCGTGTTCTTTGTCATCATAATTATGCGGGATGTAATCTTTAGTATCAGTTTTAAAAGTCGTGACTAAATCAAAAAGCATGGTTTCCGGAGTAAAACCTTTCTGATATGCCGTGGCGTAAACAATCGGTTTGAAAGAAGAGCCGGGCTGGCGGAGCCGAAGCGAGACATTCACGTTCGGTTCAAATTTGCAGTTCAAACCCGGATCGCAGCCTTCTGGTTCCGGTTCGCCAAAATAATCTTTTGAGCCGACCATAGCCAAAATTTGTCCGGTCTTCGGATCAATGGCCACAAGCGCGGCGTTCCAGGCGTTGTACTTCGTGGAATTTTTTTCAGTATTTTCTGTGACGGCTTCTTCGGCGAATTTTTGTTTATCAAAATCAAGCGTGGTGTAAACTTTGAGGCCGCCTTGTTCCACGACTTTTTCTCCGTATTTTTCCGTCAGTAATTCTTTGACGTACATTACGAAATGCGGCGCGGTGATTGATTCTTTTTTATCAATAACCCTGGCGAGAATATCAACATTTTTTGCCGCTTCGGCCTCATCTTTATTCACATAACCTTCTTCAACCATGCCGTCTAAAATATATTTTTGCCGGGAGAGCAGATCGTCGGTGTGGCTGCCGCGGGGAGAGTAATAGGTTGGGGCTTTCGGCACGGCGGCCAAGAGCGCCGCTTCGGCCAAATCCAGGTCTTTGGCGTTTTTCCCAAAATAAGTTTGGGCCGCGGATTGGATGCCGTAAGCGGTTGAGCCGTAAGGAATTTCATTAAAATACATTTTTAAAATCTGGTCTTTGGTAAATTTTCTTTCAATCTGAATGGAAAGCGCCAGTTCTTTGAATTTTCTGGTAAAAGTTTTTTCCGGAGAGAGAATGGCGTTTTTCACGAGTTGCTGGGTAATAGTGGAGCCGCCGACTTTTTGGCCCTTGAAAATGTCTACCCAAACCGAACGAAGAATGCCCTTCCAATCAAAACCGTGATGGGTATAGAAGCCGCGGTCTTCGGCGACAATGGTCGCTTGTTTTACGTATTCCGGAATGTCGGTCAATTCAATCATGGTGCGTTTTTGGTCGCTGTAAATTTCATAAAGCACGTGCTCGCCGGTGCGGTCGTAAATTTTCGTGCTTTGCGCCACCTGGCGGTCAAGCAATTTATCCGGATCAGGCAGGTCGCGGGAAAACCAGGCCAGCGAGGCGACACCCATAATACCGAAAATTAAAACTAAAAATAAAATGCCGGCGATGCCGTAACCAACTATTTTGTTCCATCCAAGTTTGCGGCGGCGGCTTCTCACTCGGTAGCGAAGATTTTTTGCCATAAAAATGATTTTTTGAAATATTTTAGAAAAAAAGTTGCTTGTGTTGGCGGAAGACGGAGTGGGCGGGGCAAGGGGGGCGAGAGGAGCGTCGTTCGGCCGCGGCGCGGTCTCTGCTAAATTTTTCGGCCATTTGCTTTTTATGGAATTTAAAAGATTCGCGAAAAATTCTTTTACTTTTCCAAGTTTTAATTTATCAAAAATCCGGCGAGAAGGTCTTTCTCTCCAATTTTTTGGCGATTGAGTTTTGTGGGCAAGAGACATATAAAGGATATTCGCTATTAGATATTGGATATTAGGCTGAAAACGAATAGCAAATATCTAATATCTAATATCGGGCAGTAACGCCGCGCCGATAATTCCTGCGTCATCTTTGAGTTTGGCTCTAACTATTTTTGTGTTTTTAAGCGACTTATATATTACTCCCTTTTTGAATTCCTGTAAAGCGGCAGGCCAGAGGGCCGGAGTATTGCTTAATCCGCCGCCAATTACGATTAAATCCGGATCTAAAAGCTGGGCGAGGTTGGCCAAACCAAGGCCTAAAAATTTTCCGAGTTGGGCAACGGCCTGCTTGGCATTTTTATCTTTGGCCAAAATATTTTTGGCGATTTCCGGGCCCGGTAAAAATTTTCCGGATAACTTTTTGTAGAAATTTTCCAACGCCGTGCCTGAGGCGAGGGCTTCAAAGTGGCCAAATCGACCGCAACTGCAGCGGTATGGCGAGGAGATGTCAAGCGTCATATGGCCGAGTTCGCCGGCCGTATTATTTTTTCCGCGAATCAGTTGGCCGTTTATCACAATCCCACCGCCAATTCCCGTACCAAGAGTGATGCCAATAATATTTTTAAAACCTCGGCCAGCGCCAAAAATCGCCTCAGCCAAAGTAAAGGTGCGGGCGTCGTTATCCAGGTAAACGGGCACGCGGAAGTTTTCTTTCAAAAATTTTCCGATTTTAATATTTTTAAAATTTTTTGGAAAATTCGGCCCGGAAACAAAAACGCCGTTTTTAAAATCGCACTGGCCAGCCATGGCGACGCCGACAGCTTTTACTCCCGGCAGCCAAACTTTACTCGCGGCCGCGAGAATGTTTTTTAGGATTATTTTTTTGCCGCGGCGGGCTTCGGTCGGAAGAGTTATTTTTTTGATAACTTTGCCGCGAGTGTCCACCGCGCCGGCGGCGATTTTCGTCCCGCCGAGGTCCAGGCCGATAATGTATTTGTTCATAAATTTTACTTAATTCTAACAAAAAATCGGCCTTTTGGCAAAGACCGATCCGCAGATTTATTTTTTATAAATGTTTTTTCAGATTTTCATAAACGGCGTAAGGAATTTTGAAATAATCCCAGGCGCTGTGGACAAATTGATGTTTTAAGGTTGGGTCGCGAAGATCGCCGTGAAAATCAGTGCCGCCGGTCGGAACTAAATCTAAATCATTGGCTAATTTTTGATAATGTTCCATCTGGTGCCAATTATGATACGGCGAGAAAACTTCAAGACCTCGCAGTCCAGCATTTTTTAATTCGGCTACAAGATGATCGTCTTGCCAGGAAAGTTGTTGGCCGGGATGGGCTAAGACCGGAAGGCCGCCGGCGGCGGTGATGGTTTTTATCGTCTCGGCCGTGTCAATCGGCATATTTATTTCCGGAACATAAGCCGGTTTTCCTTCAGCAAAATAAAAATTTATAAATTCAAACAAAGTCGGCTCGCCGAATTGCGGCTTGATTTCCGCAATCATTTTTCGCACATTGTCATCATATTTTTCCACAATGGTTTTCAGGTGGCGAAAACCGCAATATTTTGATTTTAATTTATCTAAATCAAGAAAATCAATTTTAAAACCAAGGTCAGCCATTTTTTTTAAAGATCTTTTCGCCCATTCCAAATGATGAACTTGCGATTGCCAGAGCAGATCGTTTAACGCCTTATCTTCCAAATTGAAATTATAGCCCAAAAGATGTAAGCGCTTGCCGGAAAATTCGGTATAAATTTCCACTCCCGGAAGAACCGTAATTTTTTCTTTTTCTCCGAGTTTTATAATTTCTTCCGCTCCCTCTATGACGTTATGGTCGGTCAGGGAAATTACGGCGAGGTTTTCCTTTAGAGCCCGCTCAATAATTTGCCGCGGCAAAAGGTCGCCCTCGGAATAGACTGAGTGAATTTGGAGGTCAATGTATTTCATAAATATTTTTTCTCAAGAGTTTTGATTTTTTCCTCGGCAAAAGTCAGAAGTGAATCGGTCATTTTATTGTGGTCGTGAATTGTCTGCCAGGCGCGGAGCGTGAAGGAAATGAAAGTAATAATGCGCAAAGTGTCTTTCGCCGCGAAAAAATCTATCTGCAGGGCGTCGCGCGGTTTCATTTTTTTTCCAAAATACGCGGCGTAAGTTAATTTTTTGAGTTTCTGTGTCAGCGCCCTGGAGTTTTTGGGCCGAACGTATTTAAAATGCATTTCCGCCTGGACAAGAAAAGAAGCCAGATCGTCCAGGGGGTTAAAAAATTTGCAATCGGCGAAATCAATAAAAATAATTTTTCCGTCTTCGCCCTCGATAACGTTGTCACTTTGGAAATCTCCATGGGTGACGCGATAAGTTTTTGGATTAAAAAGAATGTTCTGGTATTTTTTTTCAAGTTTTTGTAGCGATCCGACGATTTTTTCGGCGCGGGAAAGCCCGGCGGGATAATATTTTTTGATAAGGCCAAGCCACTCAACAAATACGTTTTTAATAGTTTTTTTATGATTGCCGTTTGCAAAGCGCGGTTTTTTCTTTATGGCGTGGATTTTTTTCAGGGTACGAATTATCGCAGGAATATTTTTAAAAAAGCGGTCGCTTCGCCAAGTTTCCGTTTGCACGAAATTTTTCAATGTTGTGCCGCGCACTTCTTCGTAGAGATAAGCCCAAAGCGGAGCATAAAATTCCAGCGGGTGAGGCAGGAGGTCGCCCAAGCCGTTTTTTACGAGAAACTGGGTCGCCAAAAAATCTTTTTCCACCGTGCCGATTCGCGGCGGCCAGGCAAAGCGCTTTGGCTGTTCGGTTTTAATAATAACATTCTTTTCTTCAATTTTTCCGCGGTTATTTTTGATAAAAATTCTGTAGCGCAGAGTAAAACGCAGATAACCCAAGAAATTTTTTAGGATATCTATCTTAACGGCTAAAACTTTTTCAGCCTCGGGCCAGTATTTTTTAAAACGGGAGGCAATAAATTCAGCCGCCCATTTTTGGTTTAATAATATTTTATTTTTTTGATGGGGCATAAATTTTGCCGGGGCTAACCTCGCTGTTCCGGTTGTCCGCCGCGCATTTTTTTATAACTTTGTTTATATTTTTTAACTAATCTTTCAAGTTCTTGATGCGAAACGGCGGCTCGCAACTGATCCACCACATGAACCGCGTCGTAAATATCCGTTCCTTCGTTAATTTTATTAATCGCGTCGCGCCAAAGAATAGATTTTTCAAACTCTTTATTTTTCGCCGCCTTTTCCATTTCTTGTTTCATGGCTCGAAGAAACGCGGGAAGTTCGCCGGGTTTGGCGCGTTCCTTAAAAGGAATTTTAATCCATTGTCTTTGTGATTCGGCTAATTTTCTGATGTAGCCGGTTCTCTGCCACTCAAAAGCTTTCAAAACTATGCGTTGGTAAAGGTCGTCTCCCTTTTTTAGATCTTCCTCGTTTAGGTCCGGGATAGAACGCAAAACATCAATCAATCTCCAGGCGCCGCCTTCAATCATTTCAAGCGACCACCAAGGTTTGGCGCTCGCCCACCAATATTGGCAGGAGTGGAGGGCGCGGTCCATTTTATCCCGAACGGTTTTGTAATATGGTTTTTTAGGATCAAGTTTTTCCACGATTTTTAAAACAAGACTTGTAAATTCCCATTGCCAGCCATGGATTGCATTTTCCGGATCGTTCCAGGAAAGAAATTGCGCGCCCCGACGGATATCTTCTTCCGAAGAGGCCCAGGTTGAGTCAACCGGATCAACTATTTCTTCGTCGGAAAATTTTTCGGCAATTTCCGAGACGGTAATTTTTTTAAATTTGGGCGATGACAAAATTTCAAAGAATAATTTATCAAGCCCGGGGCGATGATGGCCGAAGGTTTCTCCATCCATGGCGGTGAGCAAGTAGCGATTTTTTTCTTTTTCTTCGCCGACCGCTTCAAGAAGAGTTTTTCCAGAACGAACCACGGCGCCCATAATCAAATTACTTATCCGCCGGTCGCGAAAGAAAACCTTGAAGTCGGCAAGACCTTTCACGGTATACACTTTTCCATAATCAACGGTTTCCGCTTTGCCGTTATAAGCAATTTCGTCAACCACGAGCCATTTATAACCTTGCGAGGCGACGAGGTCCGCAACTTTTCGGCTGTAGGCCATCTCCGGCGGAAAAAATCCTTTGGGTTTGTAGCTTTTGCCGAAATAAAATTGATTAGTTTCCCGGTTTAACTTTATTTGTCTCCCATCTTCTTCCCAGGGCGTAAGCGGCATAAAGGGATGATATTTGGCGCTCTCAGTAAATTCAATTTGGCCGCGCTCGGCGAGTTTTTTTAAGTTGGTGATAACGTCCGTGTAGCCGTGCTCATCCAACTGTTCGGTCAGGCCCGCGTTGATGTTTAAAGTAATTTTGGCGCCGGGATTAGCCAAAAGACCGGCAATAAGTTTTCGATAACTTTCATTTACAATTCTTTCCAAAATATCCGGCATTTGGTTCGGCGGCTGGTAAATGTGTAAAAAATTGGCCCAATACATAATTTTAATTATCAATTATTTCATAACATTTCCGGCGAAATAACGTTCGTAGGGTTCGCCGGCAAGGTACGCTTGTTTTATTTTTTCCGCCCGACCGCTCTCTTGCCACTTTTTTGCGGTATCTGAAATTTTTTGGTAAAGATTTTCGGCCTTTTCCTTTTTATTCGGGGAAATACTTTTTAGAAGTTTTAGAGAATCGGCGAGCATCCTCGCTCCGTTTAAAATTATTTTAACCGACCACCAAGGATTGGCGGAGGCCCACCAATACTGGTCAGAGTGCAACGCCTGGTCAAGTTTTTTACGCGCCAAGTTGTAGTTTTTGTCGTTACGATTTTTGTTTACCTCCGAAATGGCGAGCGCGGTCAGTTGCCATTCCAGGCGGTGGATTTCATTTTTTGGATTTTTCCAAAGAGGATAGGCGACTTTGCTTTTCAGATCTTCCTCCCGGGACGACCAGCTTGAAGGAATGGGTTCCGCCTCTTTTTCATCCAGATAAAGATTTAGAAGATCGGAAAAGGTTATACAATTAAATTTTCCGCTATCCAAAAGATCGGCGTAAAGTTTATCCATTTCTTTTTGGTGGTGGCCGAGATTTTCTCCGTCAAGCGCCGTCGGAAGAAATTTTCCGGAACGGCCGTCCTTTTTTAAAATTTTAAAAAAATCAGCCGCGGTCTTCGCTTCGGCCGTAAAGAAAAGATTGGAAACGCGCGTGTTCCGGAAAAAAACCGGAAGGCCGACGTCTTTGATTAAATATTTTTTATCAAATTTTACTTTATTAAATTTTCCGTTGTAGGCGATTTCATCCAGAACAATCCACTTGAAGCCCATTTTTTTCACCACGCGCGCGACTTTTTTGCTGTAACAGAGTTCGGGAATAAAAAAACCGGTCGGTTGCCAGAGTTTTCCAAAGAATTTTTTATTGGTTTGGTTATTCAGTTCAATTTGCCGGATAATTTCCGTTTCGGGGAGGAGCGCCAGAATGACGTGGTATTTGGCGCTGCCGGTAAATTCTATTTGGCCGCGCCGAGCGAGAGCGGAAATGGCCGCAGTCAGTTTTGATAAGCCGGCGCTGGGAAGTTGTTCCGTGAGCGAAGCGTTAATATTCAGATTTATTTTTACTTTTGGGTGACGTTTTAGGACATCAATAATCCGCCAGTAACTTTCGGCGGCAACTTTTTGGGTAATTTCTTTTTGTTGGCCCGGCGGCTGGTAAATGTGGAGAAGGTTGGCCCAATAAATCATAAGTTAAAATATTTTTTAAGATCGCTTTTTTTGAGTTCTGTTTTTCGCTGCTTTTTTGAACAACGCGAGATATTTTTGCGCCGGGATTTCCCAAGAAAAAGATTGTTTCATTGATTGCCACACCAAATGTTCCCAAACTTTTTCGTATTTAAAATTTTCAAGAGCCCTGATCAGAGCGACCAGAAATTCTTCCCGGGTATAATTTTTAAAAACAAAGCCGTTGCCCTTGCCGGCTTTCGGATTAAAGTTTGTGATGGTTTCGGCCAAGCCTCCGGTTTCATGGACAATCGGAATCGTTCCGTAACGCAAGGAAATTAAAGGTGAAAGGCCGCAAGGTTCAAAACGCGAAGGCATAAGAAGCATATCCGATCCGGCGTAAACTTTTGAGGCCTGCTCTTCGGTGTAAGGAGTGATGAAAGAGAATTTTTTCGGATGTTTTTTGGCGATTTTTTTGAAAACGTCGGCGTATTCTTTGCCGTCCTTGCCGCCGCTCGCGATAATAACAATTTGGAGAGAAAGTTTCAGAAGAGTATCAAGACTTTCAATGACGAGATCATAACCCTTTTGTTCGGCCAGACGGCTGGCTAAACTGACGAGCGGCACGTCGGCCGCTTCTTCAAGCCCCAGTTCTTTTTGCAAAGCAAGTTTATTTTTTCTTTTTCGCCACAGAGAATCCCAATCGTAATTTGTATAAATATTTTTATCAATGGCCGGATTGAAAACTTCATAATCAATGCCGTTCGTGATGCCGAAAAAATCTTTTTCCCGGCGTCCCAAAAATTTCTCCAATCCCTGGCCAAATTCCGGTGTCAAAAGTTCTTCGGCGTATTTTTCAGAGACGGTATTTATCGCGTCGGAGAAAATAATTGCCCGTTTGGCGAAATTTATTTTTTCCATTGCCTTGGAGTGAATTTTCGGCAGGTCGCCCGTGCCCGGATCGCGTTTTTCCGGCGGCGCGTCCCACCAGTTGCCGCCCATTTGAAAAGCTAAATTATGAATGGTGAAAACCGTCGTCGTATTGGCGAAAAATTGGTCGTGGGCGAAAACAGGATCGTTTTTCAGCAAATATGGAATGAGGCCGGCGTGCCAGTCGTGGCAATGAATAATATTTGGCTGGAAATTTACTTTTTTCAAAATTTCCAAAACAGCGTAATTAAAAAAAGCGAAACGAGAATTTTCGTGGGTTGAACCGTAGAGATTTTGTTTTTTAGAAAAATATTTTTTGTATTCTATAAAATAAACCGGCAAATTTTTTTCTATTTCTCCTTGCCAGAGAGAAATTTTTATCGTCTTTTTCCCCCGAAGAGGAATGGGAAAATTTTTCTCTACAAGGGTTAGAGAATATTTTTTTGGGTCAATTATTTTTCCGTAAAAGGGGGTAATAACCACCACCTCATTTTTCATTTCGTGAAAAATTTTTGGTAGGGATCCCGTAACATCGGCCAAGCCGCCGGTTTTTGAAAAAGGAGCGACTTCCGCGGCCACCACGGCGATTTTTAAATTTTTCTTCATAATTTTATTATCAAACGAGAGAAGAAATTAAAGGTTTAATGATTTTTATTTCAAAAAACCCAGCTCGCGCGAGGCGATGATAAACATGGCGTGCGCCCAGACAAGCGGGTAAACGCCGACCCGGAAATCATCAAAGATTTGTTCCGGAATATAGCCATTGAATTTATCAATTCGTTCTAAAACCCAGTTATAATATGAAAGAGCTTTTTCTTTATCGCCCTTTTTCGCCCAATAAATTGCCATCCAAAAATTTAAAAGTGGCCAGGCACCGCCGCCTTCTTGAGCTGAACCTTCACCGTCAAAATAATCTTGCTCATAACGATGAACGCCGCCGTCCATGACAATTTTTTCTTCAATTTTTGCGACAGTGTTTGCCACTCTTTCATCAGTTGCTTCAAAAATTTCAAACGGCCAGACAAGACCCAAAAGCGAAGCGTCAACATTCTTGTCGGAAATTTTTCCTTTGTTGCGATAAAAATATTTGTCAGTTTCGCTGTAGGCGTCATTAATTTTTTCAATCATCTGTAGGGCTTCTTCTTTCCAAAGACAGTTGGGAATTATTTCGCAAGCCAAAAGAAGGCCGCGAGCCGAGGCTGCCAAAGAATAGGTAAAATTATTTTCCACGGTGGTGGAAGTTTGGCGATGAGGTTCTTCCCAAAGATCAACCGTGTGCGGCCGGAAATAATTTTTGTTCCAGTTGGCGGTTAAGCCGTCGGCCAAACGTTCAATAAGAGCATGATATTTTTTAGCTCCCTTTAAATCATTTTTAAAATGTTCATGAATGGCCCAAAGCAACGATCCGGCTTGGTCAATTTGGAGAATGTGACCCATGCTGCCGAATTGGCCGTTCGTAGAATAGTTGGCGTAAAGCAACTTATCTTTTTTAAAATCTTTCGGCCTTTGGTAAATCCAGTCAAAAAACGGTTCTTGGATGGGAAGTTTCAAAATTTCCGCCGCCACGCAGATATAGCTCGCGTCGCGCGGCCAGACCCAGCGGTAGTTGGCCGCCTCGCGCGGGTAATAAGTTTGGTCGGTATTGGTCGCCACGATCGCGCCGTTTTCCAGAGCCGAGTCGCGGATGATTCCCCGCGAAGTTTCAATTAATTTTTGGATTTGTTTTTCGGAAATTTTAGTAGCCATAAATTATTTAGTGAGAAAATTATTTGAACCGGCAATCGCGAGCGCCAAGGCATCGGCCGCGTCGTCCGGCCGGGGAATATCTTTCAAGCCGAGAAGAATTTTTACCATTTTTTGCATCTGCTGTTTTTCCGCTTTGCCGTAGCCCGTGATAGACTGCTTAACTTGGAGCGGCGTGAACTCAAGAATTTTTAAGTTTTTTTCCGCGGCAGTCAAAATTACGACCCCTCTCGCCTGGCCGACATCAATCGCGGTTTTGGTATTTTTACAAAAAAATATTTTTTCCACGGCGCAGACGCCTGGTTTGTATTTTTTGATGAGACGGGTTAATTCTTCGCGGATTTTTTCCAATCTTTTTTCAAAAACAACGCCCGCGGGAGTTGAAATGCACCCGTAGTCCAACATGCGGAGATTTTTATTTTTTTCTTCCACCACTCCGTAGCCGGTTCTTGCAAATCCTGGGTCAATTCCTAAGACTATCATTTTTGGTTTTTTGTGTTAAGATGTATTTAGAAACCGCTATTTTCTACATAAATCATAACATAATAATCGGATAATTTAAATAAGCAAAAAAGTAGATTGGTTTATATAAAACTCGTTAGTCAACATACGTTAATTTAATTGTCGTTTTCATGATATGAGCTACTTTGTCGTCTTACACGGACCGTTGGGATCCGGGAAATCAACTAACGCCGAGAAACTAGCTCGGATTTTAAACGCTAAACGGTTCGCTTTAGACGAGGTTTTGAGTGAAAATAATTTAGATAAACTTGAGCCAAATTCAGCTTGTATTCCCGCGGCTAATTTTATTAAAGGTTTGGAGATAGTAATACCAAAGGCGAGAGATTTTTTGCAAAAGGGGAAAATTGTTATTTTTGATGGTTGCTTTTATCACTACGAAGTTCTTGATTACCTCATAAAAAACCTTAATTTTCCTCATTACGTATTCACATTAAAAGCGCCAATCAATGTTTGTATAGACAGAGACAAACTGCGTCCGAAGACACTGGGTGAAGACGCTGCTAGGGCCGTTTACACTCTCGTTTCTTGTCATAACTTTGGGATAATTATCGATGCTAATAAAAGTTTAGAAGAAACTCAAAGAGCGATAATGTCTCACTTGCCAAAAATTAATAATTGATAATATGGACCCGACCAATCGAGACGACATTAAGCCAGGCCTGCGAGTAAAAGTTGTTTTAAAAAAAGATCAACCAACGGGCGAATTGACCGAAGGAATCGTTAAAGATATTTTGACGAGTTCCTCAATTCATCCGCGCGGAATAAAAGTTCGATTAGAAGACGGACAAGTCGGTCGGGTGCAGGAAATTTTGGGATAGAAATTGCCACGATACAAAAAGGCAGCCCTTCACAAAGGCCTGTCTTTTTATTATTTTGTAGACTTGACATAAACAGATAAGATTGGTTAACTTGCCACGAGTGCAGAAACAGCGCACCGTAAAGGTGCTCCGGGTTAAAGTCCCGGCGCTGGTCCTGAGATAGACTTTGATGCGCAGGATAGGTGGTAGACCATGAAGTCGTGCTCCTGGGCACGATGGAGTCATCCTTGAAATACCACCCATCAAAGTCGAAACACTGCCTGCCGACCGGCGGTTCACATCGCCATAGGCTACAGTTTCAAATGGATTCTGCACTCATTTCTTTTAAATAAAAAAGGCAATACAAAAAATTCCACCTAACGCGGTGGAATTTTTATTTTTTCGAATTTAATTTTATTCAAGATTTGTATAGTAATTATCAACGTCTTCATTTTCATCCAGTTCGTTCAGCAGATTTTCAATTTTTTCTTTTTGCGCCAGATCCGTGACGCTAATTTTTTCTTTTGCCACAAATTCAATCTCTATTTCTTCGGGAGTGATTTGTTCTTTTTCCAATCCTTCGCGCAATTTTTCCAGATTTTCCGGCGCAGTATAAATCACCAAATCTTCTTCTTCGGGTTGGATGTCGTCGGCGCCAAAGTCAATCATCTTCAACTGGAATTCGTCAAAATTTTTGACAGAGTTTTTGTAATTGGAAATCCGGACCACCCCTTTTCGCAAAAACATCCAGGCCACGGAGTTTGGTAAACCCATATTGCCGCCGTGTTTACCGAGGAGATTTTTCACGACGCCGCTTGTCCGGTTTCGGTTGTCGGTTAATGATTCAATGATAATCGCCGCGCCGCCCGGCAAAAATCCTTCGTATTGGACGCGTTCAATTTGCCCTTCTTCCCCGGCGCCAATTCCCTTTTGAATCGCCCGGTCAACAGTGTCTTTTGGAAGATTAACTGCTTTCGCCTGATCAATAGCAAGCCGCAATTTGAAATTCATTTTTGGATCGCCACTTCCGCCTTCGCGTACGGCTAGCGTAATGTTTTTGGAAAGGCGCGTAAAAAGGGCGCTCCTTTTTACGTCTGCGGCGCCCTTTTGATGTTTTATTTTTGACCACTTTGAATGTCTGGACATAATTAGAATTTAGAAAGTAGAATCTAGAAGCTAGAATAATTGGATTACAAAATTCTACTTTCTATTTTCTAAATTCTAGATTCTATTCTTTTTAAATCCCGTGCCCGCCGGAATCAGGCGGCCGATGATAACATTTTCTTTTAGGCCTTCCAGACGGTCAACTTTGCCGGTAATGGCCGCGTTAATCAAGACGCGGGCAGTTTCCTGGAAAGAAGCAGCGGACAAGAAGCTTTCTGTGGAAAGAGAAACTTTACTGATGCCCAAGAGTAGTTCTTCGCCCTCGGCTGGTTCAAGTTTATTTTCTTTAGCGAGTTTGTTCGCTTCTTCAAGTTGTGATTTTTCCACGATTTCACCAGGCAAGAGTTCCGTGTCTCCGGATTCTTTGATGTAAACACGGGAGAACATCTGTCGGACAATAACTTCAATGTGTTTGTCATTTAATTTCTGACCCTGAGAAGTATAAATGTGCTGAATTTCTTTGGTCAGATATTTTTGCACCGCCTCTTTGCTCTTTAAACTGTGGAGTTGATGCAAATCCAGATCGCCTTCAGTCAGCTGGTCGCCGCGATTTACAAAGTCGCCATCTTTTATCCAAAGAGTATAGCCCGGCGGGATGATATATTCTTTAACTTTTTCGGCTTCAGCTTCCACTACCACGTGATTTTCATCGGCTGAAACAATTATACCATCATGCGCGGCGTTAATTTCTTTGCCATTTTTATCCAAACCAAGAAGTTCGTCTTTTACGACCTTGTCGCCTTTTTTGAAAGTGGTTTTTTTATTTTTGCTGACCGAATATTTGGTTTCTTCTTTTTCAAGATATTTAATTTTAATATTTCTTTGTCCCGGAATACCCTTAGTAATGATTTCGCCGGTCGGGCCAATAATTGTTTTCGCATCTTCTTCCACCTGAGCCGTGCCCGAAACGCCGGAAATGAAAGCTTTGCGTTTTGGAGAACGGGCTTCAAAAAGTTCTTCAACGCGCGGCAAACCTTGGGTGATATCAAGACCGGCCACACCGCCAGTGTGGAAAGTTCTCATGGTAAGCTGAGTGCCAGGTTCGCCGATGGACTGGGCCGCGACAATGCCGACGGGGGAACCGAGTTTGGCAAGTTTGTTGTAACCCAAATCATAGCCGTAGCATTTTTGGCAAACGCCTTTTTTCATCCGGCAAGATAAAATTGAACGCACCCGGATTTGCTCCAGATCAAGTTTTTCCAGATCTCTCGCAATTTCTTCGGTGATAAGTTCATTCTTTTTAACAATTATTTTTTTTCCCTTTAAAACTTCTTCCGCCGCAAAACGTCCCAGGATTCTCGCGATCAGTGTTTCGCCCATTTCTTCACTTTCTTTTTTTGTCATTAAGACGCCTTCGGTATCTTTGCAATCTTCTTCCGTGACGATTACATCCTGGGCGACATCAACCAAACGTCGCGTTAAATAACCGGCGTTGGCGGTACGGAGCGCAGTATCGGACAAACCTTTTCTCGTGCCGTGGGTGGAAATAAAATATTCCAAAACATCAAAGCCAGCTTTAAAATTTCCCTTAACCGGCAATTCAATAATTTCACCAGCCGGATTGGACACTAAACCTTTCATACCCATCATCTGAGTAACCTGACCCCAAGAGCCGCGGGCGCCGGAATCAATCATGGAGAAAACCGGACCGCGTTTATCCAAACTTTCTTTGGTTAATTTGATAATGTCGTCTTTGACCGTAGTCCAAACGCTGATAATTTTATTATGATATTCATTTTGAGTCAGAAGGCCGGCTTCAAATTGTTTTTGGATAGTATCAACTTCTTCATCGCCGCGGGCGATAAGTTTTTCTCGGTCGGCCATGACGGGAAGATCGTTCATACCCCAGGAGTAACCGGAAAGAGTTAAATATTTAAAACCAGTTTCCTTAAGCACATCCAAAACTTCAGCGGTTTTTTCTTCGCCATAAAATTCAAGACAAAGCTTAATGGCTTCGCTCAATTTTTTTACATTAGTCACCTCGTTGATGTAGGGGATTAACGGCGGCAAATGTTGATTTAAAATTAATCGGCCAAGGGTTGTCTCCAAAAATCCATTTTCAATTTTTTCTTTTTTGGTTTTGGCAAGAAGTTCTTTATTGCATTTGACTTTAATTTTTTGCTGTAACGTGATTGAGCCGAAATTGTAGGCGAGCATTGCATCCTTGGTTCCCGAAAAGAGTTTTACTTTTTCGGTCGGCTCTCCAGTGTCAGTCATATAATAACAGCCCCAAGCAATATCTTTGTTTGGCGTGGCAATCGGATTACCAGTGGCCGGCTTTAAAAGGTTATGAGTTGAAAGCATTAAATTTTTTGCTTCTTCTTTAGCTCCTTCAGTCAAAGGAACGTGGACAGCCATTTGGTCTCCATCAAAGTCGGCGTTGAAAGCCGTGCAGACGAGCGGATGAACTTGGATGGCTTTGCCTTCAATTAAAATCGGCTGAAAGGCCTGAATACCCAAACGATGCAAGGTCGGAGCGCGGTTTAAAAGAACAAAGGCGTCTTTTACGACGTTTTCCAAAATATCCCAAACTTCCGGCCGGCCGGATTCAATAAAACGGGAAGCCGAGCGGACGTTATGGACCAGTTCTCGCGCGATTAAGTGGTGGATAACAAATGGTTTAAAAAGTTCCAAAGCCATTCTTTTCGGCAGACCGCATTGATTTAATTTTAAACTCGGACCAACGACAATGACCGAACGGCCGGAGTAATCAATTCTTTTGCCCAAAAGGTTTTGTCTGAAGCGGCCCTGTTTGCCCTTTAGAACATCGGCAATGGATTTCAACATTCTTTTTTGTCCGGTTGAAGCGACGACGGTTTTGCTGTGGCGGGCGGAATTATCAATCAGCGCGTCAACAGCTTCTTGTAACATTCTTTTTTCGTTGCGGCAGATGACTTCCGGAGCATTCAATTCCACCAATCTCTTCAAGCGATTATTTCGATTAATGACGCGGCGATAAAGATCGTTTAAATCGCTCGTGGCAAAACGGCCGCCATCCAGCGGTACCATTGGCCGGAGATCGGGCGGAATGACCGGAACAGATTTTAAGATCATCCAGTCCGGTTTGATTTTATTGATTTTTAAACTTTTGAAAAGTTTTACTCGGCGGATAAGTTTATCTTTTTTTATGCCGATGGCGGTTTTTAATTCTTCTTCAAGCGGTTTAATGCTCGCTCCTAAATCAACTTTTTCAAGCAATTGGCGAACGGCTTCGGCGCCGATGCCGGCCTCAAAGAGATGGCCGTATTTTAGCGAGAGATCGTGATAAGTCATTTCAGAAATTATTTTTAGCGGCTTTAATTCTTTTAATTCTTTTTCCGCGCCGCTGAATTCTTCTTCAAGAGCTTCAATTTTTTCATCGCGGTCCAAAGTTAATTGGACAATCCGCGTTTCCAATTTATCGGCATTATCCTTTTCTGATTTTTGGTTTCTAAGCTGGGCAATCTGACGTTCCGTGTCATTCATGATCATCTTTTTTTTGTTTTTGAATTCTTGTTTCAAATTCAAAATAGTCTGTTCCATCAAATCTTCCCGGACGGAGGTAACAATAAAGTTCGCGAAATAAATAACCTTTTCCAAATTTTGAACGGACAAATCCAAAATCAAACCGATTTTGGAAGGCACGCCGCGCAAAAACCAAATATGGGAAATCGGAACCGCAAGTTCAATGTGGCCCATTCTTTCCCGGCGAACAAGCGAGTGCGTGACTTCAACGCCGCATTTGTCGCAGACAATTCCTTTGTAGCGGATTTTTTTATATTTATCGCAATAGCATTCCCAGTCCCGCGTCGGGCCAAAGATTTTTTCTGAAAACAAACCGTCTTTTTCCGGTTTTTGCGTGCGGTAATTGATGGTCTCCGGCTTTGTGACTTCGCCATGTGACCAGGAACGAATTTCTTCCGGAGAAGCCAGTTTCAGTTTTACCGCATCAAATTCAATTGGTTTTTGAGGGGTGTACATATAAAAGATGAATATTTATATAATATTATTTGATAAAGTTATTTCTTTTCTTCCAGAACGGCTGGAGCCATGTCTTCGCCGCCATCTTTTTTCTTTAAAAGTTCAACGTCAAGGCAAAGACCTTTTAATTCGCGGACCAAAACATTGAACGATTCAGGAATGTTCAAGTTCTTGATCGCTTCGCCCTTAACAATTGATTCGTACGCTTTGGAACGGCCAGGTACGTCGTCGGATTTGATGGTCAGAATTTCTTGCAACGTGTGAGCCGCGCCATAACCTTCGAGCGCCCAAACTTCCATTTCACCAAACCGTTGGCCGCCGAACTGCGCTTTACCGCCGAGCGGCTGCTGGGTTATAAGCGAGTACGGACCGATGGAGCGTTGATGGATTTTATCTTCCACCATATGGTTCAGTTTCAACATATAAATCTGGCCGACGGTGGTTTTTTTATCAAAAGATTCGCCGGTCTTGCCGTTATAAAGAGTAATTTTTCCGTCTCCGGGAAAACCAGCCTTTATCAGTTCTTGCCGGATAGTTTCTTCGGGAATACCATCCAAGATCGGGGTAATAGTTTTGTATCCCAAAGTTTTCGCGGCGATTCCAAGATGAGTTTCCAAAATTTGGCCGATGTTCATACGAGAGACAACGCCGAGCGGGGAGAGAATAATATCAATCGGTACGCCGGTCGGGAGGAAGGGCATATCTTCAATCGGAACAATTTTAGAAACAACGCCTTTGTTGCCGTGGCGGCCGGCCAATTTGTCGCCGACTTGAAGTTTTCTCATGTCAGCCACCGCGACTTGGATGGATTTAATAACACCAGGCGGTAATTTATCGCCGGTTTCTTGGGAGAAAATTTTAATATCAACCACTTTGCCATGTTCGCCGTGCTCCAAGTAAAGTGAGGTGTCGCGGACATCGCGGGCTTTTTCGCCGAAGATGGCGCGGAGCAATTTTTCTTCCGCGGAAAGTTCAGTTTCGCCTTTTGGCGTAATTTTTCCAACCAAAATATCGCCGGAAGAAACTTTGGCGCCGATTCTTACAATGCCGTTCTCATCAAGATTTTTTAATTTTTCTTCACTGACGTTTGGAATGTCGTTGGTCACGATTTCCGGACCGAGTTTGGTGTCGCGGACGTCAATTTGATAATTTTCAATATGGATTGAAGTAAAGCGATCATCGCGGACAACTTTTTCAGAAATAATAACCGCGTCTTCATAGTTATATCCTTCCCAGGCCATGAAAGCCACCAGCATATTTTGGCCGAGCGCCAATTCGCCGCCCTCCGTGGCCGGACCGTCGGCCAGAGCGTCGCCCTTTTTAATTTTTTGATCTTTATTTACGATTGGCCGCTGGTTGATACAGGTTGAAGCGTTGGAGCGGGCGAATTTATTCAGCCGATAAATTTTGAATTTATCATTTTTTTCCACAACATGAACTTTGTCGCCCTCAACTTCCACGACCCGGCCGTCTTCTTCGGCAATTTTTACGTGGCCAGAATCTCTCGCGGCGCGATCTTCTATACCCGTGCCGACAATCGGCGCTTCCGGCCGGATGACCGGTACGGCCTGACGTTGCATGTTTGTTCCCATAAGCGCGCGGATAGCATCATCATGTTCTAAAAATGGAATCAAGGCAGTGCCGACGCTTACGATTTGTTTTGGCGAAACATCCATGTAATCAACATTCCAAACATATTCAATGCTTGGCTTGCCGTATTTTCGGACGCCGGTTTTTTCCGCCAAAAAATAACCGTTTTCATCAATCGGCGTGGTGGCCGGCGTGGTGACGGCTTTTTCTTCAGTGAAAGCATTTAAATAAACCACTTCATCCGTGACATGAGGTTTAACTTGGATAGTTTTTAAAGTTTTTTCTTTGGCTAAATTTGAGGCGATTTCTTTGGTAATTTTTGTTTCAGCTTTTTCTCCCGCGACTTCTTCCCGCAAAATTTCCCCGATTGCCGATTTGCCGTCGTTTGGCAATTCACGAATTACTTTTCGGTAAGGCGCTTCAATAAAACCGTACTCGTTGACGCGGGCGTAAGAAGAAAGATGGCCGACCAAACCGATATTCGGGCCTTCAGGAGTCGCGATCGGGCAGATGCGGCTGTAGTGAGTCGGATGCACGTCGCGGACTTCAAAGCCGGCTCGTTCGCGGGAGAGACCGCCCGGACCCATGGAGGAAAGTCGGCGTTTATGTTCCAGTTCGGCCAAAGGATTTGTTTGGTCCATAAATTGCGATAACTGAGAAGACATGAAAAATTCTTTGACCGCGCCGATGACCGGTTTTGCGTTAATCAATTTATTCGGAGTAAGCGCGAGAATGTCAATCGTACTCATCCGGTCTTTCACGATGCGTTCCATTCTGGCCAATCCGATGCGGAAACGATTTTGTACCAATTCTCCGACCGCTCTGATACGGCGATTGCCCAAGTGATCAATATCGTCAGCCGGTTCCTGGGTAATATTTAATCGGATAATTTCTTTGATGATAGTTACCAAATCTTCCCGGCGGAAAATTCTGTTTTCTTTTGTATCTTCCACTTCGCCGCCAATGCCGAAACGTTGATTGAACTTGTAACGGCCAACCATGCTGAAATCATAACGGTCAAAACGAAAAAACATGGCATAAATCAGCGAGCGGGCGTTGTCTACCGTGGCGAGATCTCCGGGACGGATTCTTTTGTAAACTTCTTTTAAGCCTTCGTCTTCCGAATGAGCAATATCTTTTTCCAGAGTATTTTTTATGTAGCTTGTCTCCTGGTCGGTATCAACGTCTTTAAAAAGAGAAATTATTTCGTCGTCAATTCCATAACCAAAAGCGCGGAGAAGCGAGGTAACGGCGACTTTTCTTTTGCGATCAATTTTTACCCAGATCACGCCAGATTGATCGGTTTCAATTTCAAGCCAGGCGCCGCGGTTCGGAATAATTTTCGCGCCATATGATCTTCGGCCATGATGAGTTTCTGAAGTAAAAAATACACCGGCCGAGCGGACAAGTTGCGAAACAACCGCGCGTTCAATGCCATTGATAATAAAAGTTCCCCGATCAGTCATTAAAGGCATGTCGCCGAGATAAATTTCTTGCTCTTTAAGTTCGCCGGTTTTTTTGTTGGTCAGCCGTGCTTTGACGCGAAGCGGTGCTTCAAAATTAACATTTTTTGCCTTGCTCGTGATTTCATCAAATTTCGGCTCATCAAGATAATATTCCGAAAAATAAAGTTCAAGATCTCGGCCCATAATATCTCTGATGGGAGAAATTTCTTCAAAAAGTTCGGACAGGCCCTTTTTAAAAAACCATTCGTAAGATTTTTTTTGGAGTTCAATCAAGTCTGGCAGAGGAATGACCTCTGAAATTTTTGTAAAAACTTTTCGCGGTGCGACTTCGGTGGGCATATTTATAAAATTATTTTAAATTATTTTTAATATTTGACAAAAAAACACAAAAAGAGCTCCCTCCTCTTTTTGGGTGAGCTTTAAGAGGATAAATCAAGTTTTTTCCACTGCCGTGTATGCATTTAATATTTGCGTCCCGCGTTCTACGGGACTTTGGCAGGATTATCCCTCACTTTTTTTGAACTTCCAGGACGATTTGCCTGGGTGTTCCTTGCGTAATTTTACAACAAGTAAAGTAGGGGACTTTATTATTGACAAGCGAGCGAGAGAAATGAAATCGCTTTCATTTCCGAGTGAGCGCAGTCAACACGGGGCTTAACGCCCCTTATTACCTTTAATTTAGCAGGGTATTTTAGGCTTGTCAAGTGAATTTTATGCGGTTATAAACAATTTATCCACAAAAAGTTGTGGAAAAGGGAAAAATCTGGCCGGGCAGAAGTTAAAATTTTGGCTAATTATAAAGTTTTTCAAGCTCTTGACGAAAATAGGTTTTTATGCTACAGTAAAATGTCCTGCTCCTTAATGGGGGTACGGATGGTTCTTTTCTTTTAAAACATGGGGCTTGGGGCCCCAAGGGAGGTGTGGAATGAGGCTTTTCGCGGCGTTGTTCGTGATGTTTGCGATGTCCGGCTGCTTCACGGCTCAGACGAGTCTTCGGAGCGGCGGCATGACCTACGAGGCCAACGGGTTCATGGGACCCGGTCCCATGGAAATGTCGGCGGCCGACCTGACGTCGGCCCAGGCCGATCGGATCCGGGACGAAGGCAGCTGCCTCCGAAGCCAGGGCGAAAGGCGCGGCGGCCATCCGGAACGCTGCTACAGAGGTTACTCCGGCGGGTACGGTTACGGTGGTTCGTCGAACTACTACGGCTACGGCCAGTACGGCTACGGCCAGACTCGGGATCCAGCACTCGAAGAGAGGGCGGAGGATCTCGAAGAAGACGCCGACGATTACGATCGGCGGCTTGACGCCTTGGAAGGGAGACAGCCATGACGAAGTTCGTCTCGATGATGTTCGTGGTCGCTTCGCTCGGTTGCGGCCTCTGGGGCGGCAGCTACGGTTACGGGACCTACCCGGCTCAGGCACCCTACATGGTAGGTGGCCTGCCGGCTGCTTACCCCGCTTACGCGGCGTATCCGGTGGATCCGCTGTCCGGGGCCTACGAGGTACCGCCGTCGAACGTGTGCTTTTTGCACCGGCCGCCGCCCTGGTGCGAGGGGCCGAGGTGCTTGCCGGTCACGAACGAGACCGAGATTTCTCTTCGGATTTGGATCGATGAACCGGCCATCGATCTACCGGAGACCGGTGGGTTCTTGCCCCCGGGCGAAACCTGTTGGGTCATCGCGGACGCGGTCGGTCAGCACGAGATCAAGGCCAAGGGCTACATCGGTCCGCCGCCCTTGCAGCACGTGGCGAATTGCGTCAGGAGTTTCTGGATCGACGCCACCGGGCGGGGGCATCACGGCGTCGAGATCGGCAACCTGGACTGCGGAACAGTTTCGCCGACCTCGGCTGGCCGGTGACGAGGGAGGACACAACAACAAGGGCGAGCACTCTGCGTAGAGCGCTCGCCCGATTTTTTTAAACTAAAATTTTATTTATCTTGTGGCGTTCAATAAAGATCTCGTGACAAAATAAGTGATGCTGTATGCCATTAGAATAATAATTAATCCAATCACGGCATTTCCGAGAATTTTTTTTGCCTTATCAATTTTTTCCGTGTTGCCCGCCGCAGTCATCCAAATAAAACCGGCATAGATAATTAAAACAACGGCAATAACACCCAAAACACTGAGAACGGTACTGATAAGCCCTCCGACGATTTCTGCCGGCTCCTTGGGAGTAGCACTTGTATCAGCAACGTAGTCGGCTGCTTTGCCGAAGTTTTCTAATCCTTCTATCTGAGCAAAGGCCGGCAGGGCGGAGAGGAGGATTAAAATCAGGAATGAGGAAATAAATAATTTTTTAGAGATAAATTTCATATTTTTAATTTAAGGTGTTGGTGTTGTAGTTGGAGTACTTGAAGCTTGCATTATACGATCCACTACAAAGTAGGTAAAGGCGTAGGCCGCCATGATAATAATTAAACCGATAATTGCCGCCTCCAAAGTTTCTTTGGCTTTGGTGACACGTTCTTCTTTGCCGCGGGCCGTCATCCAAACATAACCGGCATAAATGATTAAAATTGCAGCAACTATGCCCATAATCGAGAGAGCGGTTTTGATTATTCCGCCGACAATTTCCGTGACATCTCTCGGTTCTTCCTCGCCGACGCCATAGGCCGAACCACCAACTTCTTTCAATCTGTTTAAAGCGTCTCCGGGTTCAGCCACGGCAGAAGAAAGAAGGGGCACCGCAAGAGTGAAAAGTGCCAAGACAAAGCAACAAGCAATAAATATTTTTTTAAATTTAGCCATAAAATATTTAATTAATTTAAAGTATTAAGGAGTAACCGACCCGCATAATTCTTCGCAAGATTCGCCGGGGTCAAGACACGCGGAGCCGGCTCCGGGGCAGGTGCAAAGAGTTGTGCCTTCAGCGCAGGTCGCCGCGCCGCTCCCGCTGCTCGTGGAAAGCAAACGCGAGGTCACAAAATAAGTAATGGCATAAGCGGCGAAGACTATGGCGAGGCCGATTACGGCCGCTTCAATTAATTTTTTTGCTTTTTCAATTTCCTGTTCATTGCCGCGAGCAATCATCCAAATAAATCCGCCGTAAAGAGTAAGGCCCAAAAAAATCACTCCGACAAAACCGAGAAAAACAGAAATTAACATTCCAATTCTGGAATAAATATTTGTATCTTCGGAAAATCCGGCTGTTTTTCGCGCGCCTTCAAGCCCGCCGAAAATTGATTGTGCCAAAGCGGTGTCTTTAAAAAAGAAAAATACGGCGGCTAAAACAGCTAAAGGGAAAAAAATGATTAGAATTTTTTTTAAGTTTTTCATCTGGTTCCAAGTAAAGTTTCAGTCACAAAATAAGTAATGGCGTAAGCGGAGAAAACAATAATCATGCCGATCACCGCGTTAGTAATCAAACCCTTTGCTTTGTTGACTCGTTCTTCATTGCCGGAAGCAGTCATCCACATTACGCCGCCAATGATCATTAAAATTAAAAAAATGATGCCGACAGAACCGAGCGCGCCCATAATAATGCTGCCGATGAGATTTGGGATGGCTTCTTCGCCGCCCGTTTTGGGAATTCCGGCGGCTTCAGCCGTATTTTCTAGGCCAGAGCGGACGCCACTTGCATCGCTATCAGTTTTTTCGCCGTCAGTGGGTTGAGCAAGAGCAAGGTTCGCGCCGAATAAAAGTAAAAGAGTCGCTGCGACGCAGATAAATTTAAAAATTTTTATTTTTTCTATTTTTAAAAACATATCCCGTTAGAAGTTTGTCGATTTAATTTATTGTTGTATCTTTATAACAGTGGTGTCGTTTAAATTTTATGTGCCGTTAGTTTTATAAAGAAAAATTTTTGATAAAATTTTTCTGTCAAGAACTTCTAACGGGACATACAAGACAATCGAGAATGGGGTGGGGATTTACCCCCACCCCATTTTTAAATTAGGTGTTTGTAACGTTCATCAAAGTTCTTACAACATAAGAGGCGATTGCCCAAGCCATTACGATAATGACTAAGCCGATGATACCGGCAGTAAGGATTTGTTTCGCTTTGGAAATTCTTTCCTCGTTGCCAGCCGCCGTCATCCACACAAAGCCTCCGTAAAGAACAATGACCACGGCGATGATGCCCAAGAAGCCCAACGCCACGTTAATGATTTTCGCGGCAACAGCTCTCGGATCTGAAGCTTGCAAGCCGATATTGGCATTGTTAATGACATTCAGGCCCAAGATGTCATTCGTTTGCGCGGAGACCAAAACTGGAGTCAAAAGAGCGAGCACCGTCAAACAGATAAATAGTTTTTTCATTTTCTTCACCCCCTTTCGGGATAACTGCTAACATTTAACAGTTAACAATTAATTTGTTTAAGTTTTTTAGATAATTTGTGTAACTGTTTATAATCCAAAGGCTCGTAAAACAAAATCCACTAAAGTATAACTGGTAAAAATGACAATAAGGCCGATAGTCGCCCAAATTAAGATATCTTTGCCTTTCTTTATTTTATCAGCACTGCCGGCCGAGGTCAACCAAGTAAAGCCGCCGTAAACAAACATGGCCAAAGCCAGGGCGCCAACAACGCCAAGGACTGTTTTAATAATTCGGCCAATAAGTTCCGGTCCGGTCACTTCGCCGATCGGAGATTTAATTTTGTAGGTTGGAAATTCTTCTTCTTCAGTTTTCGGGGCTGCTTCTTCCGCCACACCAAAATCTCTAAATTCACCGGTTAGCTCTGCGTTAGGCACGGTTAGGGCGTAACAAATATCACTGCATGCTTCTTCAGTGGAAACGCCGCGCAAAGCTTGGGAAATATAGCAGTTGCATTGCCATTGGCCGTCTGCGGCGCGACATTCGGGAGAAAGACGAAGATCAATATTCCAATTTTCCAAGGATCGGTCGCTTATTGCTCCGCAAATGCTCGGGCACCGGCTGTTGCAGGTTGCTTCTTCGCGGTCAAAACTGCCATAAACATAGCAGCGGCATTCTTCCTGGGCATCAACCGGGAAAATAGGTAAAAAGAAAAATAAAAAAGAGAAGAGGGGTATTAAAGTAAAAAATTTTTGTCGCGTGATAAACATTTTAAATTCCTAATGCGGTTAATAAGAAGTCTACCAAAGTATAGCTCGTAAAAATGACAATGAGGCCGATAGTCGCCCAAATCAAAATATCTTTGCCCTTTTTAACTTTATCGGCGCTGCCTCCGGAGGTGAGCCAAGTAAAGCCGCCGTAAACAAACATGGCGAGCGCCAGGGCGCCGACAATCATTAAAATAGTTTTGATAATATTGCCGATGAGGAGTGGGACAGAGGTTACGCCAGTCCCGCCGCCAAGGGGATTTTCCAATTTAATTTTTTCCGGCGCGCCAGGAGTTGTTGTCCCGCCGCTCGGGACGCTTGTCGTAGCGCACGTATAAGATAGACTCGTAGGCGTTACGCCTCCCGGAACAGTCCGTTCGCACGGCAGAGAGCAATCGCTGTCAGCGAAACAAGGATCCGTGGTTGTCCAGGATGAACCAAATGCGCCGGTTGAGCAATTGCATTCTCCCAGGGCGGGCGTTGCCCCGAGCAGAATTCCAGCCGATAAAAAAATAAAAAATAAAATCGTCGGGTTGAGAATAAGAGACGGTATTTTTAGTTTGAAATATTTTTTCATGTTCTAAGCTCCAAAAGCTGAGAGAATAAAATCAACCGCGGCGTAACTTAAAAATATTACGACCATGCCGATGACGGCCCAAATAAGAGTCGCGCGCGCGGCTTTTATTTTTTCTGGATTGCCACCCGACATCATCCATCCTTGGCCGCCCCAAACAAACATAAAAAGGGCAATGGCGCCGAGAATACCGAGAACAGCTTTAATAACCCGACCAAGAATTTGAGTGGGTGAAACCATGCCGAGGGGCGAGGTGAATTCAACCGGACTGGTGGTAGCAGCACTTTTGATTTGGCAACTCCCGTTCACTAGTTCTTGTCCCTCGGGGCATGAAGTTGCGGCCATTCCCGCTTCGTTTGTAATACAATATCTGCCTCGGGTAATTGATTGGCAGGTGAAACCAGCAGGGCAAGCGATGGAGCCGACTCCACCGCTGCAGCGGCCGGTTATATAGTAGATTGTTTCAGTTGAAGTATTAACGCATTGATCTCCACCATAAATTTCAGAACAGTTTTCACCGGGCGCGCAGCCAGTGCTAGAAGTGCAGGTTCGCACTGCTAGCGCACTCGGCGTCAAAAGCGCAAAGGCGGAAAAAAATATTATGACAAAGAATAAGAATTTAGAGAGTTTCATATTTATTTTTTTAAGTTCCGCTATTGGTATTAGTTGTTTCCTCTCCGGGAGTTTTCCACCAATCTTCCGTACCAAAAATTTTAACATTGCTAACCGGCGTGCCGGTCAAAGCCGCAATGGCAAAGTTCACGATTATCCAGGCGCCGAGCACTATGGCTACGCCGATCACGGCGTTCGTAATAATTTTTTTCCCTTTATCAATCATTTCCGATTTTCCGCCGGCGAGCAAAAACATTACGCCGCCGTAAATAAAGAAAAGCAGAGTAAGCGACCCGACCAGGCCCAAAATCATTTTAGTTAAATTGATGCCGAGCAAAATAAAATCATTAAAACCACAATCGCCGCTTGAAGTGCAGGGAGGGAGGAGCGGCGTGGCCGGCCAGGAAGCGAGAGTCGGCAGAGCAACGGCTAACCCAAGACCCACGACGATAATTAAAATCAATTTTTTGTGTTTTAAAAACATATTTTATAATTTCTAATATCTAATCTCCAATATCTAATAACTTTATTGCCGAATAGTCTGGTTAACTCTTCCTTGGGCTAAACCAATCGCTTCTTTCAGGGTTTGCGTGCCGGCTACCACATTTTCAATCATCTCGTTAAAGATTTTTTCCATGGCCGGCGCGTCCATGCCCTGATACCAGGATTTGGCCGTTAAAAGTTCTGAAGCAAAGACGGCAAGATCAAGATCTTCCGCTTGGCTTGCCACAAGCGAACGAAGAGCGGTCGGTTTTTTGGTTTTTGCTAAATATTTTTCAGCGTTTTCCGCTTTGGCGGCGAACTGGAGAAAATCCCAGGCCTCATTTTGATTTTTTGTTTTTTCAGAAACCGTTTCCACCCAATAATTGGTAAAATTTATTTCCTGGTTGCCCTCAATTTGCGGAATTTTAGCAATGGCAAAATTTAATTTGGGCGCGAGATTTTTAATTTGAGGAATGTGGTAAGAATAGCCGAAGAAAAAAGCCGCTCGCCCCGTGCTAAAAGCTTCAAGTGAATCTGGCATGTTGCCGTTCCAGGTGTAGACTTCTTTGTAAGGCGAAGCAAAGTCGGTGTAGAAACCTAAAGCGTCTTCGCCGGGAGGATTTGTAAGAGTAGAGCCGGGGGGCATGTTGGCGAAAGTGGCATTGCCGGCCTCATCGGTCATGGCCGTGCCGTTTTGCATCATTAAAAGTGAAAGAATGTCCGGGGCTCGTTCAACGTTTGTGCCCGTGCCAATCGCCGCACCGGATTGTAAAATATTTCCTTGTTTGTCAATTTTAGCAATTTTTTTTACGTCTTCTTGAAATTCGGTCCAGCTCCGGGGCGGTTCGGGAATGCCCGCGGCGTTTAAAGTATCGCGATTGTAAAAAAGCGCCAAGGTATCAAGATAAAGCGGCAAACCATAAATTCTATCTTCGGCCGGCTGTTCCGGATTGGCTTGGTATTTTAATACAACATCTTTTGCCACTTGATCCATAAAATCAGTCCGGAGGGCCCGGAGAGAAAGAGTCGCGGTTGTTCGAAGTTCAACTGTTGTTTCTTTTTTGATTGTGCCCGTTGTTACCTGGTAAGGCAGAGTGATAGATTTTGGCATTGGCAGAATTTTTGTCTGATATTCGCGAACCCAAGTATTGGGAACGGAAAATAAATCTGGTCCGCGATCTTCAGCCAAAGCGTTTAGAAGAGTTTCTTCATATTCTTCCATGCGAAGTTTGCGATAAGTGACGGAAACATTCGGGTGGATTGCTTTGTAGGCAGCGATGATTTCATCAAAAGCATCTTGATCGTCAAAAACTCGCCAATAAGTGAGGCTGACGGGCTTCATCGCTTCTTGAACCGCCACCGGCGTGCCTTTACAGATTGGACCAGCGGTAATAATGAAAGCGAGAAGAAGAAAAACAGCTAAAGTTTTTTTGTTCATAAATTACTACGAATTACAAATCATTTACAAATATACAAATAATCACTAAGCGGTTTTATCTGTTAATAAATATTTATCAAAATTTGTACATTTGTACTAAATTTGTAATTTGTAGATTTATATTTTTAATTTTTTCAAATATTTGGAAAAACTTGGCTTTAGATCTGGTCGTTGCAGGGCGAGGTCAACATTGGCCTTGAGCCAACCGATTTTTGATCCAGCATCATAATAAGTGCCGTCAACTTCGGAAGCGTAAATGGGACGTTTTTTAAGAAGTTCGGCGATGGCTTCCGGCAGCCATAATTCTCCGCCGGCGCCGGGTTTTAATTTCTCCAGTTCATCAAAAATGTCCGGTGTTAGAACATAGCCGTAAAGCGTGGCAAGAAGCGAGGGCGCTTTTTCCGGCCCGGGCTTTTCCACGATTTTTTTGACCTGATAAATATTTTTTTCTATTTTTTGCGCATCAAGCATGCCGTATTTTCTAGTTTCTTCTTTGGTGACTTTAATGGCCGTAATCACCGGATCACCATATTTTTCATAAGCCTCAATTAATTGTTTCAAGCGCGGTTTTGTTCCATTTACAATCAAATCATCACCCGAGAGAACGGCAAACGGTTCATTGCCGACGACTTGCTGACAATTCATAACCGGCGTGGCGTTGCCGTACGGGCCTTTTTGTCTGATATAAATAAAATTCGCCATGTCAGCGATATTTTTTAATTCCTGGCGGATTTCTTCCTTGCCTTGTTTTTTAAGCCAATTTTGCAATTCAAAATTGTAATCAAAATGATCTTCCACGGCGCGTTTGGAAGCGCCGGTTACCAAGATTACGTCAGTAATGCCCGAAGCGACGGCTTCTTCAACAATATATTGAATGACCGGTTTATCAACGATCGGCAGCATTTCTTTTGGCTGAGCTTTGGTTGCCGGGAGAAATCTTGTGCCGTAACCGGCCACCGGGATGATAACTTTGCGAATTTTTTGAGTCATAAATTGTGACAATTAACGGTTGACAGTTAACAATTAACTTAAATCCATTATAGCACAGAATAGTAGTCAAGAGAATGCGGGTTGATGGTTTTTTCTTTTATATTTTGATATAATTAAACAAAGAAAACTTATTAACACACCTCGGATTTTGTTTCGAGGTAAAATTGAAAAATTATGAATAAAAACAAGGCTCTTATCCCAGTCATCGTCGTTTTGGCCGTGGCGGTTTTGGCCGGCGGATACTGGATGTGGCAACGCTGGCAAGCGGAGCGGGCAGCCGAACAATTATTAAGAGGTTGGGCTACGCTCGGAGGATTATCCGGTAAAGAGGCAGAGGATTATGCCAAACAACTTCAAGGATTAGGTGGCGCGGGAGCGGGAGTTACCGGAGGCGGAGAAGAGAGAGAACAGACGCCGGAAGAAAAATTTAACGCGACCGAAGAACTTCAGGCCGATATCCCTTTTGTTACAAAGGCAAAAAACGACATCGGACCGATTATTAGTGAAGTTTTTGGAGACATTAAATTATCAAGTTACTTAAATAATTATCTTGGAATGGGTGAAGATTCGGGCATGGTTCAATTTACGATTAAGAGAGGCGCTACGGCCAGCGATCTTAATAAATTAAGTTCGGCGTTCACATCTCGCGGGTTTACTGTTATTACAAGCGGAGTCAGCGGGAGCGAGGCATCTTTGATGTTAAGTAAAGGCAACTCGCAATACACCGTGACCTATGAATCCGGCGGGCAGGAAATTGTGGTTGTTATTTTTACCGTGGAGGCCACTGGAGAAGGAGCCGTACAATAGAATTAAATTTTTCGAATTAATTTAAAAATTATGGACGAACAAAAACCGCAGACACCGGCTGGAGCACCAAACCCGGCGGGCGGAGAAAAAAACACGGGCATGGCGATTATCGCCTACATCTTGTTTTTCATCCCGCTTTTAACTGGCGCGCACAAAGATCCGTTTGTAAAATATCACGTAAAACAGGGCTTGGTACTTTTTTGCCTTGGCGTGATTATTTGGATTATTGGTATGCTGATTCCGTGGTATTGGTGGTTTAGTTTTTATTGGATTATCAGATTATTGCAGCTCGGTCTCTTTGTGCTTGTGATTTTGGGCATTGTGAACGCCGCGGGCGGCAAACAGGAGCCAGTTCCTTTGGTTGGAAAATTCGCCGACATGTTCAAGTTCTAAAAAACAAAAAATTAAAAAACTCCGCGACTTTTGCCGCGGAGTTTTGTTTTTGAAAGTTATTATCGGTTTGCCCTGGCCATTCTTTTCGCCGTGATTTCGTCAAGATAAATTTTTCTGATACGAACGTTTTCCGGCGTGACTTCAACCAGTTCGTCATCACCGATGTATTCCAGCGCGTCTTCAAGGTCCATGGTTTTCGGCGCGTTAAAGTGTTCAGCTGAACCGTCGCCCTTGGAGCGCATGTTAGAAAGTTCCTTGGCCTTACAAACGTTCACGCGGATATCGCCGCTGCGGGCGTTTTGTCCGACAACTTGTCCCTCATAAACTTTTATCGCCGGACCGATAAAGAAAACACCGCGGTCTTGAACATTTATCATGCCATAAAGATTGGTTGTTCCTGTTTCATGTGCCACAAGTGAGCCTTGTTCGCGTTCGCGCCAATTGCCCGGATCAGGAAGATATTCGGCAAAATTTGTATTTATAATGCCAAGTCCGCGCGTGTCAGTTAAAAATTCACTGCGATAACCAAAAAGACCGCGGGTCGGAATTAAAAATTCCAAGTAAGTTATTCCGTCAACGGTTTTCATGTCTTTCAATTCGCCTTTGCGGCTGCCAAGTTTTTGGATAACAATTCCGGAGTGCGCTTCAGGCACTTCAACAAAGACGCGTTCGTAAGGCGTCATTCTTTTTCCGTCAATTTCTTTTTCAATAACTTTCGGCCGGGAAACTTGAAGCTCAAAACCTTCGCGGCGCATTCTTTCAATCAAAATTGATAGATGCAATTCGCCGCGTCCGGAAACAATCCAGCCGCCGCCTTCCGCATCCGTAACTTTCAAGGCCATGTCGTTTTCCAGTTCTTTTTGCAGACGTTCTTGGATTTGGCGCGAAGTGGTAAATTGTCCTTCTTTCCCGGCAAAAGGAGAATCATTAATAGTGAAAGTCATTTTAACGGTCGGCTCTTCAATATTCAAAACCGGCAAAGCTTTAGGATTTTCTGCGTCAGCGATTGTTTCGCCGATAGTGAGGTTCGGCACGCCCGAAATTGCCGCGATATCGCCGGCCGCGACTTCTTTCGCCTCCACTCTTTCCAATCCGCAAAAAGTCATAAGTGAAACCAGCCGATATTTTGCCATCTGCCCCAGGCGATTGATATGTGCGATTTCTTGGCCAACTTTTAGTGTGCCGTTATAAACTCGACCGATGCCGATTCTTCCTTTAAAAGTGTCACCAGAAATATTGGCGACAAGCATTTGGAGCGGTGCGTTTGAATCGCCCTGCGGAGACGGTATATATCTTAAGATTGTTTCAAAGATTGGAGTAATATCTTTCATTTTGGAAAGATCTGGCTCTTCGTCGGCCAAACCAAGTTTTGCCGAAGCGTAAATCACCGGAAAATCCAAAGCCTCATCCGAGGCGCCGAGTTCAACAAAGAGGTCAAAGGTTTTGTCCAAAGCAAAATCCGGCCGGGCATGCGGTTTGTCAATTTTATTAATGACGACAATAATTTTGTGGCCAAGCTCCAGGGCTTTTTTTAAAACGAATCTTGTTTGCGGCATCGGCCCTTCTTTAGCGTCAACGAGCAGGAGGCAGCCGTCGGCCATATTCAAAACTCGTTCCACTTCGCCGCCAAAATCAGCGTGGCCGGGAGTATCAATAATATTTATTTTTGTATCATTCCATTGCACCGACGCGTTTTTGGAAAAAATAGTGATGCCGCGTTCACGCTCCAATTCGTTTGAATCCATAATACAAATCCTGCCGATATTATCTTTACCGACATTGGTGGACGACTGATGGAGCAGCGCGTCAACCAGGGTTGTTTTTCCGTGGTCAACGTGCGCAATAATAGCAACGTTTCTTATGTTATTCATATTTACCTTGACTTATATTTTTTATTCAGCGTTTTTCGGCGATATCAACCGGCGTCTTTCGGCGGGGCGTCCCGCAGAAGTACGCAGAAGACAACGAAGAAGAACGCGGAAATTGATATTTTGTAACTCAAAGTACTTAAACAAAAAATCCGCCGGAAAGCAGAAAATTAATTTCTTCAATCTTGAATTATAATATAGAAAAATGATTTTGTCAACTGTTTAGTCTTTACGCGAGCGATAATAGAATTATAGAAATAAAAGCCACAATTATACCGATGACGCCGACAGCGCTCAATTCCTCATTAAAAATTATAACTCCGATGGCGATTGTGACTATAAGAGTCATGACAGACCAGATAGTTCCGACAATTGATAACTGATTTTTTTGCAGGATTGCCGGTAGCCACGTAAGAGAACATAGAGAATAAGCCAGAAGAACAAAAACCACGTAGATTATTTTCGGGTTCAGGGCAAATTTTTTTGATAAAAAATCTCCAACCGCGAAAAACAGAGCGGAGATTATCAGCCAAACAATATAATTTATTGACAACAGAAATTTCATATTAGAAAATTTATTTCCAAAAAATAAATTCGTCTACTTTATCTCCTGGCTCAGTGAAATTGATGGTCTTAATTAGCCAGTCGTTCACAATAGTAAAATCAATATCTTTACCGGCTGGAAAAATTAGGCCGTACGGATCACTCATATCCTTTTGACAATTTGAACATGCTATCCGGCTGTCAGTTGTAAAATTAATTTTTTCTCCGTCAGTTTCAACTTTCGTAAATTGAATGTCTTTTTTAAGTGGTTCAAGCAGTTGTAAATGGTAAATGTATTTTTTAGTAGAGGAATCAAAATTTGAAGTGAAATTTCCCGCCATATTATAACGATCTATAAAAGTAAGTGACTGCTGCGTATAAACGAGAGACAAATCTCCGCCAACTGCGGTGTTCACGTTCCTCGTCCGGTCGCGCAGTCTTATACTGTCCAATAACGGATAAGCCGGGAGCGTTACAAAAACAATAAATAGAGAAATCAAATAAAAAGCATTACGCGAAACGTTGGTTTTAAAGTAAGCAAAAATATTGCCCAAAATATTTCTAACTGAAAAAGAAATAAAAATAAGTGGTGCGACGCAAAAGAGCAGGGTAAATTGATGAAAGTCAAAACCGCCGATCCGGAACTCTTTTAAACCGCGGAAAATTCCCCAGGCGATGGGTGGAATTTGAATAAAATAAATGCCCAAAGCGAAAATTAAAAAAATAATATTGGCAGACAGATGGTATTTTTTGCTAAACCAGAGAAAAAGGGCAAAAATTATAAAGATGATGATTGTCGGAATGGTCAGTGGATTCAAAATAAGCGGGACAGCGGATAGAACCAACAAAACCGCAAAAAGCCGATTAAACACAATTTCCAGCGTGGTCAAAGCAAGCCGGCTTTTCTCCGACGCCATCATCGGGGGAGCGGCGGAGGCGGCCGGGCGCGACTTTATTCTTTTGGCAATCGGTTCAAATATAGCCCACATAATTCCTGTCACAAAAACCAGAGCGCAGGCAAGGGCGATAACCGTGGAAATTCCTTTCATCTGTTGGTTCGGGAAAATTGTTTTATTGGCTAAAATTAAAAAATCAAACAAAAATAAAATTATTGAACCGATAATGAGATGCCAGGAGTGGATTTTCATACTGGCGAAATGGATGGGATATTAGTTTTTAATCTGCCCAAAGCGGAGGAGGTGAGATTCGAACTCACGATACTGTTTCCAGTATACGGGTTTTCGAGACCCGCGCCTTCAACCGCTCGGCCACTCCTCCGCTCTGAGCAAGTTACGATATTAACTTAACATTTTCTCATAACAAAATAAAGAGGTTTCGTCGGGCGGTGATAAATATGTTCCGTCCTCCGACCAAAGGAGTAACCTCCTTGGAATCCTCTTTTGAGAGGAGTTCGCTCGCTACCGCTCGCTCACGTATCTTTTTATCATTCCGCCTTCGGCGGAATAATAAAATAAAGAGCTCAACGGCTCCTTATTTTTTGTTTTTGTTTTAATTTTTCCCCGTCTGGAAGACGAGGCATTTTTAAAAAGAACGATTGATAAAAGGTCCCCCTCTTTTTACTTTGTTTGCCTTTTAATTTCGGCTAACAAAAGTAAAAAAGCCAGATTTTTCTTTTACATTATTATATTATATCACGTTTCGCCGGTTTTGTCCAGTTTTTAAGTAAAAAAATACGGCGGAAAGCAGGGGCTTTCCGCCGGTGGTTCGCTGAAGGACCTCCTTGGGCTACAGCGAGGGTGTCAGGAAGCTGTGGTTGCAGCCGCCGTCGCCGTTCGTCACTGATGTGACGGTCAACTCCACTCCGTCCAGCCAAACATGCGGCGTACCCCAGATGGCCAGAAGTTCCGGCCCGCAGGACCACCCGATCCCAACACCCGGGTCGAGCCGAATGTTGAAGATGTAGGTGGCATCCCACACCGTCGGCGTGAGCGTGCATTCAAGCCGCCGCCCGCGAGTTGTCGAGCAACCAGGGGCAGCACGCCAGCTCACGACTGGAATTCCGGCCCGTTCGGCTTGGAACTCGAGAGACATCGGAGAGGACAAGTCGTAGTCGAAGCAGTACCAGACGAAAATTCCCGTGGCGGGGATTTCCGGCAGAGCGCAGGGGTCGGGTTCGCCGTCCTCGGTCTCGCCGCCTTCGTCGCTTGCTTCATCGCCCGCTTCGTCGGCCGCATCGTCCGCGTCTTCCGGCTCGGTCTCGTCGGGGACGTCTGTGACGTCCTCGGCTGCCTCGTCGGGAGATGCTTCGTCGGGCTCGGTCTCGTCCGCCGTTTCGTCTTCGCCCGCATCCTCGGCCACGTCTTCTTGGTCGGCTTCGGAAACGTCGGTCGCGGCTTCGTCCGGGCCGATGTCCGGCTCGCCCTCTTCCACGATGTCGGGCAGAGCGCCGTCGTCCGGCTCGCCCATGCCGCCCGTATCCAGACCGCATCCGCCGATCACGAAACAGATGGTCAAGGCCACCAGTTTGGTTTCCATCTATATCCTTCCTTTCACCCCTCTCTTGGGGTGCAAACGAACCAAACACTTTATTCTTACATAAATTTCAAGAAATGTCAACCCCATATTTAAAAAGCCCCCCGTTTTGGGAGGCGAACTTGTCTGTAATTTTTAGATATTTTTTGGTATTTTTTTTAATTCAAAAAGAGATAGGCCAATAATAAGCCAAAATAAAATTGCCAAATCATTTTTAAAATACGGGACATCTACCAGACCATGGACAAGAATTGTAATCATGACAGCAGAGAGAGTAATAAATAACGGCTGGCGAGTGGCGAGAAATTTTTTTATGGTGTCTTTGAAAAATTTTATAGTAATAAGTAAAAAAACAATCAAACCGCCCAAACCCATTTCAGTCCAAAAATTTAAAAATAAATTATGGGGATAAAGATAAATTTCAATGTATTTGGCTTTGTGATATGGTGCAAAAGTTTCCTGATAGCCGGCTGATCCCGCTCCGGAAAAAAGCCGGTCGCGGAGCATTTGCCAAGTTTCGCGCCACATAATTTGACGGACTTTGCCGGAATCATTTTTAAAAGTTATCTGTTCCACGGCGTAATGTCTAAATTGCGGCACGAGCGCGATGACTGTGACAAAAATAAGCGCGAGCGCAACCGTCGGCCAACGCAATTTTTTTGTCATAAGCCCCAGAAAAAATAAACCGGCCAAGATTCCGACATAAGCGCCCTCGGAACGGGCGAAGATGATGGATGCCGTTGAAGCGGCAATAACCAACAGCAAATAGCCAATATCCAATAGCCAATATCTGGCGGTTACTTTTTTGATTTTTGATATTAGATATTGGATATTAGAAATTAACAGTCCTGCGTAAAGTATGACAATCGGCGCGAGATAAAGTCCGATCGCGTTTGGATAGCCGTAAAAACTCGTAACGCGGCGGGTTTCTGCCGCCTGCCAGATTGGGTTTGGGATGGCGAAACCGGTGAATTTTTGGTAAATGGCAAAAGCGGAAATATAGAGCGCGGAAAAACCCAAAGCATAAAAAAATATTTCCAAATCCTTTTTTGTTTTAACCACACTCAAAAGAACGAGCAGAAAAAGAAGCGGTTCAAAAAAATAAGCTTTGAAGATGCCTGCGGCGGCGCGTAAATCCGGCGAAATAAGCATTGAAATTATGGCGAAGGAAAGCCAGGCAAGAATTGGCCAAGTCCATTTTTTATTTTCTAAAATTTTTATTGGATTGTTTAACTTTTCTTTTCGGAATTTTAATTTTATAAACCAAACCGCAAAAAGAATTAGAATCATCATCTCAAGGGCGGTCATGGGCATTGGGCCGAGCGAGAACCTGATTAGATACGCCGGCAGAAGAGCGCAAATCGTCGCGGTTGCCCAAAAAATATTACGCCAAGCGAAGTAGGCGTAAGCGAAAAAAAATAAAATTAACAAAATCGTCCAAACCATAATTATTTTAATTTGATAATTTCCATAACAGTTTCTTTATTAAATCCGCGAAGTAAGTAGAGGGCGGCAAAATAAACGGCGGCACCTAAAAAAATTAAAAATAAAAGATTCATGCCAATCAAAAAATAAATAACTGCGCACATCAGAATACTTGCGAGAATTGATTTCCATAAAACTTTGCCCGAAGGAATGAGGCGGGTATTTTTCCAAACGACAAAAAACGTCAGAAGGGCGATTGCTCCCTCAGAAAAAACCGTGATCCAGGCCGCGGCCCAAAAAGTGTAGCGCGGAATAAAAATAACGTAGGCGGCCAAAGACAGAACAGCGACCGAGGCGTAACCCCAAATCATCTGTTTTTGTTTTTTGACGGCGACAATAACATGGCCGAAGAGCGTCCCGACGAAAATCGCGCCGGCCGCCAAAATTAGAATTTTTAAAATCGTTCCGGAAAGACTGAAATCACGCCCGGCCACGGCGCTCATAATCCGTTCGCCCAAAAGCATAGTTCCGAAAATTATCGGCACAATTACCATCATTAAAAAATCAAAAGATTTTTTGATGAGCCGTTCAAATCTCTCCAGATTTTTTTCCGCCCAGGCCGCGGTAAGAACCGGCAAAATGAGTCCGGCGAACATCATGGGCAGAGTTGTCAAAACATCTAAAACTCTGTAAGAAGCGCCGTAAAGACCGACGGCGGCTTGGCTTTGAAAAAGCGACAGGGCAATCACGTCGGCCTTCAGATATATAAGGTTAAAGGCGATGGAAAGACCAATCGGCCAGGAGCGGCGATAAATTTCTTTCCAGATTGGCCAGTCAAAAACAAATCTGATGCGGACGTATTTTAAAGAAAAAATAAAATTAATCAAAAAATTTGCAAAACTGCCGAGAATTACGGCCAGCAGTATGGCGATCAAACCGGCTTTTAAAAAAATAACTGCGGCGATTCCGGCGACGAGTACGATTCGGCCGATATTTTCCGCAATGGCCACTTTTTCCATGCGAAGATTTTTTTGAAAAAGGCCGATTAAAACTTGATTTAGGGAGACAAAGAGAAAAGAAAAAGTAGTAATAGCCACGCCAATTTTTAGAGTTGTGCCGTAGGGGAAAAAGAGAACGACGAGCGGCGCGAGGCCCAAAAAAATTAAAGCCGAAAAAAATCTGAGAGTGAAAATATTGCTCGTGATTTTGTCCGTGTCGGCGTTTGGCTCGGAAATCATTTGCACCGTGGTCAAGGTCAGGCCGAAGTCAACTAAAATTCCGAAAAATTGTAAAAAAGAAATAATGGTTGTGTAGCCGCCGTAGCCGTCTTGGCCCAAATATCTTGTCATCATGGCTAAAGCCAGGATGCCAAAAATCGTGGAAGTAATTTTTCCACCGACTTGATAAATCATATTGTGCGCCACTTGGCGGGTAAGGGACATCGGATTTAAGATTTGAGATTTAAGATTGCAAATTAATTTATTATATCACTTTAAAACTTCGCGTGATAGCTTGTAATTTTTCGTCGTAATGTTCGTCTATAATAGTAGGAGAAGCAAATTGACCTATTAGTAATTTTTTGATATAATAAATATATAATATTTATAAAGATTGTGATGGAAATTAGCAAAAAAAGAAAATTTATTTTCCAAAAATTTTTGTCAGGATTTGCGTTGGTGGCGATCCTGGCTTTTGTTTTTGGTTTTGTCCCCGGAAAAGCAGAGGCAACTGTAGCGGGATATACGGCGCAAAAAATTTCTCAGAGTTTTGGTTCGCTTACTTTGGCTCCGGGCAAGGCGATAACTTTTGAAGCGGTTTTTAAAAATACCGGAACAGCGACTTGGTATAATTCCGACAGCAATTATATTTCTCTTTATGTGGATAGCGCCGGTCGGCAATTATATCATCCTTACTGGTATACGATTGAACAGCCGGCAAAAATGTTGGAAACGAAAGTTTTACCCGGCGGCACGGCGCATCTTCGTTTTGCGCTCAAGGCGCCGGAACTTTTGGGATTTTATACAATTAAATTAAAATTGGCGGCGGAAAATTTGACTTGGATTCCGGGCGGTGTGATTGATTTGCCGGTTAACGTGACAAACGGAACAGTTTCCACGCAAGCTCCGGTCGCGAGCAGCCCAACGAGCACCGTCACGGCTGCGGCGGAAAGTTTCGGAGCTACAAAATTAATTCAAAGCAGCCAGGCGGTCGCATTAGCGGGCGGCGCTAAAACTAATTTTACTGTTGGTTTTAAAAATATAGGCCAGACGGCCTGGGAGATAAGTGGCGCCAATTTGGTAAAGATTTGCGTCGGAGGAACAACCGCGACCGAACCTTTCCGCGACACGAATTGGCTTGCGATCAATTGTCCGGCGGCCGTTTCATCCGCGACTTTGCCCGGCCAGATAGGATATTTTAGTTTTTCTCTCGCGGGAAATTTAGGCGGCGATTATAGCCCAACTTTTGTTTTGATGAATAATGACAAGGCAATCACTGGCGGAGAAGTTTCTCTGCCAATAAAAATTTCCGGGACGGTTGAAACGCCGATTATTGCGCCAACACCCGCAGTTCCCGAACCGACCATCCGCGTTGGTCTTTATAACACCACGACCGCGGAAACTCTTCGCGCCAACACCGCTTTTGAAGTTCGTGATGCTGAAAATAATTTAATTTTTTCCGTTCCGGGCGGAGTAACGGCAACCGTTGCTTTCAATTTTACGGCAAAAACTTATTCGGCGTCTTTGAATGGCGGAATTAGAGACAATCTTTCTTACCTTAAATTTATTCCGCCGGATTTAAATACGATTTTTGAAATTACAAGTTTTGAAGATCGGCCGGCCTGGAACACATCTTTAAATGACAATAAATTTCGCGGCAATTTGGAATTACGCTGGAGCGAAGATCGGGCAAAACTTTATATGATTAATGAATTGCCGCTTGAAACATATTTAAAGGGTTTGGCTGAATCATCAAATAATAATCCGGCCGAATATCATCGAGCGTTGGCCATCGCCGCCCGCACTTATGCTCAATATAATTTAAATGTTGGCGGCAAACACCCGGCGGGAAATTTTCATTTAAACGCCAGTTCTTATGATCAGGTTTATCGTGGTTACAATTCTGAAATTCGTTTGCCAAATTTTGTGAAAGCCGTGGAAGATACTCGCGGATTGATGGTGACTTACAATGGCGAAGTGGTAGTCACGCCGTATTTTTCTCAAAGTGACGGACGGACAAGAGCCTGGGAAGAAGTTTGGTGGGGAACGGGGAAAGCGTGGCTCGTTTCGCGCCCAGATCCGAATTGTGCCGGACTTAGTCTCTTTGGCCACGGCGTCGGACTCTCGGCTCGCGGGGCGCGCGGCATGGCTTTGAACGGCAGTACATATGAGCAGATTTTAAAACATTATTATACTGGCGTGGAAGTGAAGACAATTTATTAATTTATAAATTACCAAGACATAAATAAAAACACTCCGATTAAACCGGAGTGTTTTATTAAATTTATTTTTTAAACCGTTCCGCCAGTACTGTTTGATTCTTTCAAGTGATATTTTCGATCTTCTTCCGCCAAGACGATGATTTTGCTGGCTACTTCGCGCGGGTTTGGCACTTCTTCAAAATTAAAACGTCCAGTTGCTCCGGCGGTTTGAACATAAACATTTCCATAATCAAACATTGTTTCTAAAAAACCCTTGCTTTGGCCCGTAACATCTTGAATTTTAAATAAATCAAGTTCCGAAATTGTTCGGGAGAAGAGGCGCTGTTCCACATTTATTATTCTGTCGTTTGTGACAACCCAAAAATCCAAATAGTAATCAATAAAAGCGGTAAAGGCCACGAGCCAAACAGTTAAATAATAAATGCTCGCGAGAAGCATGAGCAGCGGATAAAAAATTGTACTTTGTAAAAGCGACGGAAAGGTATTTTTAAAAAAGAAATAAAGGCCGACAGGAATTGCCAGGAGAAAAATAAAAAGAACCAGTTGTTTTATAAAAACAATCGTGTCTCGCCGTAAAAAATAAATTATTTTTTCGTAAGGTTTTTGAGAGATAAACCTTTTTAGATAAATGCTCATAAAGAAAAATTCAAAGTGAAAAATGTCTGGGTCCAATCAATAAGTTGGATTCCCTGCCAGGTAGCAAAAATAATTATGGCCGCGCCCGCCAAAAAAATATATAAAGTGAAAAAAGCGGCAGAACTTGGCGGGATAAAGCGTACCAAATGATAAATTGCGAAAAGAGAAAATAGGATAAAAAGAGCAAGGAAAATGTAGTAGACGATGAGAAAAACGGAAAGAGTCATAGAAATTTAGACAAGTTTTTCTTGTAAATTTTTTGGGATATCAATGCCCAGATGTTTATACGCCGTTTCAGTGGCGACCCGGCCGCGCGGCGTGCGGTTTATAAATCCAAGTTGTAAGAGATATGGTTCGTAGACTTCTTCAATCGTGGCTTGTTCTTCGCCGGTCGCGGCGGAGAGCGTGTTCAAACCGACCGGACCGCCCTGAAATTTTTTAATAATTGATTCAAGAATCCGGCGATCAATTTGATCCAAGCCGAATTGGTCAACGCCTAAATTTTTGAGCGCAACTTCGGCCAGTTCCATTGTTATTATACCATTTGCCTTGACTTCGGCGTAATCGCGGACGCGTTTCAAAATGCGGTTTGCGACGCGAGGAGTTTTGCGGGCGCGGCTGGCTAAAAGTTCCACGGCGCCATTATCAATTTTAATGTTTAAAATTTTGGCGCTGCGGTTAATAATTTTTCCGATATCCGCGTCTTCATAAAAATTTAAATGATAGGTCGCGCCAAAGCGATCGCGGAGCGGCGAGGAAATCATACTGACTTTTGTCGTGGCGCCGATAATCGTGAAACGCGGCAAGTCCAGACGGACCGTTCTCGCGCCGGGCCCTTTGCCAATAACCAAATCTAGGGCGTACTCTTCCATAGCCGGATATAAAACTTCTTCAATTACTTTATTTAAGCGATGGATTTCATCAATAAATAAGATATCACCTTCGCCGAGGTTTGTGAGAATCGCCGCGAGGTCGCCGGCGCGTTCAATCGCCGGACCGGAAGTGATACGGATTTGGGCGCCCATTTCATTTGAGATGACGTGAGCGAGGGTAGTTTTTCCAAGACCCGGACAGCCGTAAAGCAAAACATGTTCAATAGGTTCTTTTCTTTTCTTTGCCGCGGAAATAAAAATTTCCAGATTTTTTTTAATCTGTTCCTGGCCGATATATTCAGCCAAAACCTTGGGCCGAAGTGTCATATCAAACACTTGGTCCTCATTTTGTTCTTTTGGTGTGATGAGTCGTTCTTCGTCCATAAAAGACAGGTTATTTCTTACCCAATCTTAACTTATTTTTATTTTTTTGGCAATTCACCCCCACACCAATTAATCGAAGCGTACTTATAAATATTTTTTGTTATTTTTTAACTACTTTAATTGGTGTGGGGGTAAAAAAAGCGGCGTGGTCTTTGTGGTCCACGCCGTTCCCTCCTTGATGTGTAGCGACTGCGATTGCGACTACCGACCCTGTCGGGCCAGGAACTCGCGGCCCTTGCCGACCTCCGTGTTCACCGGCACGTCTTGCTTGCAGAGCGGGCAGTCGTCGGCACCCCAAGTCAGGAAAGTGGGGTTGGCCAGTGCGTGGAAATCATGGATACCGAGTGCTTCGGCATCCACTCCTCCACGGTTGCAGAGCGCGCCAAGGCCGATCGGGTTGCCGTTCAGCGTCCGCACCGCCTGGATGACCTTCTTGATGGAGCCGCCGGTCGTGATCACGTCCTCCACGAGAAGAACGCGCTTGCCGGCCACGAGCTTGTCGTAGCCGCGCCGGAAGACGAAACCATCACCGTCCTTCTCGGCATAGACCGCCCGCATCTTCTGGCCGGCCGACTCGATCAGGTGGTGAGCGACCCACTGCGAGAGGATGATGCCGCCCTTCTCCGGTCCGGCGACCACGTCGATCTGCCGATCGACGAAAGCCAGAGCAATGCCCCAACAGAGGAGTGAGATCTGGTCGGGGAAAGAGTAGGCGGCGTCCTTGTTCATGTACTGGCTGCTGTGTCGGCCAGAGGCCAAGACGAAATGGCCATCGAGCAGCGCGCCGGTCCGCTTGAAGATTTCCAGGGCTTCTTGTCCGTTCATGGTTTTCCTCCTTCTACCGGTTCTGGTTGATCGCGTCGTGGAGCTTCTGCGCCTCGCGGCGAGCCGCTTCCGGCCAGTCCGAAAGAGGCGAAGCGAAGATGATGCCGCGCGAGGAATTCACAATCATTCCCCGGCTGCGGCTGTCCTTGCCAGCCCGGACCGTCTTCTCGACGTCGCCGCCCTGCGCGCCGATGCCCGGGATCAAGATCGGCAGGTCGCGGACCATCTCTCGGACCTTCCCGAGTTCTTCGGGGTAGGTCGCGCCGACGACTACCGCGCAGTTGCCGCGCTTGTTCCAGTGGGCGGCCACGCGGTAGGCCACGTACTGGTAGAGTGGGATGGACCCTTCGGGAATCTCGCGGCCGAGGTGCTTCTCGAGAGCACGGCGTTGCTCGGCCAGCGAAATCGGCAGGTCCTGGAATTCGCCCGCACCCTGATTCGAGGTGCGGCAGA
The DNA here is from genome assembly GCA_016214745.1 of Candidatus Falkowiibacteriota bacterium. Taxonomy (GTDB): domain Bacteria; phylum Patescibacteriota; class Patescibacteriia; order XYB2-FULL-38-15; family XYB2-FULL-38-15; genus JAHIRI01. The sequence continues at coordinate 1,900 of JACRNW010000016.1, read as the reverse complement.
GAACGACGACGCCCTTGTTGGCGAGCTCGAGGAACGGCGCGAGCGCTTCGGCGCCGAGGTACGGATGGACCGTGATGGCGTCCGCTTCCCCGCGGAAACTGTCGAAGGCCATCTGCACGTATCCGACGTTCGTGTTGCCGATGTCCCCAACCTTGGCGTCCAGAATCACCGGAACGTCGGGCGCGACGCTGTGGATCTGGCCGATGGTCTGGTGGAGCGCGCGCAGCCCCTCTTCGCCGTGCCTCAAGTAGAAGGCGAAGTTGGGCTTGTAGGCGCACACGAGGTCTCGGGTCACGTGGACGATCACCATGTTGTAGTGGACGATCTGCTCCCAGCTGCCGCCGCTCACGCGTGCGCACTCAGGAATCTTCCCGAGTTCGGTGTCGAGTCCGACGCAGACGAACTTGCCTTCGGCCCACTTGGCCTCGAGCATTTCACGAAAGTTCCGTTCTCCCATCTCTTCCTTCCTTTCTTCGCGGCCTTGGCCGCTATCTGATCCGGATAACGGGCGCGAAGTTCGGGATCACGCAGGTCCTGCCGTTGCGGAGGCGGATGGCGTTGGCGCGCCGTCGCCCGAGCCGCCCTTCAAGTTTCATGAAGAGGTAGCTCGCCTTCACGTAGTCGCCGTGCAAGCGGAAGCAGAAGCCCTTGTGAGGAAGTACAATGAACCTATCACCTCCTCGGAGTTTTCCAAAGGTCAGGTAGGTTTCCGTCATTTTTATCCTCCCTTTCTGGCCATATCTTAAAATAAATAAGATTAAAAAGCAAACAAAAAAACAGAAATTTTAGGTTTCTGTTTTTTAAAATCTTATAGTTTACAAATGCTGTAATTATACACTTTGCGCGAACCTTTTTTGAGCGAAACTGACGCTCCGCCCCGCCGCCGCTCGCTAACGCTCGCCACACCGCAGAAAAGTTTTGTTCGCATTTTTTGATTTGCGCGCGCCCGACTTTTTCTTCTAAAAGGAAAAGAAAACTTTTTTGCTGGGTTCTGCTCCAAACGAGCAGGGCGGCGGGGTTTCGCTTCGGCGGGCGGGCAAAAATTCCTTCCCCCCAACCCCCTTCATTTTTGCCCGCCCGCTTTGTGGCTGAGCCGATTTTTAATCTTCCCTCTTAATTTCCTTCTTTACGATATTTCCAGTAGAATCTGTTTTTATTTTATAACTTACTCCGTTATACATCAAATCAATATCATAACTGCCATCTTGTTTTGGTTTAACTTTTTTGATCTCCCCGCCGGGAAATTCTTTTAGGATTTTTTCCGTTAACAAACTCATGCCGGAGCTTTGGATTTTTTGAGAACTCTCTTGTAAATTTTGGTTGGTGAGCTGTTAATTCAAATCGCCAACATAATAGTCGCCGAGCAAACTCCATGCTTCTTGAGAATGCGGTTTATTTTTATCTTTTGTTTCAAACGCGGTTGTTGCCTCTTTGCCGCAATAAGGAGTAATAGTTTCGGGATTGCCGGGATGAAGATTTAAATAACTTGAAACATTGTAAACTTTATTTTGGATAATCATCCAGCAATCAGCGACGGAGTTATGTTTTGCCACCTCTTCAATAGTCAAAGTTAGACTTTCACCAGAGGTTTTATTTAAATTAGTTGCTTGATTCCTGGAGCTTTGCGTTGCCAGATTAGTATTTTGGTTTGCTACCGGTTGTTGCTTTTGGTAAAAAACCAGACCTGCAGTTAAGATTGCGGCAACTACAGCCCAGAAAATAAATAAAGAAATTGTTACTAATTTTTTCATAAAAGTTCAAATTCTTCTGAATAAATATTTTTTCTTGAAACTTTTAATTTCAAAAATTGTTCCTTTAAGCTTTTCATCATCGCTGGCGGTCCGCAAAGAAAAATTTCTTTACGAAACAGATCGCCGCTTATTTTTTGAATAAATCCCGC
>JACRNW010000012.1 GCA_016214745.1 Candidatus Falkowiibacteriota bacterium | reverse complement strand
TCGCCAGGATTCGAACCTGGATCACTGGTTCCGAAGACCAGTACTCTATCCATTGAGCTACAAGGGCGTGAAATATCCGACTTACCAGAATATCACCAACGCGAAAAAATTTCAATATACAAACGGCGGGTACACAAGCCCCGCCATTTTTCTTAAAATTATTCTGACCACTTCTTTGTCGCGAGCGCCGCATTGGCCGCTTCAACCTGCGCTTCCTGTTTGCTCGACCCCTCACCCACAGCCACCAATTCTTTTTCTAAATAAACACCAACTTTAAAAATTTTGGCGTGATCCGGGCCGGTTTCTTCAAGCACTTTGTAAGTCGGTGTTACGCCACATTTTTCCTGAGTCATTTCTTGAAATTTGCTTTTGGGATCAAGATATAATTCGTGTTCTAAAATGTAAGGAAGTTTAACAATCAAAAAATTTTTAATAAAATCCCTGGAGACAATATAACCCTGATCAAGATAAATCGCGCCGACGAGCGCTTCAAAGGCGTTGGCCAAAATATATTGTCTGGCCTTGGAATCGGCCGCTTCTTTTGATTCCCCTTTACTCAAATAAAGATATTCTTCTATTCCAATTTCTTTGGCAATCTCCGACAACATTTTCGCGTTGACGAGACTCGCTCGCCAGTTCGTCAATTCCCCTTCCGGATTCGGATACTCTTGATAAAGATATTCTGTGACAATTAATTCAAGCACCGCGTCACCCAAAAATTCCAGCCGTTCATTGTGCGCCAATTTAAATCCGGGATTTTCGTTGAGATAAGAACGATGAACCGCCGCCTGGGATAAAAGATCTATATTTTTAAATTTTACACCTAGTTTTTCCTCCAATTTGGTAAAGTCTTTCATTTTAATGCTACGAATTACGAATTCTTTACAAATATACGAATATTGAATTGGCCATCGTAAATCTCTATTTGTATATTTGTAAATGATTAGTAATTTGTAGATTATGTTTTATTTTTTTTCTTCGTCAACTATTTCTCCGGCCGCCAACATATCTTTAAAAATCGTTCCCAAAACTCCATTCACAAATTTTCCCGACGAACCGCTGCCAAACGCCTTGGCGAGCTCAATCGCTTCGTTGATCACGACGCGGGGCGGCACTGTTTTGCCATCTTTTTCTTTGGCAAATTTTAGTTCAAAAATTCCCAGACGCAAAACATTACGGTCAATCAGAGTAATTTTTTCAATCGGCCATTCCGGGGCGTATTTTTTTATCAATTTATCTATTTCCTTTTTATTTTTCAGCACTCCTTCTACCAATTCCATAACAAAATCATCCTCGTCAAATTTTGGAGCGAATTCTTTGAGATTTTTTCTCGCGGCAACACATGTCTCCACCTCTTTCTCCCCCATGAAATCCCATTCGTAAAGAGTTTGCAAGGCAATCGTCCTTGCAAGATGACGGTTGGCCATATTATTTCTTTTTCTTTTTCGGCGTTCTCATTTTAATAACTTCTCGGCCAGCGTAAGTTCCGCAGAATTTACAAATGTGATGCGACATTGCCGGTTTTTTGCATTTTGGACAAACGGAAAGGTTTGTCTTTTTCAAGGCAAAATGAGCTGCCCTTCTTCTTTTGTGAGAACTAGTTCTCCGATGACCTGGTAAAGCCATACTTTTTCAAAACAATTAATTACCTAATTACTACGATTTACCTATTTACTGCGCGTTGTTTAATTTAACCGGTAATTTAGTAATTAGGTAACTAAGTAATTAAATTTATTATTTATTATTTTAAACAAGTGTCACGCTCGCCGCCCGGTCGTCCGCTTCTTTGAATCTCATCAAGCGCACTCCTTGCGTCGCCCGGCCCAGGGTTGAAACACTCTTGAACGGCAGTCTGATAACTTGGCCAAACTTGGAAATAATTATCAAATCTCTTTCGTCCTTGTTTGAAGTGATTTCGGCGGAAATAATTTTTCCGGTTTTCGGGGTCGTCTTGGCGGTCTTAACGCCTGAACCGCCGCGGCCCTGAATTTTATAATTTTTCAAGTTTGTTCTTTTGCCGAAACCATTTTCCATCAAGACAAAAAGATCAAGTAAATTCTTGGATACAAGCGAGGGGTCAATAACATCCATGCCGACAACTTCGTCTTTTCCTTTCAGCCGAATGCCACGAACGCCGGTCGCAGCGCGACCCATTGGCCGGACATTTTTTTCTCTAAAGCGAATGGCTTGGCCAATAGCCGTGACTAAAATTATTTCATCATTGCCTGAAGATGGTTTAACCCATTCCAGCCGATCTCCGTCTTTCAATTTTATGGCAATCAAACCGGAGCGCCTGACATTTTCAAAATCGCTAAGTTCAACTTTCTTAATGCAACCGGCCCGCGTGACCATTACCAAATATTTGAAATGGCCTTCGCCCAATTCTTTAACGGAAAGAATTGAAGAAATTTTTTCTTCCGGCGCGAGCTGCAGGAAATTAACAATCGCCTGACCTTTTGAAGTGCGCGATGCCGACGGTACGTCATATGCTTTCAATTGGAAAACTCTACCACGGGTGGTAAAGAAGAGCAAGTCTGAATGCGTGGTAGTGGAAAGCAAATGTTCCACCGTGTCTTCTTCTTTGGTGGTAAGACCCATCACTCCTTTGCCGCCGCGGCTCTGGGTTCTGAAAGTTTCCGGGGCAAGACGTTTGATATACCCGTCAGCCGTGACGACAATAATTGTTGATTCGTCCGGAATTAAATCTTCAACCGAAAAATCCTTGACCGCGTGAGCGACAATCTGGGTTTTTCTTTCGTCGCCGTAATTGGTTTTTAATTCCAAAACATCTTTTTTAATCAAACCAAGAATTCTCTTCGGCGAAGCCAAAATTTCTTCCAGTTCTTTAATAAGCGCGAGCTTCTCTTTTAATTCCTGCTCAATTCTCATCCGTTCAAGATTGGCCAACTGCTGCAATTTCATTTCCAAAATCGCCACAGCCTGAACTTCCGTCAGCTTAAACCGCTTCATCAAATTAACTTTGGCTTCTTCTTTATCTTTTGATTTTTTAATCAATTTAATGACCGCGTCAATATTATCAACGGCGATCTTCAATCCCCTCAAAATATGCGCGCGGTCTTTGGCCCGATTTAATTCAAACTCTGTCCGGCGGCGAATTACTTCCTTCCGGTGCGCCAGATAATATTCCAAAATCATTTTTAAATTCAAAACTTTCGGCTGAATGCCATCAACGAGCGCCAGCATATTCACATGGAAAGAATCCTGCAACTGCGTCATATCAAAGAGCTGATTCAAAATTTTCTTCGGGTAAGAATCTTTTTTCAGTTCAATAACCATCCGCACGCCTTCCTTATTTGACTCATCGCGAAGATCGCGGATGCCTTCAATTTTTTTATCTTTAACAAGCGTGGCGATTTTCTCAAGTAAAGTCGCTTTATTAACCTGATAAGGAATTTCTGAAACGATTATTTTAAACTGCCCGGCTTTATCTTCAACAATTTCAGTTTTGGCCCGCATAACAATTGACCCTTTGCCCGTGGCATAGGTTTGTTTGATGGCATTCACATCATATATAATGCCGCCGGTTGGAAAATCCGGACCTTTAATAAATTGGCTCATTTCTTCCACGTCGCAATCCGGATGTTCAATCAAATGGATCACTCCGTCGCAAATTTCCGACAAGTTATGCGGCGGAATGTTTGTAGCCATACCTACCGCAATACCCATTGTTCCGTTCAAAAGAAGATTGGGCAAACGGGCCGGCATCACCTGCGGTTCTTTATGCGATCCATCGTAGTTCGGAATAAAATTGACTGTGTCTTTTTCAATGTCCAAAATCATCTCTTCCGAAATTCTCGCGAGTTTTGCTTCGGTATAACGCATGGCGGCTGGCGAATCGCCGTCCATTGAACCAAAGTTTCCTTGTCCCCAAACCAAAGGATATCGCATAGCAAAATCCTGCGCCATACGGACCATGGAATCATAAACCGCGACGTCGCCGTGCGGATGATATTTACCCAAAACTTCGCCGACCACGGTCGCCGATTTTCTAAATTTCGCGCCCGGTTTCAAACCGACGTCCCACATCGCATACAAAATCCGGCGATGCACCGGCTTCAAACCGTCGCGCACATCAGGCAGGGCGCGAGAAATAATAACCGACATGGCATAATCCAAATACGACTCTTGCGCTTCTTTTTCAATGCTACGGGGTTCCACTTTGCCAATTACAGCCGGCGCCTGCTCTTCAATTTTTTTCTTTTTTTTCTTTCGCCATAACTTCTACAAATTATCTTCCCAATTTATTTTTTAACTCCTCCAATAAAATTCTCTCTTTAATTTCATCCAAAACGGGATCTTCACTGTTTATTACCGCTCCGCCTTCCGGAGTTTCTTCCACGGCGGGAGTCTGGCTCTCCAATTCATTTATGCCGTTTTCCACTTCTCCCATAATTTCTCCCGACCGGGAAAAAGTATAACTGACTGAACCAAAAATTTCAGAAAAATTATTTTTTAAACTTGACAGCCAAATAAAAAAAATCACGCCTGCGAGAACGGCTACACTCGTCCACATTATGGCTCTTCTTTTATTTTCAGACAAGTGCGCCTTTTTTTGATTTTTCTTCTCCGGAACCGCCACGGTAAAATTCCGAGAATGAGCTTGATGCTTCAGGTTTCCCCATGTCTTTTTGATTTCCTCTTCTTTGTCTTCATTTTTAACCGATGGCCGCGAATCAGAATCCGCCGAATTTCTAAAAACTGGCAGGTCGTCTTCATCTTTTACAATTTTTAGCCCTTCGTCAACCGACTGCTTTGGGGCAAAAGAATATTTTTCTTCTTTGGGGGAAATCTCGCGCTCATTTTTGCTAATCACAAAAACCGGGATCTCCACCTCCTTTTTTACAGAAACCTTGCGATTAGTTTTTTTACTCTTTTTTGCTCTTACTGCCATAGATTTAACCTTTTTCTAACAAAATAACTTTTGTTTCTTCTTGAGGTAAATCTTTTTTGGAAATTTTTAACTTGGGCAATTTTTCCGCTTTGCTCGCGCCCATTTCTTTTAAAAATTTATCAACCGTTTCAACATCAACTTTAAGTCCCGGAATTTTGTAATGCATGGGAATAACAATCCGCGGCTCTATTTCATTAATAACTTCCGAGGCCTCGGATGCGCCAAGTGTCCATTTGCCGCCAACCGGAGTTAAAAGAATGTCCACACCGTCCAGCTGCGCTACCTGTTCTTCATTCAAAGTATGCCCCAAATCTCCGAGATGAGCGACGGAAATTCCCTCCGCTTCAATACGATAAGCAATACTTACTCCTCTTTCTTTGCCTTCACTTTTGTCATGCCAAAACTGTATGCCGTAAACAAAAATTCCTTTCACTTCAAATTCTCCGGGGCTCGAAATCAAAAACGGCTCGCCATTCTCGCCCGAGACTCCGGCTACGTTGTTGTGGTCAAAATGATCATGGCTTACGGTTACAATATCGGCCGTCAAACGCGGCAATTTAAATCCAACTTCAGAATTATACGGATCGGTAATGAGCGTCACATCACCGCTTTGAATTTTAAAACAAGATTGTCCAAGCCAGGTTATCGTCATAATTTTTTAAATTAAAAAACAAAATTTTCGCGCTTTTGCATCTTTAAAAATTGTAGCATAAATTATAAAGAAAGTAAATCCCCCCACCAATGCATTGGTGGGGGGATAAACCCCCTAAACCGAGCCGCCGGAAACGGTTCCGTCCAAAAAATCCGCCATTTGGGGCGGATTTTTGTGGCGTAAAAAATATTTAATCAATCACCAAATCCACGGCTTGCGGCGGTTTTTCTTCGGGTGCGGTTTTCTCCGCCGTTTTCTTGCCCCGCAAAATTGAAGTGGTCGTTTCCACCCGACCCGGCGCGGATGCGGGTTTCAAAGCCGATGTCGCCACATTTCTTTTTATTTTTCCATCACCTTTTTCTTTTTCTTCCTCGCGCGAGCGTTCCTGGCCATAAATATTTGTCATCATTTTTCTCATACGCTCCTTTTTTTCTTCTTCCGCTTTACGCTGTTCTCGGAGTTCCGCCATGGTGAGTCTCGGCCCGTCGTCTTTATTCGCTTCGCGTGATTTTTTTTGAGTCTCTCTTAAAATTTCTGTTGACGAACGATAAGTTTTTACCGCGCCGATTTTTTTCAATTCCCCCAAAATTTCTTTGGCCCGCCGCTCACTAACCTGGTGCGAAACATCCATTCCCATTTTAGAAACGGCCTGCTTCACCGAACTTTTGACGTAAGAAGTCCGGGTCGCGGTTTTTAAAAAATCAGATAATTTTTGCGCCATATAAAAAGCATTAAGCCGCCTCTCTCTCTTCTTCTTCAATTTTTATTTCGGCCATTTCCACTTTTCCATCTCTTTCCAGCCCAAGCCCATAACTGAGTTTTCTGTAGACATCGGCCGCATCGTAGCCGGGCGGGAGTCTGCCCGTCTCGGCAAGTTGCTTAACTTTAGTCATAAAAAAATTCCAGGCCTCTTCTGCGCTATCACCCAGGGCGACATCAAAAGATTTTTTCAAAACTTCTTGTCTCTGCGGCGCTTTTAAAAAACTCTTATATTTATCTTCTAAAACTTTTTTTTGAACTTCTGGCGAGATGCCTTTTGCCGCCTCAATGATTTCCGAATAAGTCGTACCGGCCGGAAAATCTCTTGTTTCCCCTCTTTCTAAATATTTAAAACCGCGGCCAAAAATACCGCCATTATCATATCCCTTTAGTTCAGACCCCTTGACACCGACGTTTGCCGGTTTACCGTCTGTCTGAGCCATCACCAAATGTTCCGCCGCCAAACCAACTATCTCTTCTTCCGAAACGCCCAACTTTTTTAACTCCGCCAAAACATCTATTTTTTCTCCGGCCTCAACTTTTTTGGCGAAGCCGCCGGCCTCAAGCAAACTCTGCGCGCCGCTAACCCACTCCTGAACAGAACCAATTCCTTCTTTTTCACGACGTAAAACAGTGGGCGGAACAAACTTTGAACCCAGCGCCCGGTCAATCATAAAAGCTAACCACTCCCTCTTATAATATGTTCCTGCCTCAATGCCGGGCAAAAGTCCCTTACAACCCGGCCTATTTGCTTCGCCTGATTGCGGTTTATAAATACCGATAAATTCCCTGCCTCGTTCGGCAAAAGACAAAAGGTGAGAATTGTTTGCTCCGCTTTGAGAAGGATCAAAAACCTCGCTATCTACTACCTTGCTTTCTCTCAATTCAAAAACTGCGTTCAAATCTTTTAAAACCTCCCGCTTTTCATCAAGACTTTCAGCGTCGGAAAGCAGTGTATCATAAAGTTCGGAAGTCAGTCTGTCCGCTCCCGCCAAAGTTTCCTTTGTTTCTTCCAAAGTTTCCGGCCGATCCTTTATCTCCAAAAGGCTGGAGACCTCTTCTATTTCCCCTTTCCCAGTTTCTCCCATGGAAATTTCCGTCCTGACTTCAGCGAGAGACCGCCTTCCCCGTTCTTTTATCTTCACTACCTCTTCGGGCGTGGCCGCGATTGTTTTCATTTCTCCCAACAATCTGCTCAACCTCTCTTTTCCTGCCGGAGTTTTTCTTTTTTTGTCTTCCGACGACTCCGGCGGCGGATTGTAATGTGGTATTTCTGAATCCCTATACATAATAAATCAATTAATTATTTTGATGAGCTCTTCTTGCCCCGAGATAAACGGTTCGATAATGAGAAAGCAGGGCCTGCAAAAATCTTTCTCCGTCTTTCGGAAAAAGTTTTTTAAAGGGATCGGTCGGATCCGGCACGCCGTTCTTTTCCAAATCATCAATTATATTTTGACTTCCTTCTTCTTTTTCATTTTTTTCCAAATTTACAATTCCGCCCCGAAGTACGCAGCGAACCAAAACAATTGATTCTGGACTGTCAAAACGAACTATCTCAACAGCTTTTGATTCTTCTTTTTTTTCCGGCGACGGATCGCCATTTTCTTTTTTGGGACGAAAATCTAAAACTCTTCCGCGTTCATTCATATTTTTGAAAAAATTTTTAATTGATTTCCAACACATTTTAATGGATTTCTTTATCTAATTTTAGCACCTCTTGCCAAAAATTTCAAGATGTTGTACACTATCCATATCTTATTGCCAAGCGAGTGAGTGGAAAGCAAATTCTATTTGCTCTCCCGAGCGAGCGAAGGCAACATGGGGCAACGCCCCTATATTAAAGAAAGGAGTCTTGAGATTCGCCGGGGCGCCCGACAATCTCACTTAATTATTAACTATGGATCTAACTAATCTAACAAAAAAACCTGCCGAAGGAAGCTTTGAAAAATTGCTCAACGAAGGAAATTTTCTCACGATCCCTAAGGTCGGAGATGTCGTCAAAGCAAAAGTTTTGCATATCAGCAAAAATGAAGTCAATCTGGATATCCCGGGTTTTCGCACCGGCGTTGTCCGCGGCCGCGAACTCTGCAACGAGTCCGCCGATTATTCAGAATTAAAACCGGGAGATGAAACCGAAGCCACGGTTTTGGAAATGGAAAATGAACGCGGCGAAATGGAATTGTCTTTCCGCTTTGCCGGACACAAAAAGATCTGGGACAAATTGATGGAACTTCAAAAATCCGGAGAAATAGTCATCGCCACCGTGATGGACGCGAACAAGGGCGGTTTGATGATAAACGTCAATAAAATTGTCGGCTTCTTGCCGGTTTCGCAGCTTGCGCCGGAACATTATCCGCGCGTGCCGGGCGGCGAGAAAAATAAAATATTGGAAAAATTAAAAACTTTCGTCGGCCTGCCTCTTGAAGTTAAGGTTATTGACGTGGGTGAGGTAGAAGAAAAATTAATTGTTTCGGAAAAAGCGGCCTGGGAAGAAAAACAAAAAAATATTATTTCTTCCTACAAAGTCGGTGATATCATTTCCGGCACCGTTTCCGCTCTGGCTGATTTCGGCGTTTTCGTGAAGTTTGATAATTTGGAAGGTTTGGTTCATATTTCAGAATTAGCCTGGCAAAGAATTGATCACCCGGAAGACGTGGTTAAAGTCGGCCAAGAAATAAAAGCGGAAATCATCGGCGTGGAAGGTTCAAAAATTTTCTTGTCAATGAAAAAATTAATTGACGATCCTTGGAAAAAAATCGGCGAGAAATATAACGTCGGCCAAGTTGTGGAAGGTAAAGTTTTAAAAATAAATCCTTTCGGTTTATTTGTTGAGCTTGATCCGGAAATCCACGGCCTGGCCCATATTTCCGAATTGTCCGCGAAACCGATTCAAAGTCCAAATGAAGTCGCAAAAATCGGCGACACACTGAAATTCAAAATTATTTCCATTGAGCCGGTTGATCACAGACTAGGCTTAAGTTTAAGGGGTGCCAAGGAAAAATCTAACGCCGTAACCGAAACAGGAAAAGAGGCGCCTGCGCCCGCCAAAGAAAAATCTTCCGAGACTCCGGCTGAAAAAACGGCGGAAGAAACTCCCGCAGAAGCCCCTGCCGAGAAACCAGCAGAAGAACCGAAAGCCGAAGAAAAAAAAGAGTAATAAAAATCAGATAAAAAAACGGGCCTCGAGGCCCGTTTTTAGTTTTAAAAAATGTTTTTATAAAAAAGGGCCCGAGGACAAACGCTCTAGTCTTCTGCGGCATCGCCCCCTTTAGCGCTTCCCTCTTCGTAGGGAAGCGCACTTTTGGCTTTGCCACTTTGACATAGAAACATCTGCCCTCGGGCTGAGAGGAACGTCGGCCATACTCTGCTAGCCCCGACAGACTGGCCTTCAAGAACCCGCGGGTCTTACGACAGGCTAGCCCGCATCGCTTCCGACCCAGCGCTCGCTAGGTCGAGAAGCGCCCTTCCCCGCTGGAGCGGGCCGACACGAGCACCGAGCGCACGGACGGCGGACCGGTCGACTTCTTCATCTCGTGGCCTCCTCTTCTGGCAGGATGCCTGCCAGCGATGGGACGAGGGCGAAATGCCCAGTCCCCGAACACGGGGTTCCTCGAACCCATGCGTTTATAGTTTATTATATTCTTATTTCTCCGTCAATTGTTAATTCTTAATTGTTATGTTATAATCAAAATAATAAACTATGAAAAACTTAGTTAAAAATTTCATCATCGCCATCATTATATTTTTAGTCATCACGGGAATTTTCAGCACCCTGACTTTGTCGGCCAAAAAAGTGGAAAATATTAACTTGCAAAAATTTATTGAGCAAGTCAACCTCGGCGAAGTACAAAAAATTTCCATTGAAGGAAATAAATTAAATATTACTCTGGCCGACGGAAATCTAGAAGCCCTGCGCAAAGAGACTGACGAAACTTTGGGCGAACTTTTTAAAAATTATAACGCTGATCCGGAAAAAATTAAAAATATCGGAATTGAAGTAAAAGAAGACGGCGGCTGGAGTTATTGGCTGAATGCTCTTTTACCTTTTCTTCTTCCACTCATAATCGCCATCGCCCTGATTTATTATATGATGCGCCAAGTCCAGGGAGCGAATACCAAGGCTTTGATGTTTGGCCAGTCGGGCGCGAGAGAAGCGCCAAAAAATTCTAAAAACAGCGTCACTTTCAAAGATGTGGCTGGCGTTAAAGAAGCCAAGGAAGAACTTTGGGAGGTGGTGGAATTTTTAAAAAATTCTAAAAAATTTACCTTGCTCGGCGCGAAAATTCCGAAAGGCGTTCTCTTGATGGGATCGCCCGGCACGGGAAAAACTTTACTTGCTAAAGCCGTAGCCGGCGAAGCTAATGTTCCATTTTTCAGCATCTCCGGTTCGGAATTTGTGGAAATGTTTGTCGGGGTTGGCGCCGCGCGCGTTCGCGATCTTTTCCAAAAAGCTAAAAAAAGCGCGCCCTGCATTATTTTTATTGACGAGCTTGACGCCGTCGGCCGCCAGCGCGGCACGGGTCTCGGCGGAAGCCACGACGAGCGCGAACAAACTTTAAACCAAATATTAGTGGAAATGGACGGCTTTGAAGCCAACTCCGGTGTAATAATTTTGGCGGCCACAAACCGCCCCGACGTTTTGGATCCGGCACTTCTTCGACCCGGAAGATTTGATCGCCGCGTTATTTTAGACGAGCCGGACATTAATGATCGCGAAGCCATTTTAAAAATTCACGCCAAAGGAAAACCGACTGCCCAGGACGTCAACCTCCGCAAAATTGCTGAACGAACTCCGGGATTTTCCGGCGCTGATTTGGCAAATCTCCTAAATGAAGCAGCAATTCTTTCCGCCCGACGAAATAAAACTCATATTGGCATGGATGAAATTCGGGAAAGCGTGGAAAAAGTTATGCTTGGCCCGGAACGGAAAAGCCACATCCTCTCGGATAAAGAAAGAAATATCACCGCCTACCACGAAGCGGCCCACGCTCTCGTGGCGCATGAAATGCCCGACGCCGATCCGGTCCATAAAGTTTCCATTATTTCCCGCGGCCGGGCGGCTGGCTATACCTTAAAACTTCCGACTGAAGATAAACATCTGCACAGTCGTTCGGAATTTATTGCCGATTTAGCCGTGATGCTTGCCGGCCATACCGTGGAAAAAGAAATTTTCGGCGAAGTCACAACTGGCGCTTCTTCGGACCTCCGGCAGGCCACGCGTCTCGCCCGCCGGCTTATCACTGAATTTGGCATGAGCGAAAAATTAGGCGCGCGAACTTTCGGCGAAAAAGAAGAGATGATTTTCCTCGGCCGAGAAATTCACGAACAACGCGACTACGGCGAAAAAGTAACCGAAACTATTGATCAGGAAATTAGCCATTTAATTTCCGAAGCGGCAAAAACGGCGCTGGAAATTGTCAGAAAGAAAAAAAATAAACTTGAAGAAATTGTAAAAATTTTATTGGAAAAAGAAACCATTGAAAAAGAAGCGTTTGAAGCGATATTTAAATAAGACTACAAATTACAAATCAACTACAAATTTACAAATTTGTATATTTGTAAAAAATTAGTAATTTGTAGAATAGGGGGAAATATGTTTAAAAAACCGACGCAAGTTTATCGGCCTATTTTTAAAAAGGCCTGGGAAATTACGAAACAAAACAGATTCCTGTGGATTTTCGGCCTTTTCGCGGCCTTGGCCGGCAACGGCGGAATTTATGAAATTTTATTTAAAGGTTTCGGACGCATTGTCGGAAAAGGAGATCTTGCCGCCGGTTCCAACTGGTCCTGGATCTTTGAAACCCTATCCTTCCCCCGCCTTGAAGACATTTATGTCCGCTCCCCGCTTTTTGTAAGTTTTCTCTGGGTTCTTTTCTTCGCGATTTTGGTCGCTCTGGCGTTTTTAATCTGGCTCGTCATAACTTCGCGCGGTGCGCTCGTTGCTTCCGTGAAAAAAATTGCGAGCCGTAAAAAAACCAATTTGCACGAAGGCTGGACCGAAGGAAAAAAATATTTTTGGCCTGTTCTCGGGCTTAACGCTCTTTCCAAAGCCATGACTTTCGGCCTGCTTGTTTTGATTACCGTTCCCGCCATGATGTATTTAACCGGCCAAGGAGGAAATTTGGGTTTGGACTTGCTTCTTTATATTTTATCTTTTGTTATTTTTACCGCGCTCGCGCTTTTTATTTCCTTCATGGCTATCTACGCGTCATGCTTTGTTATCATGGAAAACAAACCGTTTGTTGAAGCCATACGTCTTAGCTGGAAAATGTTCATCAAAAACTGGCTGATCTCAATTGAAATGGCGCTTCTGCTCTTTTTGATAACCATCGGCGTCGGGGTGGGGATTATCTTATTCTCTATCCTTTATATGATTCCGGTTGCCCTGCTTCTCTTTGCCTTTTCTTATCTTGAACTTTCGCTCGGCTTCTGGCTTATCATTTTTCTCGCCACGCTCGGCTGGTTCGTCGCCCTCTTTTTCGCCGGAGCCATACTTTCCACTTTCCAGTTTTCTTCCTGGACACTACTCTTCATCGAAATAAATAAGAAAAAAATTTGGAGTAAACTTTTAAGATTTGTCGGACTCAATAAATAAAATGGCTAACCCATCAATTGACGACCTCCTAAAACAATACTCGAGCAATCGTTCCAGCACGCCAGGCGTTGCCACGGAAGAAGCAAAAGAAAAGTTTGAAGAGAAGATGTCCGAGATTGCCCTGAAAGAAAAAGAAAAAATCGCGCAAACCAAGGCGGCTGAATTGGATATTCCATACATTAATTTGAAAGGATTCCCCATCAGCCCGGAAACTTTGACTTCTATCCCAAAAGAAATTGCTGAAAAACTAAAGATTATTTGTTTTCTGAACACAGGCACGGAAATAAGAATCGGCGCGGTTAATCCGGAGGAAGATCAAATCAAGGAGATTCTACTTTCACTTGAAGACAAGTTTCACAGCCACGGTGAAATTTATCTTATTTCCGAAAATAGTTTCAACCTGGCTTTTAAACTTTATGCGGCTCTGCCAACAATTAAAAAAATTGTGAGCGGCGTGGAAATTTCCGAAACTGATTTAGAAAAATTTTCCGAGGAAATAAAAAGCTTTAAGGATTTAAACGAAAAAATCCAAAAAGCCAACATTACAGACATTGTCACCATGGTCATTGCCTCTTCAATCCAGGCCCGCTCTTCGGATATTCATATTGAAGCGGAGGAAAAAGATATAAAAATTCGTTTTCGCGTTGACGGCGTCTTGGCCGATGCCGCCGCCCTACCAAAAGGACAATGGTCAAAAGTAATTTCCAGAATCAAACTTCTTTCCGGCTTGAAAATTAATGTCACGGACATTCCGCAAGATGGCCGTTTTACCATTTTTGTAAAAGATGGAAAAATTGACGTCCGCGTTTCCTGCCTCCCGACTTCCTACGGCGAATCAGTGGTTATGCGGTTACTGATGCCGTCCACCGCCGGCCTTGGTTTTGACGGACTTGGTCTTTGGGAACCGGCTTTTTCACAACTTAAAGCCCAGACCGAACGGCCAAACGGTATGATTATCACGACCGGTCCGACCGGCTCCGGCAAAACCACAACTCTTTATGCCATTTTAAATAAACTAAACGAGCCGGGCGTGAAAATTATTACCTTGGAAGATCCAGTGGAATACAAATTGGCCGGCATCAATCAAAGTCAGGTTGATTATTCCCGCGATTACACTTTTGCCAAAGGTTTAAAATCAATTTTGCGGCAGGACCCGGATGTGGTGATGGTCGGTGAAATCCGCGACATTGAAACTGCGGACATCGCGATTCAGGCCGCGCTCACTGGACATTTAGTTATTTCCACTATCCACACAAACAGCGCTTCGGGCGCGATTCCGAGATTTATGTCCATGGGCGTAAAACCGTTTTTACTTGCGCCGGCCCTTAACGCCGTGATTGGCCAACGTTTGGTCAGAAAAATTTGTGAAAATTGTAAAGTGGAAGATAAATTGGATGCGGAGATAATGACGCGAGTGAAAAAAACTCTTGAAACTCTTTCCAAGGAAGTTAAAGAAAAATATAAAGTTGATTTGGAAAATTTAAAATTTTTGCGCGGCGCCGGTTGTCCCGAATGCAACAACCTCGGCTACAAAGGTCGGATCGGTATTTACGAAATTATGATTATGAGCGCGGAAATTGAAAAAATAATTTTATCCGGCGAAATTTCCGAATATCAAATGCAAGACATCGCGACTAAAGCCGGAATGGTGACCATGGTTCAGGATGGATTATTGAAAGCTCTGGCCGGAGTCACTTCCGTTTCCGAAGTCTTTGAAGCGGCAGAGTAGGACAAGGCAGTAAGGCAACAAAATAACAGAACAACAAAACGGCCAACTCGGCCGTTTTAAGTTACCAATTACTAATTACTATTTACCAATTACTTCAATCTTTCTCTCCTCTTCTTTTTTCCCCAATTCCATTTTTATTTTTATCACTTTTCTATCGCGCAAAAGTTCTACTACCTTGTCCGCCCATTCTATTACCGTCACCGTATCCGGCCGGCCGAGCCAATCTAAAATCCCGATGTTCGCTAATTCGGCGGCACCACTCAACCGATACGCATCCACGTGGACCAAATTTTTAATTTTATGCCCTGATCCTGTCGAAGGGTGAATATTATAAATTTTCATCAACAAAAACGTCGGGCTCTGAACCCGCTCTTTTATCCCGAGCCCATGCGCCAGACCTTTGGTAAAAACCGTTTTGCCAGCACCAAGTTCACCGATTAACGCGACCACCTCGCCACCACGAAAATTTTTGGCAAACTTTTCCGCGAACGCCAAAGTTTCTTTTTCATTTTTAAAAATAAATTTCATATTCGTATTATTCGCATGCCTTCGTATATTAGTATCGCATTATAACTCCCAGTTGGGGTCAACTTTTAATTTCTGCCAACTCGTAAAATCCTTTTTTGCGGCGTGGAAATATCCGGCCGCCGCGACCATGGCCGCGTTGTCAGTACAATACTCAAAAGGTGGGACGCTCCATTCCACGCCTGGCAATTCTTTTTTCATTGCTTCCACAAAACGCTCGCGTAATCTCTTATTGGCCGAAACGCCGCCGGCAAGCATCACGGTTTTAACATTATATTTTTTCGCCGCTTTCATTGTCTTTGCTATAAGCACGTCAACAATTGCTTCCTGAATTTCATAAGCCATGGCCGGAATAATCTCTTCCATCTTGTATTTATTTTTTAAATCACGCGCGGCGTAAAGCACCGCCGTTTTTAATCCGGAAAAAGAAAAGTCAAAATCAGGCGTTGCCATCATCGGCCGAGGCAATTTTTCTATGAACCACGAACTCTGAACTGTGAACTTCGCGGCTTCTGCCGCGATCGCCGGCCCTCCCGGGTAACCGAGCCCCAAAATTTTTGCCGTCTTATCAAAACATTCTCCGGCCGCGTCATCGCGCGTCTCGCCGATCACTTCATATTTTCCGTGACCGCGCATCAAAATCAACTCCGTGTGTCCCCCGCTTACCACAAGACAAAGCACCGGAAAATTTATTTTTTGGTTTAAAAGCCAATTCGCGTAAATATGCGCTTCCATATGATTTACTCCGATCAACGGCTTTTTCCAAAGATACGATAAAATCCGCGCCACTTCGTTTCCCACCAAAAGCGAAGTTATCAAACCTGGCCCGGCCGCCACAGCGACCGCGTCAATTTTTTTTGCACCATCTTTTCCCAACGCCGCTTCCACCACCGGCAAAATCGCTTCCACATGAATTCTCGCCGCTACCTCCGGCACCACTCCGCCATACTTGGCATGAATCTTTATTTGCGATGAAACAATATTACTTTTAACTTCAAAATTTCGGCCGTCGCTTAAGACGACCGCCGCGCTTGTCTCGTCGCAAGATGTCTCTATGCCCAAAATTTTCATAAAAAATACTTATACATCTATTAAACGGAAAATCTTGACAAAAATCAAGTCTTATAGTAAATTTCTTTGTTGGCTCCCAACTATCGGCGCTAACTCAAAAGCGCCAAGGAGGAAGACGCATGACAGAACCCAGCATGCAAGGAACCGCCGGAACTCGACCCGAAACGCCAACCGCCGAGGCTCTCATCGAGACGGCCTTCAAGATCCTCCACGAACTACTCAGAATTTACGGCTTCGAAGCAGATGACGAAGACGAGGACGGTCCGGAAAAAGATTACCGGATCAACGTGAACCGCGATGATGACGCCATCCTCGCCCTGGACATCAACGCCAACCAACCCCTCAGGGGCATCCTGATCGGCCACAGAAGTTCCAACGTGGCGGCCATGGAGAAGATTCTGATCAACTCCTTGTTCCAACGCCTTCATCTTGGTAGCGGTCAGAGGCTTGGCCGAGCCATTCTTCTCTCCGTCAACGGCACGCGACTCGACACGAGGCGCGAGAATGGCGACGAGGAACGGCCTCCCTCCAGAGGAGAACGCTCCTCCGCCGGCGTCGTCACGGTCATCGTTTCGCCGGGCGTGGAAGTCCGCACCCGCGTCGCTCGCTAGTAGTCCGCACCGCGAACTAACTTCGGGAGCCAACCCCTCGACCCTGCGTCATTCAAACGCACGGCCGAGGATTTTTTTATACAAAAAAATTTTAAAAAATGACCTCGGCCTTGTTAGGGTCGAGGTTTTGTTCTCCCTCCTATTCCTTTCTGCCTAGCGCGATGCTGTCCGTTCTAGTCCACGCAGTGGCACTCGCCGACGGCCCAGTTGTACACACCGCACCTCAGCGCTCCGCCGAAACCGCAGTCGGTGCATCCCGGCGTACTGGAACCGCATTGGCCGCCCTCCGGAATCTGCCGGACTACTCCGTCCGGATCGCAGCGGAATGGAGGGCCGCAGAAGTCGTTGTTGCAGGCGTGGCCGATTCTCTGCGTGCAGCCAGTAGCAGTGGCGCTCCCCGTGCTCGGCCTCTCGATCGGAGCCGACGTCGTTGTCGAAGATGGAGATTGTTGGCGGTTGTGTCGATCTTCTTTCTTGGAACAGTAGTGGATGGCACCTAGAACAGCGAGAATGAGGAAAATTACTCCTCCCACTCCGCCGCCGCCACCACCTCCGCCGCTTCCTCGCCCGTGCTCGACCGCGACCTTCTGATCTGCCCAACGTGGATCACCATGTTGCGTAACATCGGACATTGAAAGGCCCTCCTTTCTCCACCTCTAACATAGCGCTTTTGGAAAATTAGTCAATATAAAACCCATTCTCGTCGTGGCTGAGTAAAAATAAAAACAGTGGCCGGAAAAGCCGTTGTTTTCATTTATAATTTTTGTCAGGCGTTCGGATTATTATCTGGGATTAATATTTTCTAATATTTCCAAAAAGAGTCCGTCATTATTTTTGTATATATTTTCTGAATAAGGGGTAAAACCATTGGTGTAAGCTAAACTAACTTCAATAACACCTTCTTCTGCGATAGTTAATGCATGCCACACAGTCGCGTCTTCTGTCACTTTATATATAAAATATTTGTTATCATTGATATCTAAAATATGTCCATTTTCTTTAGCATACTCTCTTTCAAACTCCGAAAGACTAAAATCTGTTTTATAAAATGACTCAAGCTCTTCCATGTTTTTAAAATTTTTTTCATTCTTCAACAATTTAATCTCCTCCACTACGTAAGCACTTTGGGCGTTCCTATCAAATTCTGCGGTGGGTTCAATATGTATTCCGGATATTAAAGTTTCACTGGTTGCCAAATCAGTCAGATTGATCCCTAGTTTGTAAAATCCCTCCTTCGGATATTTGAAATTAATATTGGCATTCGGCAGTTGAGCTTCTGCATCAAAGTTTATTTTGGGCAGTTCAATTTCTTTATTATTACTTTTAATTATAAAATATAAAAATCCTGCCAAGATTATCGCGAGGACGATAGTTATTATGTAAATACTTTTAGACTTCATATATTGGTATTTTACTCTAAAAAATAAACCCGTCAAAACGGGTTCTGCATAAAATACGAACCTTTTTTGAACAAAATTATTAGGGGTTTATGGTGTAGGGGCTGGCCGCCCCTACAACCCCGCAAATTCGTGCGGGCAAAAAGGAAGGGGTTTTAGGGGAGGGAATTTTTGCCCGCCCTTATTTTCGCCCGCCGCTTTTTCGCCGACGGCGCGAGTTTTCGTATTCGCTTACGCGAATGCGCCGCCGAAACTATTTGCGCTTGCCCCACCCGCCCGTGCGCGCGCAAGTATTGCTCCTCATTGCTTTAGAACTCGATTTATGATAAATTATGAGTAGTGATTTAGCATCATTTTAATATTTTAATATTTTTGAAATTTATGTCAGAACGTTTTTCAATGCCTGAACGATATTCAAAACGTCAGGCGGCAAAAGAAATCGATGAGGGTTTGGAGGAATGGCGGCAAACTCCAAAAAGCAAAGAAGGCGGTCATCATCCCGAATTGGATGAACAGTTTGAAGTTGAGGCAGCTGAAAAACCCTTAACAAGAAAAGATATTGAAACCGAAGCGTCTTCTTTTACCGAAAAACATTTTAAGGAATTGTTGCCGCTTTTGCTTGCGGAAGGCCAAGAAGTAGATCAAGACGCAGTTATTCGTCGTCTGCGATTAACCAACGAAGAAATCGCCATGCTGGGTGGGCAGTATTTTATTCGCGAAGAGAATGGAAAGAAAACCATTTATAAAACTGACGAATACAATCCCGACGGTTCTCCTGCCTCGGAAATTACAACCGCAGATCTTTTAGCGTTGGCGTGGGCGAAAGAGAATGTCAGGATTGATACTCGACGAGATGTGCAAGGGGCGGATGTAGCTATGCCACATCGCTATTTTCTTCGCTCACAAAATCGCTACCTTGGCGTAAACGATTTTGGCATGCGTGCTTGGGATGAACAAACGAATACAATGTTTGAGCCGGATGTGCGCAACATTGCTCCGCTTGTGCGCACGATGAAACATCAGCTCGCAAGAATTTCTGAAAATTTATCAATATATTACAATGACAAATTTTCTGAGCAAGCAAATTTATCCATGACTGAAGCGGTGCGCACTGCTTTTGAAGCACGCGGTGTAAATGAACACGGACAATTACCAACAGGCGAATACTTAGCTTGGGAAGAAAGAGGCCAGATTGAAAGTCAAGCTCGAGCCCCAGTCATTCATGCGGCGCGAGAAAGAATGGCGGCAGAACTTGGTCAAAATATACGCGACCGCGAGCTATTATTGACTGGCGTTTCTTCCGGCAGGGTCATGCGCCAATTACATTTTAAGTATGAGGCCATAGCAAAAAAATATGGCTTGCTGTCTGGTGACGCTTTGCGTGATTATCAAAATTTTGAGCGAACTTCAAGACGACTGGAACGACTTTTCGCCGAACCAAACGAGAGCGAGCGGCAAGGAGCGACAATTGATTTTGTGCTTTCTAAATTTTATGACAAGCCTGTTATTTTTGGAAAAATTGATAGAGAAAATGCGGTTGCCCAAGTAAAAACTGGCGTTCGTGAGACCTTAGGTTTGCGCGCGGCAAAAGCAGACCCGGAAACCGCAGAACTTATTGAGCAATTTCGTTGTCGCAGAGGAGAACAGTCGCCGTATAACTATTCCGACGCGGTGGTTTATGATTTTTTGAAGGCCGTAGGACCGGAACGCGCCAAAGGCATACTCGCCGCTGATGATAGAGATGTTTCCCGTCAAATGAGCGGCTGGCAACTTTTGGAAAAACTCGGATTTGATGTAAGTAAAATGGAACCAGATAAACTGAAAAAACAGTTAGCAGAAGCGCACAAACTCATTGAAAAAGGCGTCTGGCAGTATTTACAGCAACGCGAAGCGCCAAGAATTGAAGCGGCGCGAAAGCGGCTTGGAAAACGAGCGGAAGGAAAAACATGGGAAGAAGTCATCGGCGTAAGGGCTTGCCGTGATTTATTTTTTGAAGGCAAGCGCATGCACTGGCTGGCCTTGCAAGTTTTTTTGAAAAATCCCTATCGCGCTGAAGGAACAAAATTTTATCAGCAGTGGGTTGACTGGGGCCGTTATGATTTATCCGTTGCAGACGTGCCTCAAGATAAATTAAATAAATATCTTGAACAACATGGTAATTTAATCGCTGCACTTTTAGGACAACAGGAAGCCGGTGGTTATGGCAGAGAACAAACTGAACAGCAAGGAAAACAGGCAACTCTTGGACTTGTCGTTCAGGCATTGGAACATGGACAGGATTTGAGAGGCGTTGCTTTAGCACATGATAAACAGCGATATCTAAAAGGTATTGTTGACGGACACGAAGGCGATGATCTTTCTTTTGCCGTCGCTGATTGGCCAGCGGAATTACAAACCGCAGTGTCGCAGGCAGAAGTTGAGATGTATTACGAGTACGCTAATGATTATGTTTTGCGCGACCCAAATGGCCTCGTGCGTTATGCCGAATGGCGCGCGAGCGCAGAAGGCCGCGAATGGCAAAAGATTTTTGCAGAAACCCCTGAATCAAAAAACGATCTTGATTTCAGACTATGTCTCGCGGCTCAAACACCAGAAATCAGAGGTTGGTATAAAGAAGCGGCAGAATATACGGGCGGCACGGTGGTGCAGAATTATCTTTTGCGGTTTAACGCAACGCGAGGAACCGACGGACGATTGGCAAATTGGCATGATGTACTTTTTTGGGTGCCAAATATTCGACGACTTGAACCAGCTGAAGCAAAAGGCATTTTGAATGGAATACAGACAATGGATGATAATCAAGAATTTATTAACTTCCTGCCACGATATAACAAAGAACGCGATCCGTTTCAAAATCATGGTCCAGTGTCATCTTTGCGTGAATTAAAAAAACGAGTGTTTGCAGTTGAATCTAATCTTGATCTTTCCGGTTTGCCTCCTGAAATTTTAGAAATTACCGCCGCCCCAGGATTTAATCTTGGCGCGCTTGAAAAATTAAAACGCAGAGCAGATTTTCACGATCTCGCAGAGGGAAAATTGGACAGCGAGCAACCATTTGAACCGCACCGCCGTATTTTTGCCGGCCGAGCCTTAACTGAAGCCCTAAAAGAAGGATTAGGTTCTCAAAAAATGAAAATCCGCGGCACCGCTAAAGACATTAAGGGGTTATTCTTTCAACTCAAGCAACTAATCAAAGGCCGAAAAATGGGCGAAAAACAAATGGAAGTACCTGATCTTTTTCAAAATATACCCGTTGATATTGAGGAGGATGTTATTCGCTTGCTTCAAGAACAAAATGTTGATGTTGGTCCATTGGTTGAAGCACAAGTTCACGCAAAATCAGACCCTGAAGGGTGGGTGTGTGGAAACTATACGGATTGTTGCATGCCGTTTGGCGACTCCAAAAATACTGACTACATGTTTAATCCTTCCACTCAATACTTCACTATCAAATACAATGGACGCATTGTTGCGCAATCCGTTATCGTCGACAGCCGGAATCGTCGAGATAATTCAGATGTGGTGATCTTGGATAATATCGAGGTGGCGAATAATTACAAAAATCTTTCCCCGCTTTTAGCGCGTGTGTACCAAACATTTTGGGCAGAATATACGAGTCGTCCGGTAAAAGTTGGGACTGGTTATTCAGATTTGATTCCGCCTGGTGGAAGGCTTGAACAAAATGTGTACGAGCCGAAAACGCATGTTGGATATTCCGACGCGCGCGGCGACCAAATTTATGATATGCCTAAAATTCGCGGCGTTGAATCTTTAGACGAAGCCATTACTTACGCCAATCTTACTGAAAGAGATGTGGAACTCATTGCAAAACTTGAAGAAGCAATTTATCCGCAAGGAATGACTCAAGGGAAAGCGCACATCGCTGATATTTTGCGCAAGCAGCGCGAATTGGAAGTGCCCGGCGCCGCGTCGAGTTTTGTCGTCAGATCCGGTAAAGAAGCCGCTGGTTACCTACTTGTTCTTCCTGAAGAATCGGAAGTCAATCCCAGCGAACGCGCAGCTCATGTGCATGATATGGCCATTTTGCCAAACTACCAAGGAAAAGGTTTGGCAAGAAAAATGATGGAGCGCGTCCTTGATATCGCGACAGCATACAAAGTACCGATTGAAGCGGAAGCGCGAGCAAGCACATCATATGCAATGATAATGAACGAACGAGTGCGACAGTGGTTTGAAAGCCGAGGATTTTTCTTGACACACAATGAAAAAATGGATAAATACTTGGGTGGCGAGGACTTTTACTTCGTTCGATTTGAGTATCGCGGCGTACCAACTGGGCAAAAATTCCCTCCCCTAAAACCCCTTCCTTTTTGCCCGCACGAATTTGCGGGGTTGTAGGGGCGGCCAGCCCCTACACCATAAACCCCTAATAATTTTGTTCAAAAAAGGTTCGTATTTCGTTGTAAAGTGATACCAGAAAAAAACTTTTCGGATTTTCGGTAAAAATTTGGTTGACGGCGCACAGCGCCGCCCACGGGTTTTTCGGCGAATTGTCGCCGTTTTTTATTTCCCCCCACACCACTTGTCCGCCCGTAAGGCGGAGGTTCGCCACCCGCGCGATTTGAAATTCTGTCTCGTTATTTGCTTTGCCCGACAAAAAGAATTTTTGTTTTGTTGTTTTTTATATTTGTGGTATACTTAATACGCAGCCAACCAAATCAAGAAAGTCTTTTTTAATAGCCGTCTTGGAATCAATCCTTGAGACTTTCTCTTGGGTTGGCTGCACCAGGGCGGCTATTTAAATTTTAATAAAAAATATATGGAACAAAAATTCTTTTTGTATGCCCGCAAATCCACGGATGTGGAAGATAAGCAAGTTTTGAGTATTGAAGCCCAGACCACAGAATTGCGCGCCTTTGCCAGAAATGAAGGTCTGATTATTGTTGAGGAGTTAATAGAAAAACAATCGGCTAAAATTCCAGGCAGACCGGTTTTTAATACCATGTTAGAAAGAATAGAGCGCGGGGAAGCAAATGGCATAATTTCGTGGCATCCCGACCGATTAGCGCGCAATTCTGTGGATGGTGGAAAGATAATTTATCTTTTAGATTGCGGGCATATTACGGCCTTAAAATTTCCGCAGTTTTGGTTTGAAAGCACGCCACAAGGGAAATTTATGCTAAATATTGCTTTTGGGCAAAGCAAATATTATGTTGATTCATTATCCGAAAATGTAAAGCGAGGTATGCGCCAAAAAGTTAGGCGCGGAGAGTATCCCGGCCTTGCGCCGTTTTGGTATTTCAACGACCCCCGCACTAAAAATGTGGCTGTGGATAAAAAGCAAGCGGAAATCTTGCGAAAAACTTTTGAACTATACGCGCAAGGCAATTCACGACTAGAGGATATCTCTAACTTTTTGGCGCAACAAGGAATAACATCGCGTAATGGTAAACACTGGAAACGAGACAGAGTTTCTTTTATCCTTTCCAATCCGTTTTATGTTGGATTTTTTAGGTACGGTAAAGAACTTTATGAGGGCAAACATCAGCCAGTCATCTCAAAGAAAATTTTTGACCAAGTACAGAATATTTTGAAGCAAAAAAGCAGACCGCACCACAAAACAAAAAATGAACCGCAAGCATTTTGCGGCATGTTAAGATGTGGCACTTGTGGTATGGGCATAACTGGCGAATACAGGGTGAAAAAACAAAAGAATGGTAATACTCATGATTATATTTATTATCACTGCACCAAAAAGAACAAGGCAATAAAATGTGACGAGCCCTGTATTCGCCAGGAGTGTTTAGATGAGCAGACATCCCTTTTGCTTGAAAAATTTTCTTTGAGCGAGGATTGGGCAACGCAATTAACCGCCTTGCTCGAAAAAGACAAAAACCAAGATGCCCAATCCTCGGCCGCTTTTGTTCAAGAGATCAAAAATACCATAGAGTCCCTAAAAATGAAGCTACAGCGACTTTTAGATAGTTACTTGGAGCAGGATATTGAGCGAGAGGTATACTTAGAAAAGAAGGCTAAATTTATAAGTGAGAAAAAGTCGCTGGAAGAAAAAATTGTCCACCTGAAACAAAAGCGGACTGGCTGGATCGAACCGATGAAGGAATGGATAAAAGAGGCAGAGAATCTGCCTAAAATCGCGCGGGAGCATAACCTTTTAGACAAAAAGGTTATGGCCAAAAAAATATTTGGCTCGAACCTCCGCCTTACGGGCGGACAAGTGGTGTGGGGGGAAATAAAAAACGGCGACAATTCGCCGAAAAACCCGTGGGCGGCGCTGTGCGCCGTCAACCAAATTTTTACCGAAAATCCGAAAAGTTTTTTTCTGGTAGCCCCACCGGGATTCGAACCCGGGTTACCACATTGAAAGCGTGGTGTCCTAGACCAGACTAGACGATAGGGCCAAGTTATTTAATATAATATCAGAAGTTAAAAATTTTGACAACTATTTAAAAATCTACTACAATAATATAACTTATTTAAAGCCTATGCTCAAAAACCTCTTCCCATTAAAAAATCAAAAACCTGAAGAGGAGAATTTTTTCCCGGTGCAAAAAGAGGGCGACGGAGAGCCCCATACCTGGCTGGCCAAAGAATATGAAGGCCAGCTCTCTGTTGATGTTTATCATAATGATAAAGAAATTGTTGTTCGGTCAACCGTGGCTGGCGTAAAACCGGAAGATTTAAATATTCTCGTAAATAATGATCTTCTGACTATCCGTGGAAAACGCGAAGCCGAGGCCAATATTAACCCTTCCGATTATCTTTACCGCGAATGCTACTGGGGAGGTTTTTCAAGAACTATTGTTCTGCCTCAAGATGTCAAAGCGGATAAAATAAAAGCAATTCTAAAAAACGGACTTCTGACAATTATTCTGCCCAAAGCTGTTTCCGACGCTCAAATTAAAGTTAAGGAGGAGTTTTAAATTTTATGAAATTTATAAAAGCGGCGGTTGATCGATTTGAAGGCGATTCTGCTGTTATAAAAACCGAAGACGGACAAGAAATTATCTGGCCCAAAAAAGATCTCCCCGATGACGCAAAAGAAGGTTCAGCTCTCCGGCTTAGTATTTCTACAAGCCAAACTGATGAAGAAGAAAGAGCTAAATTGGCCAAAACTCTCCTGAACGAAATATTACAGGTTCACCCGCCCACCAATTCCGACAAAGATCATCATAAAAAACCTTAACTCCCGTGAAATAATTTTTTGCAATGGAAAAATTTTTCTAGAATTGGTGAGCGGGCAAGAAAAGATGCGTAAAGAAAAAAATAAAAATTTAGCAAATCCCGAGGTGAAAATAGCTGAAGCAACTCCGCGAAAATTCATCATTAAAAAATGGCATAAAATTGTTATTGCCATTTTTTTGTTATTAATAGTTTTGCCGACCGCCACGGTTTTTGCCTTTGAAGAAGTTTTCTCCGATAAAATTTTTCCCGGCGTAAAAATCGGGGATTTAAATATCGGCGGAAAAACAAACGATCATGCCTTCAACCTGCTCAATGAGACAACCAGAACCTACAACGAGGAAGGGGTTACTTTTATTTACCAAAATAAAAAAGCATCAGTCGTTCCGCTTGTTACTGCCCCAACTGACCCCGACCTCTCCCGCTCCGTCTTTACTTTGGATAATAAAGGAACAATTGAAGAAGCCATGGCCTTGGGACGGTCAGGAAATTTTTGGAATGATTTGAAGCAGCATTTTTATCTTTTACTCTTCGGACAAAAGCTTAAACTTAAATATCAACTAAATGAAGAAGAAATTCTGGCAGTCTTAAAAGAAAATTTTGGTTATCTTGAAAAACCGATTAAAGATGCCCAACTCGAAATAATTACAAACGGACGAACTGTTTCCACCAAAGTGAGCGACGAAGAAGACGGCCAAGTCTTTGATTATTCATCAGCAATTGATGAAGCTTTTGCCAAAGTTTCCGTCCTTGATACAACCCCGACGCCGATTGATTTTGTGGCCGGAAAAGCAAAAATAAAAAAAGCCGAAGCGACCTTGGCCGCGGATCGAGCAAAAAAACTGGCTGGACTTTGCCTTATCTCTGTCAAAGAAAATAAAAAAATCTGGAATATAACTCAAGATCAAATCAGATTATGGATGGAGTTTCAATTAACGCCGAACAGCGTAATAGCCGGACTAAATAAAGAAAAAACTGAAGAATATTTAAAAACTTTGGCAAAGACGATTGACGTCGCCCCGCAAAACGCCAAGTTCACGATTGAAAACGGCGTTGTCAAAGAATTTCAGCTCCATCAGGGCGGAAAAGAATTAAATGTTGAGGCAAGCTACAATATCATAAATGATTACTTGATAAATTTTGACGAAACAAAAATTCCCGCCAGTTGTCCGTCAAATTATAAACTAGACAATTCTGACATTATCCAATTAATTGTAAAAATTACCGCTCCGCAAATTCCAATCGGCAGTCTTAATAATTTAGGAATTCAGGAATTGGTCGGCGAAGGTATTTCAGATTTTTCCGGAAGCCCGGTAAATCGCCGCCACAACATCGCGGTCGGAGCGGCAAAACTTAATGGCGTCTTAATTGCTCCTGGCGAAGAATTTTCCACCGACAAAACTCTCGGAGAAATAAGCGGACGTACCGGCTATCTGCAGGAGCTGGTTATCAAGGGCGATAAAACAATTCCCGAATACGGCGGCGGCCTCTGCCAAATCGGCACGACAATGTTCCGCGTGGCTTTAAACGCCGGCCTGCCCATTACCGAACGCCGGCCTCATTCTTACCGCGTAGTTTATTATGAACCAGCCGGCATGGACGCGACAATTTACAGTCCAAGTCCTGATCTTAAGTTTATCAATGATACGCCGGCTTATCTTTTGCTCCAAACGAAAATTGACGGCAATGAATTAATTTTTGAACTCTGGGGTACGCCCGACGGACGTAAGGTAGAAATAACAACGCCAAGAGTTTTTAATTTTGTGAGCCCCGGCCCGACTAAAATTGTTGAAACCACGGACTTGGCGCCCGGCGAAAAAAAATGTACTGAGCGCGCGCATACCGGCGCGGACGCTGCGTTTGAGAGAACTATTGCTTCTAAGGACGGTGAAATAAAAACTGAAACTTGGACAAGCCATTATGTTCCATGGAGCGCGGTTTGTTTGGTCGGAAAAGAACCGACCCCGCCGCCAACAGAACCGCCGGCGACTGTACCAACCTCACCGTCAGGAATCCCCGATCCGGCGTTAAACCCTCTGACTTTTTAAAACCAAAAATCTTTTAAATAAAAAACCACCGGGAATCTGCAGACAAGAGAGTTATTTCCGCGCTTTGCCGAGCCAAAGCCAGGCGAGCGCAGAATTAACCCCCGTGCTTGTCGTGTCTGCAGGTTTCCGGCGGTTTTTGTTCCGAACAGATTATCATAACATATGTAAAAATCTTGTCAAGGGGGCGGAAGGAGGCAAGGCCTCTTTTTTTAATTTTACATTTTCGTCGCCTTTTACAATTTCGCATATAAAAAAGAGGGCGAACCTGCGTTGTTGCACTCAATGCAACTTCACAGATCCGCCCGAAGACCCCCCACTCCTCACCTGTGCCCCGGCGTTCCTACCTTCCGGCGCCGTTGCGCAGAACCACGTCGGCTCTCATCGCAGCGATGTCCATGTGGCGTCCCCCGCCGCACATGACCTGGGGACCGGCCACAGCCGCAGACTCGTCCGGACTCACCTTGCGATGTTGCGGGCAGCCCCACCTGGCACAAACTTCGATGAAACCGTCCCTCCCGTCGTACATGTGCCGCGCCCCGATCCGCACCACCTTGGCGCGACACTCGTTGCAATAGGAAACCCTCGGGAACTCCGCCTTGCAGCGAGGACAGAAAAGGTTGAGAACACTCCCCGGTACGATGTCCGCATCCGGATGGACCGCGTGATCTCCCCAGACGGCCGAAACGTGAAGCACGTG
Source organism: Candidatus Falkowiibacteriota bacterium (assembly GCA_016214745.1). GTDB lineage: Bacteria > Patescibacteriota > Patescibacteriia > XYB2-FULL-38-15 > XYB2-FULL-38-15 > JAHIRI01. The sequence goes on along the minus strand of JACRNW010000012.1, from coordinate 57,766 downwards.
TTCCCGGCCATCCCGGAGTCGCTCCTCGGTGCAGCGCCAGCCGAGTACGATCGAGGGGTAGCAGCTCATGAAATGGCCGATGTCGAGCAGGACTGAGCCGCAATTGAGACAAGCCGCAACAACCACATGGCCGTGTCGTCCCAGCCGATCACAGTGCTGACAATAGAGACCATCCGGCCTCTCCTCCATCGCCTCCCCGTGCACCGGACAGATCTTCACTTCCCGCAGCCTTTTGTCGTCCATCTCGTTTCTCCTCCCGGCGCCTCCCGCGCCCATCCATTTCCCTCCCCAAAACAGCGGCAAAATTTTCGCGACTATTTTAGAGAGACAATATCCTAAAAATAAAACTGACCGCGTTTGGCGGCCAGTTCATTTTTAATTTATAACTATTAAAAACGCCTAGACCGCCTATGGCCAGTAATAATGCTAATCAAAATAAAAATTCTCTTAACTGTCATACAAAAATCATTTTAACTAAACCTTAAAATTTTGTCAAACAAAAATCCACCCGCTGATTAGGCGAGTGGATTTTTTATTTTAAGCTAGATCAAAAAACCAATAATCAAAAGCGCGACAATGTTCAACACCTTAATCATTGGATTAATCGCCGGGCCGGCCGTATCTTTGTAGGGATCGCCAACTGTGTCGCCGGTCACCGCCGCCTGATGGGCAAAAGATCCTTTGCCGCCGAAATTTCCTTCTTCAATAAATTTTTTGGAATTATCCCAAGCCGCGCCGCCCGAAGTCATGGAAATTCCGACAAAAATTCCCGTCACGATTGAACCCACCAATAATCCGCCCAAAGCTTTTGGTCCCAAAAGCAGACCAACCAAAATCGGCGCGACCACCGGCAAAAGCGCCGGCACAATCATCTGGCGAATAGCAGATTTTGTGACAATATCCACGCACGCCGCGTAATCGGCTTTGGCTGTGCCTTCCATCAAACCTTTTATTTCTTTCCATTGGCGGCGAACCTCGTCAACCACTTTTCCGCCGGCCTTGCCGACCGCTCTCATGGCCATTGAACCAAACAAATACGGAAGCAATCCGCCGATAAATAATCCAGCAATAATTTTTGGATCAGACAAGTCAAAAACATTATCCTTAAATCCAAGCGCCGTAATTTCGTGGACATAAGATGCAAAGAGCACAAGCGCCGCGAGTCCGGCCGAAGCAATGGCATATGCTTTGGTCACCGCTTTCGTTGTATTTCCAACCGCGTCTAGCGGATCGGTCACGTCGCGAACTTCTTTCGGCAATCCGGCCATTTCTGCAATGCCGCCGGCGTTATCAGTAATCGGACCAAAAGCATCAATCGCCACAATAATTCCGGTCATTGATAACATCGTCATGACTGCAATTGCCACACCATAAATTCCCGCGAGCCAAAAAGAAACTAAAATTCCCGCGACAATCAAAAGTACTGGCATGGCGGTTGACTCCATAGACATCGCAAGACCGGTAATAATATTTGTCCCATGTCCGGTGGTTGAGGCCTTGGCAATTTCCCGCACCGGCCGATATTTTTTTGAAGTGTAATATTCCGTAATCGCCATCATGCCAAAAGTTATAAGAATTCCGACGAGTGACACAACATAAAGTTTCCAAACTTCAAAAGATCCGTTTCCTTTCATGAGCCATGAAGTAATCGGATAAAAAGCTGCCGCCGCCAAAACCGCGCTCGCAACCAATCCTTTGTAAAGCGCGCCCATAATCGCCTGTTTTCTTCCGAGACGGACAAAAAACGTTCCGATGATTGAACAAATAATGGAAACTCCACCAAGAACCAACGGATAAATCAATGAGTTGGAAAAATCTGGCAAGAGAAGTGTACCGAGTAACATCGCGGCAATCGCCGAGATAGCGTAAGTTTCAAACAAGTCCGCGGCCATGCCCGCGCAGTCGCCAACATTATCACCGACATTGTCGGCAATCACGGCTGGATTTCTTGGGTCATCTTCCGGAATACCGGCTTCAACTTTTCCCACCAAATCAGCGCCGACGTCAGCACCCTTGGTATAAATGCCGCCGCCGAGCCGGGCAAAAACTGAAATCAAACTTCCGCCAAAACCTAAGCCGACTAAAGCTTTCACCGCATCGACTGCGTCTTGTTTAAATCCATAGACTAAAAGCATAAAAAATCCAGTCACCGCCAAAAGCGCCAAGCCGACAACCAATAAACCCGTCACCGTTCCGCCGCGGAAAGCGACATTCAGGGCATTTTTTAAACCGCTCTTTGCCGCTTCGGTTGTCCGGACATTGGCTCGCACAGAAATGTACATGCCGAGGTATCCGGCCAGAGCCGAGGCCGCCGCGCCAACTAAAAATCCAAGCGAGGCGTAAATTCCGAGGAATAAAAGCAAAACAAATAAAATGACCGCGACAATCGCCACGGTTTTGTACTGCCGATTTAAATACGCCTTGGCCCCTTCTTGAATGGCCTTGGCAATTGATTGCATTTTTTCGTCTCCGGCCGGAAGTTTTAAAATCCATCGCATAAGGAAAAATCCAAAAACGATGGCCAAAATCGCGGCGCCCAGAGAGAAAAGCAGAGAATACAACATACAATTAGTTAATAGTTAACGGTTAATTGTTAAAAGTTATTTGTTAAATTTACATTAAAATATAAAAATTGTAAAGAGAATAAATCCCCACAATTTCCTCCTCTCCCCTTGCGGGAGAGGATTGAGGTGAGGGGGACGATATCAAAAATCCAAAATCCAAAACATCAAATTCCAAATAAATCCCAATGACCAAAATTCAAAACTTGCAGTTGGGGTTTTTGCGTCTTTGTTTCTTTTGCGTTTTCGCGAAATAAAAAAGACTCCTACCCCGGTTGTTACACCAAAGGTAGGAGTCAGCAGGTCCGTTCCACCCGACTCTCTCGGCTTACGCCGAAAGTGTCAGGATGAGGTTCGAACTACGCAGCGTCCTTGCGGACGGCCAGAAACCGACAGGACTTCCCCCAGCAGGGAACGCACAGGCGGAGATTGAACCAGCCGTGAGCCAAGACCCACATGCCCTCAGTCAGACCGTGACACGTGTAGAAACAGCCGCGATCACCGCTCAGATCTCCCTTAGGACCAAGCACCGTCGTCGGAAATCCTTCCCGAAAATCGGGATGCAGTGCGCTCAAAGCAAGAAGATCCTCGATCTTGGCGGGCCGGAAACCGCGAAGGGCGAGCTCGGCGATGACATCACCGTCCTTTACTTCACGATTCAGGTAAACCGCGACGACCTCGCGCTCTACCCTCCCCTTGCCGGTCACAGGGAAATACTCGGTAGTGATGTAGCTGTCTACGACGTCATAACGGCCAGCGGCGATCATCTCGGAGAGAGTGAGACCGTAATCCACCGTCACCTTGAAAATCCCGAAGGATTCGCACCTTCCCTCGAGGATCATCTGCATCTGCTCGGCCGAGACGATCTCGGCCTTGGCGGCCTTTACCAGGCTGAGGAACATGTGGAACGGCGTTTCCGTTTCCTTTTCGGAAAGCCCGAAAACGATCCTCACCTTCCACGCCGGAATCTGCCCGCGCCTGATCTGCTCCCCCAGTTCGTGCACCTGACTAATCGTCGCCCTTGCCATCGTCTCTTTCCTCCCTCACCCGCCGGTAGTCAAACAAAGCACTCGGCACCATTGCCAGACACCTTGTCCGATTCGCCGGAAGGCAAGAACAGCCGGGAAACCACTCCCAGCCTTGTTTTGATGGTCATAAAACCGCCAAAATAAGGCTAAGAATAAGTTTAAAAGACCAATTTTACTAACAATTTAGAATAACACATTTTAACCATTTTGTCAACCCGGCTTGTCGCCGAGATTGACACGCCACCCCCTTTCTGGTATGATTACAATTGAATTATTTACCCCGTTAGAAATCCTTGGCAGAGAAAAATTTAACGATTTTTCTCTGCGTCCGTTTTGACGGGACTTAAATAAAAACGCACCTTTTCTCGCTTAATCTGTAATTTAATTCTTAACAGATTTCTAACGGGGTGTATGGCACAAAATGCTTTATTCTTGCTGAAAAAGATGGGCATCAAGATTCTGGTTGGCTTTTTGGGCGGTCTGATTCATTTAAAAAATTTAATCGTTTTTATCCTGACTTGGACAGTCGCAAAACCATTACAATGGTTCGGTAAAACTGTCCTTTTTTCATTTGCGGTAAAAATCTACAAAATCGCCCTTTTTATAAAAATTCGCTGGTGGGATAAAATTTACGCGCCGATTAAAGTTAAAATTATTTATCCCTTCACCCGCCGCTATATCACCCACACGGTTATAGCCTTAATTACTCTTCTCTCCGTGGCTTCAAGTTTAAATGCCAAAGCGGCCTCGCTCGAAAATTCTGAACAGATCGGTCAAAAAAGTATCCTCTACACTTTATCCTACAACAGCGACTCAGAATTAAATGATTTCATCCAAGAAACGGCTGACCAAAGTAACATCAAAACTGTAAGTTATTTGGAATCTGATATCGGCATGCCGCTGCCAGCTGCAGCTCTGGGGAATGACGACTTTTCCGGCGATTTGCCAATCGCTTCAATCGGAGACAACAGCACACTTTTAAACCCCAATCTTCCTTCAAGTATAAATTCCAACAGCCGAACCAAAGTCATTGAATATCAAGTTGAAGGCGGCGACACGATTGGCACTATCGCGGAAAAATTTAATATCGGCGTAACCACGATCCTCTGGGCCAACAAACTCACGAGCACGAGTACAATCCGTCCGGGCGACAAACTCGTAATTTTGCCGACGAGCGGCGTACTGCATCAAGTAAAAACCGGCGACACTGTAGAAAAAATTGCTAAATACTACAACACCGATGCGGAAAAAGTTTTGGAATTTAACGCATTACCCGATGCAAGTGATATCAAAGTCGGCGAATATATAATAGTACCGGACGGAAAGGTTCCGGCACCAGCTCCGGCCCCGCGACCATCTGTCGCCGGCAGAAATACCGTGAATATTCCTTCGTATGGTCCCGTTCCTACGAGCGGAAAAATGCTCTGGCCCAATGGCTGCAGCCGCATTTCTCAATATTTTGGCTGGCGCCACACCGGCGTTGATATCGCCTGCCCAGCCGGCACACCTATTCTTGCCGCCGATGACGGCGTGGTTATTCGCGTTCAGTATCTGAACTCCGGTTACGGACATAACGTCATGGTTAATCACGGCGGAGGAGTAGTAACTCTTTACGGACACATGACTACAATTCTGGTTGAAGATGGAGACACTATTGAAAGAGGACAAAAAATCGGATTAGAGGGTTCAACCGGCCGTTCCACTGGCCCTCACTTGCACTTTGAAGTTAGAATTAATGGCAAAGTGTATAATCCGTTAAATTACATAAAATAAAAAGACTCAAAAAAAACGAGCTTGCCAAAAGTTCGTTTTTTTATTTTATAAAACTTATAACTTTTACTCCGCCGCCTTTGCTCGATATTGCAGCGCCTCGGCCACGTGCGGCAGTAAAATTTTTTCTTCACCCGATAAATCGGCAATTGTCCGGGAAATTTTTAACAAACGATAATAAGCGCGAGCCGATAAACGCATCTGATTCACCGCATTTTTTAAGAAATCCTGACTCGCTCCGTCAATCTGGCAAAAATCTTTAATTAATTTGGAGGGAAGCTCGGCGTTGGTCATAATTTTGTAACCCTTATATCTCGCTCGCTGCAAATTTCGCGCTCGCTCCGCCCGTTTTTTTATTTCCGCTGAACTTTCCGCTACTTTTTCTTCAGCCAATTTTTCAAATTTTACCCGCGGCACTTCAATGTGCAAATCAATTCTGTCCAGGAGCGGTCCGGAAATTTTTTTCTGATAACGTAAAATTGCCGATGGTGAACAGGTACAAAATTTTTCCGGATCGGTGTTGTAGCCGCAGGGGCAGGGATTCCGCGCCGCCACTAAAATGAATTTTGCCGGAAACTGCAGACTGCCCGCGGCGCGAGAAATTGTAACTACGCCGTCTTCCAGAGGTTGGCGCAAACTTTCAAGCACGGCGCGGCTGAATTCGGGGAGTTCGTCCAAAAATAAAACGCCGCGATGAGACAAACTCACTTCGCCCGGCCGCGGCCAAGCGCCGCCGCCCACAAGCGAAACATTTGAGGCGGTATGGTGCGGACTTCGAAACGGCCGGCGAATCATAAGCGGCTGGTCCGGCGGCAGAAGGCCGGCAACCGAATAAATTCGCGTTACTTCAAGCGCTTCATCAATCGTAAGTGAAGGCAAAATTGAAGGCAGTGTTTTTGAAAGTAAGGTTTTCCCCGAACCCGGCGGACCGGACATCAAAAGATTATGACCTCCGGCAGCCACGATTTCCAGGGCGCGCTTGGCATATTCCTGTCCGCGGACGTAGGCCATATCAAAGTTTTCTTCATCGACCAAACCAGTATCGCCAAAATCAAACGGTTTTTCGCGGGAAAATAATGGAATTAAATTTTTTCCGGCTAAATGTTCAACCAACTGAAATAAATTTTTTATCGGAATAATTTCCAGACCTTCAATCAAACTCGCTTCCCGAGCGTTTGCCTCGGGAACACACAATATTTTTATACCGCGGGCGCGGGCGGCCGCGGCAATGGCCAACATTCCATTTACCGGCCTCACTACTCCGTCCAGAGCCAACTCGCCGACAAAGAGAGCGTCGAAACAACAAAGAATGGAGTCGGGTTTTGCGCTTGCCAAGAGTTCAAGATTTTCTCCGCCTGTCTCTCTTGTCTTTTCCGGCATTTTCAAAAAATGTGAAGCTAAAAGAATTGCAATCGCGATGGGCAAATCATAAGACGGGCCCTCTTTTTTTAAATCAGCCGGTGCCAAATTTACCGTAACGCGAGTTCTCGGAAACGGGAGATTACTATTTTTAATGGCTGCCCGAACCCGCTCGCGCGATTCTTGCACGGCCATGTCCGGCAGGCCAACAATTGTAAAATGACTAAGTCCCGGCGAAATATCAGCCTCTACTTCAACGAGCTCCGCGTCCAATCCGACAATCGCCGCCGATAATATTTTTGAAGACATGTTCAAGAACTATAAATTTTTATTTTTTAAAAAAAATTCTCTGATAAAAATTAATCCCACGCCACCAATAATATAAACGTCGGATAAATTAAAAACTGAATAATCAAAAAAACTTATAAAATCAATTACAAAACCAAAATACAGCCGATCAATTAGATTACTCACCGCCCCGGCAATAATTAAACTAAAGGAGAAAATTAAAAAAATATTTTTCTGCCGATAATTTTTTATAAGCAGCCAGGCGAGCACCGCCAAAATTATGCTGATCAGTCCGTACATCAGAATCTCTGGTAAAGCGATATTAAAAATCAAATTAAAATTTTTATAGAAACGCAGGCCGACAAATTTTTCCGAAAATAAAAAAACGCCTCCTTCGGAAATTCCGAGAGCGCACCACTTAGCCAATCGGTCGGCCAAAAACAAAATGCTTATCAGAAAGTTGATAAGCATCATTTTTTTAGCAAAGGTTAAATTCATCGCTTCCCGTGTTATTTTCCGCTAAACTTTGATTTACATTCCATGCAGGCGGAAGAAGCTGGACGCGCCTCTAATCGTTTTGGATCAATTGGTTTGCCGCAATAACGACAAATCCCATAAGTTCCGTCTTCAATGCGTTTCAGGGCGCCATTGACATCGCGCAAAGCAGACTCAAGCGTTCGCTCCAAGGTCAGATTATCGCTATAGACGGCAACCTCGGCCGCATTTTCGTCTTCCGCGTCGCCGATCGTCGGAAAATTAGCGTCGTAGTCAGACGCGTTATGCGGATTCTTTTTGGTGAATTGAGCCAACTCCTTTTCCAAGCGCGCCCTTTCCGCCAAAAGTTGATTTTCAATTTTCTTTAAAAATTCTTTATCAAGATTGTTTTTGACTGCCATATAATTGCCATTTAACTTTAACGATTTTCGCGTTTATTTAATGATAAACTCTTTAAATTAAGTATATATGAATAGGCAAGTTTTTTCAAGTGTTCATGGGATCCCTCGCTCTGCTCGGGATTTCGCTTCGTCCCCGATTTATCGGGGGACTTCGCTCAACTTTAAAAGGGCGCAACTGCGCCCTTATATAATATAATTAATAAATGGCCGTTGCGCCCTTATGCCCCCTTGACACACCCTTTTGTCCTCCGGAGAGGATTAAAGAGATACCGGTCTTGGGGGAAGGAACGCTTTTTGCTGACTTCAAAGCGAAAGGCCCCTCTACCATTCTTATGGTGAAGTTCGCGAGAACCCCACCGAAAATGTAATTTTTGTTTTTGTTTTAGAGTCAGGTTCTGCCAGCTGAGAACCTTTGACGAAAAGTAGAGAAGAGAGAAATTTGGCCGATCTTTCTGCCAAACGTCTCTGATTTCAATGTTCTATAGATATTATATCATGAAATAAGCCTTCTTGTCAATCCTAAAACTTTGGCTTATTTAAAAGAAAAATCATTTTGTTGTTTAAAATTAATGGCCAGTTATCCCCAGAAGAACGATATTCTTGTTCACAGGTTATCCACATTAATTTCAAAAATTACTCCATTAAAATCCGCTGTCAGCCATTTTAACCCGCCTAAAATCAACTCTATCAAATTTTTTCCGTAATAATCCGGCCGGCGAACCGAATCAGCCAAAAAATTCTCAAACATTCCGGTTGAATTGCTGATAATTACTTTCTGACGCTCCTCTCCAACCAAAAACTCTTGATTTATGGCCGACACAAAAAGATAATGAACCAAAAAAACGCCAATCTTCTTGTCTTCAAACAAAAAAGCGTCAGGGTTGGCCAAAAGTTCCTTGACTACAGTCTTATCGGGCAAAATTTTCTCACGAATTTCCGGCAAAAGTACGGCCAAATCGTCTTTCAGAATTTTTTCCATGTTCTCTTTAAGGTACTCATCGTCTGAAACGGCCAAAAAATCAAAATCAGCGACATCTAAACCGACCTCTGCTCCCCTTTTCGCGGCTATAGTTAATTTATTGCTCGACCAAAAATCAGAATTCCAGGACATGGCGCGGAAATCATCTATTTTAAAATTTTCTCCAAAATAAATTTGAGCTGACGAACGGCGCCTTGCTCTGTTAAAGGACATCAATTTCATTTTCTGATCGGCCATAGATGATTTTTCTTGGCTTAAAACTGCGACCGCCTCTCCAAGACCAGACCTTGTGCTTGAAATTATCGCTCTGTTGCCGTCTTCAAAAATATAATGATAATTTTGTTCTTCTAATTTACTCCTCAGTAAATTAAATTTCGGAGCGTCAACCCGGCCGAAAAAAACAAAGTCCGCAAAGTCCGGCAGAATCACAAAACCCATTTCACTTGTCTCCGGCGCCAAAAATTCTTCCAAAAAATTAGTCTGGTCTGCCGCTTCGTGAGAAAGCGTTGCCCGGGACATTGCCCAAAGCCAAGCATCATCCGCGCCTCGGCCAGAATCACTATGCCAATAGACTGCCGCATCAGCCGGCACAACTTCCAAAAATGCTTCCTCGCTTTTCAAAAAATTAAAATAAAACCAAAAAGAAAATCCTACAAGCCCTGCGATAACCAAAAACCCTGCCGCGCACAGCAAGGTTTTCGTTCTATTTTTTTTGAAGAATTCAAAAAACATTAGTTTGCCAGAATTATTTCTAACTAACCGATGACGGGGGGTAAAATAAATATTACTTTTATTTAACCCAAACAAAAAGGGAAAGGGCTTGCCCTATCTTCTTGGCCGATCGTTTCTCGGTCGCGTATTGTCTCGGTCGTGCCCGCCGTTTTTATCTCCATTTTCTTGCAATCGTTTTATGGAAAGATCGACTCTGCCCTGTTCATCAACCTTAATAACTTTCACTCGGACAACATCGCCGATTTTAACAATGTCGGTTACCTTGTCTACGCGGTACGGCGCGAGTTCCGAGATATGGACTAGTCCATCTTTGTGCGGAAAAATTTCCACGAAGGCGCCGAAATCAAGAATGCGCGTGACTGGCCCTTGATAAATTTCTCCGACTTCAGCTTCCTGCGTCAAACTTTTAACCCAAGCCACGGCTTTATCAAGCGACGGCGGCTGGGACGAACAAATTACTACTGTCCCGTCGTTCGCAATATCAATTGAAACGCCCGTGTTATCAATAATCTCATTAATAATTTTTCCACCAGGACCAATGACGTCGCGAATTCTGTCTGGATTAATTTTGAAAGAAATAATTCTCGGCGCGTATGGCGAAAGTTCCGGACGCGGCGTGGCAATCGCGCTCTCCATCACGTCCAAAATTTTCATTCTCGCTTCCCGACCCTGCCCCAAAGTTTTTTCCACCATTTCCATGGTCAATCCCAAAGTTTTGGTATCCATCTGAATGGCGGTAATTCCCGTTCTCGTGCCGGCGATTTTAAAATCCATGCCGCCCTTGCTGTCTTCCAGGTCTTGCAGATCTGTCAAAACTCTATAATTTCCTTTTTCGTCCGAAGCCAAACCCATGGCAATGCCCGCTACCGGAGCGTGAATCGGCACGCCCGCATCCATCAAAGCCAACGTTGAAGCGCAGGTCGAAGCCATGGAAGAAGAACCGTTGGAACTTAAAACTTCAGAGACAACGCGAATGGTGTAAGGGAAAATTTCCGTTTTTGGCAAAACCGGAAGAAGAGCGCGTTCTGCGAGAGCGCCATGACCAATTTCCCGCCGGCCCGGTCCGCGCATCGGCGAAGCCTCACCAACAGAAAAGGGCGGAAAATTATAATGATGCATAAATCTTTTTTTGCCGGAAACTTCCATCCCATCCAAAGTCTGCTCGTCCGCCGGCGAACCCAAAGTCACCGCGGACAAGACGTGCGTATCACCGCGAGTAAAATATCCTGAACCATGAGTTCGGGGCAACAACGCCACTTCAGCGGCGAGCGGTCTAATCTCGGTTAAGGCACGGCAATCAACCCGCAATTCTTTTTCCAAAATTACCCGGCTGATTTCCTCTTCAACAATTCCGTAGAAAAAACCCATGGCGTCCTTTCGGCGATCTTTTCCAATCCCTTCCTCTTTTAAATATTCTTCCAATTCTTTTTCCAGCTTATCCAAAACTTCCTGGCGCGAAGCTTTACTTTCTTTTTTACTGTCAAAAAGACAACTCGCAAGTTTTTCGCGCAAAAATTCTTTAACTTTATTTTTCAATCCCTCTTTTTCGGAAGCGGCTTCCGGATCTTCTTCCACAATGGACATCTTAGTTTTACCTATTTCTTCGCGAATGGCTTCAACTAATTTAGTAATTGATTTTAAATGCTTCTGTCCAAACTTAATCGCTTCCAAAACATCCGTTTCCAAAACTTCGCTCGCTCCGGCCTCAAGCATACAAACTTTTTCTTCCGTGCCGGCCACGACAACATCCATTGAACTTTTTGTCCGAGCTTCATAGGTCGGATTTAACACCCACTCCCCGTTAATCTGTCCGACTCTTGCCGCGGCAATCGGCCCGTTCCAGGGAATATCAGATATCATCAGGGCCACTGAAGCGCCAACCATAGCCGGGATATCCGGATCGTTTTTCTGATCCCAAGACAAAGTGGAAAGTACTACCTGAATATCGTTTCTCATTCGGTCATCAAAAAACGGCCGGATCGCACGATCAATCAGGCGCGCTGTTAAAATCGCTTCGTCAGTCGGACGGCCCTCGCGTTTTATAAAACGAGAACCTTTTATTTTTCCGGCCGCGTAAAGTTTTTCTTCGTACTCAACCATCAAAGGAAAAAAATCAATTCCTTCCCTTTGATTTCCCGACATTGTGGCTGTGGCCAAAACCAAGGTGTCGCCGTAACGAACCGTGCAACTGCCGTTGGCCTGGCCGGCGAATTTTCCCGTTTCAATAATTAAATTTTTTCCTCCCCACTCCAACTCAAACTTTTTTACCATAATTTTTTGCTTTGACCGCCAAACTTTAGACTTCTGGTGACCCAGAAGAAGCCTACTTGTCTGGCGATCAAAAATTAAATTACTACAAATTACGAATTTAATACAAATATACAAATTCTTGCTGACGCGTTAATCTAACAAAACACGTTCCGTTATTATTTGTATATTTGTAAATGATTTGTAATTTGTAGATTAGTTAAATAATCGTTCTCTTTGTCCGGCCGCTAATCAAATACCGTCTTTTATCTTGGCTCAAATCAACAAAATTGTCAACCGTTTCTACTAATTTTGTGGATGTCGTTTCACGAAAAGCCATTGATTCAACCCGGCATCCTTTATTCATTTTTAAATATTGCACGAGCGGAATAAAATCGCCGTCGCCGGAAACAATAACAATGACGTCTAATCTTTCAGCCAAGGCAATTGAGTCAATACAAATTCCAACATCCCAATCGGCTTTTTTCGCGCCATCGTAAATCATTAATTCTTTTTCTCTGGTTTCTAAACCCAATTTTTCCAACGCTTCAAAAAAAACTTTTTCCTCGCCGGTTTTTGTTTTTACAACATAGGCGATGGCCCGAATTAATTTACGATTTCCAACTGCTGTTTCTAAAATATTACCAAAATTTACTTTTGCATTATATAAATTCTTGGCTGAATAATACATGTTTTGCACGTCGATAAAAACTCCGACGCGCTGCTCTTTATAAGTTACCATAAAATTTCCTCCTTATTTTTAAGACGAAAACCCCTCCGAGAGGAGGGGCTCTAAATTTTTTACAATTTTAATTTCTCCATTAACTCGGCATGGCCCTTTTTGTCTTCCCTCTCAAGATATTTCAAGAGTCTGCGCCGCTCACCGACTTTTTTCAGCAACCCGCGGCGGGAAGAGAAATCTTTTTTGTGCTCTTTCAAGTGTTCAACCAATTCTTTGATCTCTGATGTCAAAATGGCGACCTGCACCTGCGGTGAACCAGTATCAGTTTCGTGAATTCGAAACTTTTCAATAATTTTGTCTTTTGCTTTTTTGTCTAACATTTTTGTCACGGGTTGCCGAGTCTACCCTCCGTAGCCCAGCGAACCGTCATTAATAATTTACTTAATCATATTAACACAACCTTTTTTATTTGGCAAGGATTGATAAAAAATTCCATCACCCCCACAACCAATAATTTATAAGAGTCTGCCACCGTACTCCAAGAGTATTGCCGTGTTTCAGAAGACCTAAATATGATTGCAGAGTTTCTTGTGTGGGATTTTCCAAAATACGCGCTAACATCCGCCGCCGCGCCGTCTGCCGCAGGACGCGATGGTCCGAGAAGCACACCCAACCCAAAAAATCAACGCCCGAAACGACGGTTTTCAAAATAATTTTCTTTGGATGAAGCGTCAGTTTTAATTCTTCCGCCAAAAACTTTTTAATCTGCGGCACGATATTCAAAAGCCACTCACGATTTTCGGAAAGAAAAACAAAGTCGTCGGCATAGCGTAAATAATTTTTGGCTTTCAGTTTATGTTTAACCCACTGATCAAAAACATTCATATAAACATTGGCGAAAAGTTGCGAGGTCAAATTGCCAAGCGGCAGACCAACACCGTTTTCGTCCCCTCGCCCCTTCGGGGAGAGGGTTGGCCCGCCTGCCACGCTAGCGCTGGCGTTGCGGGCAGGGGTGAGGGGGAGAGTGGCAAAACTTTCTATCACATTTTTCAGCAGCCACAAAATATTTTCATCCGGAATATATTCTTTCAAAATTTTAAGTAAAACCTCGTGGTCAATGCTCGCGAAAAACTTTTTAATGTCGCATTTCAAAACCCAAACCGTCCGCGTGTGATTTTGGCTTACCCGAAAAGCCATGGCCCGGAAACGATTAATGGCCTTGTGTGTTCCTTTCCCTAAGCGACAGGAAAAGGAGTCGGCAATAAATGTTTTTTCAAAAAACTGATAAAGAATTCTGTAAACGGCGTGATGGAGTAAACGGTCGCGCGCCGCCGCTTTATGAATATGTCGGCGTTTCGGATCGTTGACGTAAAAACTTTCATATCCGCCGTGGCGATAAGTTTTATTTGCTAAATCTTCGTGGAGCGCTAAAATATTATCAGCCAAGTCGCGAGCAAAAATCTGGACGTCGCGCTTACCCTTTTTGCCAACTAAAAATTCCTGCCAGGCCAAAAATAAATTTTCTAAAGAAATAATATCTTCAAATTTATGAGCCAATTGAATTTTCGGAACGATCCGCCCTTTAAATCCCCCCCCCCAACGGAATTTTACCGAGATTCCCATTATCTCCACTTTCAAAGAAACTTATTTGTTGTGGCATAGTTTTTTAACGCATCTGCCCCGCCTCACACGCTACACGCTCGGCAAAAAAATAGACGAATTATTCGTAAATATTTTGGAATTGGCCTTAACCGCGCAATATACAAGACGCGAAGATAAATTAAACTTTTTGCTGCAATTAAATCGTAAATTAGACAATCTGAAATTTTTTGTGGCAATTCTCTGGGAAGCAAAAGGAATAGATACCGGAAAATACGCGCGGCTCTCCCAAAAACTTTCGTCCGCCGGTATAATGCTTGGTGGTTGGATAAAAAATTTACAATCCTTCCGAAAATAAACTCCCGCCCAAAGGGACGGGAGCGTTGATGAAGAGACTGGCGGCGAAGGAGACGATCGTTGTCGTTCCAGTCGTTGTCGAGCCAGTTGAAGTTCACGATCCAGCGGTCGTCGTTCCAGTTGAGGTAGGCGACGTAGAGGTTGCCGTTCGGGTTGCGCAGAATTATGCGGCCTGTCGTCCGTGCCACCACCCTTTGAATACTCTCGGGGTTGAATCGTATTCGGAGAAGCTATGTCTCCCTAACAAGCCGCACCAAGTATCTTCATTTTAGTCACTTCATTCTTGCTCTGCGATAAGCCTTAACCGATCGCATTCTGAAAAATGAAATGGCGAGATTCTACGCGCATAAGCAATAGCCGACGCCGTAACCGTAAAATCTATTTTGAAGTATATCAAAATTTAGTTTAAAAAAATAGGCCCTCACACAACGAAATGTGTGAGGGCCCGAGGAACCGAGTGTCCAAGGGTCCGAGCGACACGGCCTTTTTGAAGGGCCGAGTTACAAAACATTACTTGCGGCGAAGGAGACGACCGCGGCCGCGCCAGTCGCGCGAGAGCCAGCCCCAGAGCAGGTACCAGCCGTCGCCGCCCCAGTCGAGGTCCGCGACGTACTCGCGGTCGTCCGGGTGCCGCAAGTCCGGGAAGACGAAGGCGACCTTGCCGCAGAGCGCGGCGGGGATGTCGGACTGGTTCTTCAGGAAGCGCTCGCAATCCTCCTCCCCGAGGTTGGCGCCCATCTCCTTCGCCCGCTCGACCATGGTGTGGCCGACCACGCTCTTCTCGTCCCCCTTGAGGAACGAGAGGATCTCGTAGGTGACCCCGCCGACCGTCATCTCGGTCGGGAGGGCGGACTTGACGAGCGTCGCGGCGAACTTCCGCACCGCCGCGGTGTTGTCCGAGTTCACGAGAGCCGCGAACAGCTCGTCGCCGATCTCGCGCTGCAGGTGGGACGCGGAACGCAGGGTATCCATCTTCATTTCCTTTTGCCTCCGCCTTACGCGAAAGCTTTCTCCTCGCCGATGTGGCAAAGAGGAAGCGCCGGTTTCCCAGCCTTCTTTTGATTGTGCTCGCTCCTCCCCTCTTAAGATAAGAGGGGCTGGGCCTGCCCGCAACGCCAGCAACCTGCCCGCTAATGCAAGCATAGCGTTGCAGGCGGGGCTGGCTTGCGTGGCGGGCGGGGGCGTTATGAATTGTGATTTTAAAAATCCACCTTTCATAACCCCTCTTAATCTCCCCTTACCTTAAGGGGAGAAACCAGAGCGCCGCCAAAAGAAAACTGTGAACTTGTTGCCCCCTCACCTTAATCCTCTCCCCAATGGGGCGAGGAGACTCTCTCTCCCCTTCGGGGAGAGAGTTGGAGTGAGGGGGTTTTACCTTTAAAAGAACTATTTACTAACAATTAAATATACCACATTTTGAGGATTTTGTCAATAGTAAAAATGTGTAGTAAAATATAATTGTGCGACACTAAAAATCCTCTATGGCCAACCTCAACACTTTGATCACTCAATTTCTGGAATATTTGGAAATAGAAAAAAACCGTTCCTCCAAGACCATACGGAATTATGATTTTTATTTAAAAAGGTTTAACGAGTGGGCAGGCAATTCCTCCCCTTCCGGCATTACCCAAGAAAAGGTTAGGCAGTATCGCCTTTGGCTTAATCGTTTTGCCGACGAAACAGGAAGAGAATTAAAAAAGAATACGCAAAATTATCATCTGATCGCCCTACGAGCTTTTTTGAAATATCTGGCCAAGCGCGACATCAAAACTTTGTCTGCGGAAAAAATTGAATTGGGCAAAATGCCCGAACGCGTGGTGGATTTTTTAGAAGGAAGCGATTTGGAGCGGCTACTTGAAGCGCCAACGCTCGCCGAGACGCCGGAAATTATAAAAAAACGAGACAAGGCGATTGTGGAAATGCTTTTTTCCACCGGACTCCGCGTTTCTGAGCTGGCAAATTTAAAAAAAGAACAAGTCAATTTAAAAAAAGAGGAATTTACAGTCCGCGGCAAGGGCGACAAACCGCGCATAGTCTTTTTATCAAACCAGGCCAAGTTTTGGGTCAAACAATATCTGGAGGCGCGCCAAGACGTTTCACCGTTTTTGTTCGTTTCCCACGACCGGGCGCATGAGAGTGAAGCGGCTCTCACTCCCCGGAGCGTGGAACGGCTCGTAAAAAAATATTCTAAAATCGCCGGCATCACCAAAAAAGTTACGCCGCACACCATGCGCCATTCTTACGCCACGGATTTATTGATGAACGGCGCCGACATCCGTTCGGTCCAGGCCATGCTCGGCCATTCTTCCATTACTACTACGCAAATTTATACGCATATCACAAATCAACAACTTCGCGACGTGCACAAAAGTTTTCACGGCCGCCGACGCGGGAAATGATAACTCCCCTCTTAAGGTAAGAGGGGCTGGGCCTGCCCGCAACGCCAGCAACCTGCCCGCTAATGCAAGCATAGCGTTGCAGGCGGGGCTGGCTTGCGTGGCGGGCGGGGGCGTTATGAACCGGCCACTAAAATCCACCGCTCATAACCCCTCTTAATCTCCCCTTATCTTAAGGGGAGAAATTCACGATTGACAATCTGAAAATTGTTTGTTATATTAAAAAATAATTTACTCAAAAACTTTTAACTTTTCACTTTAAACTTTTAACTTATTACGGCCCCGTAGTTCAATGGATAGAACACCAGCCTTCTAAGCTGGATATCTAGGTTCGATTCCTAGCGGGGTCACCATGGTGGCTATAGTTTAACGGTAGAACAGTGGGTTGTGGTCCCACTGGCCTGGGTTCAACTCCCAGTAGCCACCCCACCAACACATCCCGCGATACTGCGGGGTGTTTTGGTTTTGGAAAAGAGAGTATAATTAAAATAGATTTATCCCTTAATAAAAATATATGGAGAAAAAAATTAATAAGTTTGTATATTGGACGCCAAGAATTTTATCAATAATACTAGTTTTATTCTTAACAATACTTTCAGGGGATGTTTTTGATGAAAATTTAGGCTTTTGGCAAACTATTTTAGGTTTATTATTACACAATATCCCTGCACTGACATTAGCAGTGATAATATGGATATCCTGGAAATATGAGGTAGTTGGCGGGATTGCTTTTATTATTGCAGGTATAGCACACATGGTATTTTCAATTCTAAGAGAAAACATTAACCCCTGGTATATTACTCTCGCTATATCGCTAGTACTTGATGGGCCTGCATTTCTTATAGGAATTTTATTTCTGATTGGTTGGTTCAAAAAGAAAAAAATAACACGAGCCGCCTAAACTTATGGTGAAAACAATTCTAAAAATTATTCTTGCCATTGCGGTAGTATATGTATCCGTAGAAATGTTTCGGTATTTTAGTTACTGGGGATTAGCTTTAAATATTCTTATTCTGCTTGTTGCCCTTGTTATTGTTTTATGGGAAATTATTTTGTCGTTCCTTCTGCAGCACAAAGCAAAAATAATAACCTTGGCGCGGGCGATCATTGAACGCATAAAATCAAACAAAAAATGGCAGGCGTTTAACCACAAAATAAAAATTAAGTGGCCAAGACTTTACCAATTTTTCATAAACAGGATAAGAGCTGACCGGCCGACCGGGTGGTATTTAACTCTCGGTATCATTATCAGCGCTGTCTTTTTCTTTCTTTTTCTCGGCATCATCCAGGACATCTGGTTTAAAGATCCGTTGTATTTTGCCGACCGACGAATTATTTCTTTGTTGCACGCCACGACTTCGGAAAAACTGGATTACTTCTTTGTCTTTTTTACTAATCTGGCTAATTGGCAGACAATCGTCGTCGGGCTAACGCTGGCCGCCGCTTATCTTTTTATCACTAAAAATAAAAAGGCCGCCCAATATTTAATCGCCACCACGGCCGGCGGTTTTTTATTGTCTTATATCGCGAAAATAATTTTTCACCGACCAAGGCCAATCGCCGCCAATTTAATCGCCTCGCCAACTTCGTACAGCCTGCCGAGCGGCCATGCGCTAATCTCCGTTTGTTTTTATGGTTTTATTGCCTACCTTTTATTTAAAAAATTAAAAAATAAATTTTCAAAAATTTCTATCCTGATTTTATTTTTGCTGCTGGCTCTGCTCATCGGTTTAAGCCGAACTTATCTGGGCGTCCATTACCCAAGCGACGTTTTGGCGGGCTGGTATTTGGGTTTCGCGATTTTGGCGCTCGGCGTGACTTTCGCGGAAATTAAAAATAAATTTTCCGCAAAAAAACCGGCGCCCTTGCCGGAGAAAAAATTATTGCTGTCCGCCTTCACTGTTTTATTTTTGATTTTTTCTATTGTTTCTTTCGGAAAAATAAAAATTATTCAACCCGCTAACGCCTTCGCGGAGACCACCCTGACCGATTTTTCAAAAACGGCATCGCTCTACAGCGAAGACTTGTTCGGCCAGAAAATGGAACCAATCAGTTTTATAGTTATCGGCGAGAAACAACAAATAATTAATTTGTTTACTGCGGCCGGCTGGTCCAGGGCCGAAGAGCCAAATTTAAAAAATTTTCTTAAATTATCTTCCGCCATTGCAAAAAATATAAATTATCCCACCGCTCCCATGACTCCGTCTTTTTATCAAAGTAAAATCAACGACTTGGGTTTTGAAAAATCAACTGAACTAAACACTGCCCGCCAGCGGCACCATACTCGATATTGGGAAACCAATTATAAAATAAACAATACTGAAGTTTGGGTGGCCACGGCGAGTTTTGACCAGGGTGTGGAGCTTGGCCCGATTATTCAGTTGCCTGTTCATAAAATCAATCCTAACATAGACGCCGAGAGAGAATTTATTATGACTGACCTCGAAAAAACTGGCCTCATCGGAAGCTTTCAAAAAATTGGTCTGGTTGGAGAAATAAAAGGAACTAATGCCGCGGGCGACAGTTTCACGACCGACGGCCAGGCTTATCTCATTTATCTTTAAATCCGCGCGGGGGATTATTTACAAAAAATATGGAAATTGATAAACTTTAATCAGCAAGAAAGGAGAACTTGCCATGAAGGTGACATTGACGGATGAGGAAATCCGCCGACCATTGGGTAGCGGCCTTCCCGAGAGAGCCAAACGCTTTCTGGAGCGAGTCGGCTCTGTCAATACCGGGGACTACAACGACGAAGGATTTGGCATTCCCGAAGGAGACCCCATCGACTGGACCGAACTCGAACGAACCCGTACCGAAGCCGACCGTCAGTTTCTCACTGCAGTCAAAATCGGTCCTATGCCCAAGCGCTAGACTCACTGCCTGCCACATACAGCACCACCGTACCCCACTCCCCCGAACTTCGGTTCGCGCGGGAGTTTTTTTATTTACAAAACAAAAACGTCCCAGATTTCCCGGGACGTTTTTTAAATTATTTTTTACACCTGCTCTTTTTCTTTATCTTTTTTCCCCAATCTTTCAAACGCCCGTAGAATTTCCAGTGGAATAGCAAAGACAATTGTGTTTGACTGGTCAGAACTAACATCATTAATCGTACTCAAAGTGCGGAGATGCAGCGCGCCGTCGGAAGCGGACAGGGTATTCGCGGCCTTGGCTAAATTTTCCGCGGCAATCACTTCACCTTCGGCCTTGATGATGACCGATCTCTTTTCCCGCTCGGCCTCGGCTTGCTTGCCAATGACCCGTTTCATTTCTTCCGGCAAAGTCACGTCTTTCAATTCCACTGAATGTACCTCAATACCCCAAGCGTCAGTGGCCTTGTCAACAATTTCTCTGATTTTTTCAGCGATGGCTTCGCGGCTGGAGAGTAATTCATCCAGATTTACTTCGCCGACCACGTTTCTCATCGTCGTTTGAGCAAGTTGCGAAGTGGCATAACCAAAATCTTCCACTTCAATAATCACTTTTTCCGCGTCGCGAACCTTGTAATAAATCACGGCGTTCACGCGGACGGAAATATTATCTTTAGTAATCGCTTCCTGATCCGGCACGTCAACCGCCTTGATTCTCATATCAACTTTTCTGGCGGACTGAAAAACGGGAATTACTAAACGCCAGCCAGGCGCCAGCACGCCGGAAAATCTTCCCATTGTGAACTTCACGCCTCGTTGATACTGGTTGATTTGTCTGATTGAAGCCAAAATAATCGCCGCCACGATGATGCCAATCGTAATTAAAGCGTTTTCCATAGTTTAAATTTATTAATTAATGCGTATTTAATTATACAAAATTTTCGTTAAAAAATCAATACATTTGACTACTTTGGATAATTATATTAAAGTAAAGCCACCTACATAATTAATTAGAAAAATAATATGGGACAAAATAGCGCGGCCAAAGCCAGAACTAAACAGGCTCTGAAAAACACTAAAAAGGGAAAAGAATTACGCAAACACACCAAAAGATTAAGGGGTTGTTCCTGCTGCTGCCAATAATTTTAGGGAAAGAGGCCAGTCGGCCTCTTTTTTTATACAAAAAAAGAGGACCGTCAGAAAACGATCCTCGGCCTCTCGTGCGAGAAATGGGCTACCTCCCCAACCCGATGATCCCGGTTTCCAAGACCAAGTCCAACCCTGTCTCCGGTTTGAACTTTCATCGCGGCCATCCGCTCCTCCCGCCGCCCCGCTAATGTCCGAAGATTTTGGTCCCCGGCTTCTGGATCAGGTTGCCGTTCGGCAACTGTTGCAGGTAGATGTAGAATTTCCTGCCCGGCTGGCCGACGACGGAAAACGCGACGAGGTCGGCGTCACCAACGCACATCTTGGTCAAAACTTCGCACTTCAGGGTCTTACCCTCAAGCGTGAACTCCAACGTGTCTCCCCTCTTTAGCTTTGTTTTTTCCACCTTTCCCTCCCTCCTCATCTTCCTCCAAGGATAAAACAAAGAATATTCTATTTAAACAAATCTGGGGGAATTGTCAAGGGAGAAATTTTTGTTAATTCCGGTTCATGGGAAAGATTATTTAAAAAAATATTTTTAATTTTATTTATATTTTGCTAAAATAAAATCAGCAAGGAGGGTACAAATGAAGACGAAGATGTTGTTCGCGGTTCTTTTCGCAATGGCGCTCGGCTGCCGGAATGAGTTCATTGACCCCTGTCCCAACGATTCAAGCGTCGCCATGGCAGTAGCGATCGTCTCCGACTGCGCTCCGCCGGAAGACGGCATCTCGGTCGTCCCCGCCGGCGACACGACCAGCGTCAGTGACTACAAGCTTCACGCCTACGTCTACAACTCGTACGGTATCATGATCAAGGATGTGGACTGGCAAATTTCCGACAATCCGACGCTTTTGACTCTCGCGCCGAACGGCGCGTCGGCTGAAACGCGACGGGAAGCCACGGCTCTGATCCAAACCACCGCCGACATTCTTGATCGCGGCGGCGACACGGAACCCAAAGCCACGGTCATGGCCTGCGTGACGAACAACTGCGAAGTGATTGAGGCGGGTTGCGTTGAATGCCTGCCGGAAATCTGCAGCCCGCCGCACACGGTGCGAAGTATCGTGGGCGAGAACTTGAAGCCGCTTCTTTTGAACCGGAAATCAACGGCCGAGAAATTGATTTCTGGTCTGGCGACTGGCACTACCTCGGCGAATTCGCCGATCACGAAAATGTGGTTGGCCGAGTCATTCGCGATTCCACCGGCGAAGATCTCGGGGAGTGGACCGCGACCAAATGTCCTGTCGCGGGATGCACTCCGCCCTAACCGTAGAACCCACGAGTTCGTCTTCACTATTCTGCCAAAGCCACAAGCCGCGGCAGAATTTTTTTAAATACACCCCCTTCACCTTAGTCCTCTCCCCATCGGGGAGAGGGTTGGGTGAGGGGCAAAATCGGGGCGGGGTTTACTTCCCACAAAATAAAAAAAGCCGGTCGCACTTGCGCGCAACCGGCAAACCCCCTACTTGCGGGTAAACTCGAGCGGCCGAACCTGGTTCCGACATCTCGTAATGGCGGCGAAAATCCTGCCAAAAACGAGATTGTTGCGTACCGCCTTCAGAACTTCTGGCGGAAGCGTGGCAAGAAGCTCTGCCACGTCCTTGTCGAGCCCCACAAGATCCGGCGCCAGAAGATGCAGAGTCCGTTCCGCCACCCCGGCCCTAACGTTCCTCTGAGCCAGCTGCTCTGGCGACATCTTTTCATATCGCTCAATATCCCTCCGGAGAGTGGCGACCTCGCGCTGCAGCGCTTCAAGGTCAACGCGACTCCGCAGAACCGCGTCGCTCACCTCGCAGATTTCCTTCTCCTGCTGCTGGATAACGAGGTAGACGAACCGCGGAACTTTGAGCAACTTGCCGTAGAGGGATCCCCCGATCCTGATCAGAGTGCTGGGTTCAATGGCCTGAGCCGAGGTAGTATGCGGCATCCCGAGGTGGAACGCTCTCACCCCGAGGAATCTCCGCGGGCCAAGCTCATTGATGCAACTGCCCGTATCGCTGCCTCCACGGTACTGGGCTACCCGACCCTTGCCGATGAGCCAGTACTCCTCCGGCTCTTCGCCGGCATGGAAGATCCACTCGCCAGCCTGGAAGGTCTTGGCCAAGCCCTCTTCCTCTGCCGTCCTAAACAGCTCGCCAAGAAAATCCGGATCGTCCAGCGGCAGTTCGTACCGACCAGTTTTGTTGCCAGTCAGCGTGTCGTCGCCCACCTGGTTGTCGTCCGAACAACCCCCAACACTGCTCCCTGCGTTTCCTTCGCTCACGATCAATCCTCCCTTCCCTCCCTTATTGTTCGCGATTGTCTATCTTAAATCAAAAAACCCTCATTTGTCAAGTTGCGCTTGACAAAGCCGAATTCTCTTGCTACTATACTCTTACAATAAGAACGAAAATCTGTTCGTTTCTTTACAGACACGCCCCACTCCTCCCTTAGTGAGGAGGAATCTCGGGGAATTTTTTGCGTATATGAACAAATTCAAATTAAAATCTAAATTTAAACCATCGGGCGATCAGCCAAAAGCAATCGCCGAACTTGTTAGTGGTTTGAAAAAAAATTACGGTCATCAAACGCTTCTCGGCGTCACCGGTTCAGGCAAAACTTTTACTGTGGCAAATGTGATCGCAAAAATCAATAAACCCACTCTTGTCATCGCCCACAATAAAACCCTGGCGGCGCAGCTTTGCAATGAGTTTCGAGAATTTTTCCCGGATAATGCCGTGGAATATTTTGTTTCCTATTACGATTACTACCAACCTGAAGCATATTTGCCGCGAACCGATACTTACATTGAAAAAGAAGCCATGATCAATGACGAAATTGATCGCCTCCGCCACGCCGCGACTCAGGCGCTTTTGACGCGGCGCGATGTAATCATCGTCGCTTCGGTTTCTTGTATTTATGGTTTGGGCGCCCCGGAAACCTATGAAAAAATTGTTTTGCATTTGGCTAAAGATCAAACTATCACCCGCGCTGATTTATTGAACCAGTTAATCACCATGCAATTTAACCGGACTAACTCCGATTTAAAACGCGGCGAATTTCGTTTGCGTGGGGAGACTTTGGAAATAATGCCCGTGAACCAAGAAATTATTTACCGAGTAGAGTCCGCCAACCAGAAAATAAAAAATATTTTTGCGATTGACCCAGTAACAAGAAAAATAAAAGATGAACCATCCGACGTTTGGATTTTTCCGGCCAAACATTTTGTCACGCTGGGCCCGGAACGCGAGCGAGCGTTCAAAACAATCAAAGAAGAATTAAAAGACCGCTTGGATTATTTTAATAAAAATGGAAAACTGCTTGAAGCCGAGCGATTGGAGCGCCGGACCAATTATGATTTAGAAATGATAAAAGAAGTCGGCTACTGCCATGGGATTGAAAATTATTCTCGCCATCTTTCTGGCCGCGCCGCGGGCGAACCGCCGGAGACACTTTTAGATTATTTCCCGCGCTCATCACAAAAGGATACGAATAACGAATTAACTGCGAATTTGCAAATTCGTAAATTCGTAAAAGATTCGCAATTCGTATCCCCCGGCAAAAATAACCACAACCTATCCGATTGGCTAATGGTAATTGATGAATCACATGTCACCGTGCCGCAAATTTCCGGAATGTATGACGGTGATGCTTCGCGAAAAAGAGCGTTGATTGATTTTGGTTTTCGTCTGCCTTCCGCCGCCGATAATCGGCCGCTGAAATTCAGCGAATTTGAAACGCGAATGCCGCAGACAATTTATACTTCGGCCACGCCGGCGGATTATGAATTAACTCGAAGCGGACAAGTTGTTGAACAAATTATCAGACCGACTGGTTTGATTGATCCGGAAATTATTGTTCGCCCGATCACACCAAAAAATTCCGGTGAAAAATCTCAAGTTGATGATTTAATGGAACGAATTGCCGACCGCGTAAAACGAAACGAACGGGTCCTTGTCACGACTCTGACTAAAAAAATGGCCGAGGATTTAAGCGAATATCTCGCGGAAAAAAAATTTAAAGTTAACTACATCCACAGTGAGGTTCAAACATTGGACCGGATAAAAATTCTGACTGAATTTCGCCGGGGGAAATTTGATATTCTGGTCGGCGTTAATTTATTGCGCGAAGGATTGGATCTGCCGGAAGTGACCCTAGTCGCCATTTTAGACGCGGACAAAGAAGGATTTTTGCGCAGTGAAACTTCGCTTATCCAGACGATTGGCCGAGCGGCGAGAAATGTCCACGGGCAAGTTTTACTTTATGCCGATCAAATGACTGGCTCAATGGAACGCGCCATCCGCGAAACCGAACGTCGGCGAAAAACGCAAATGGACTATAACAAAAAACACGGCATCACACCAAAAACTATTCAAAAGAAAATCAAAGATATTGTCGGCGAAGAAGATAAAAAAGAAAAAGTTAAAAATATTTTGGATCTGGATGTTATCGGCGAAAAAGGAAAAAATATTGAAGAAATTATAAACGAAAAAGAAAGGCAAATGAAAGAGGCGGCGAAAAATTTACAATTCGAGCTGGCCGCCATTTTGCGCGATGAAATTCGGGAATTAAAAAAATCCCCGAAACATGCCGAAGCACATCCCGGGGATCCAATGAAGGAATGATTCTCCTGAGGGCTACTGGAGCTTCCGCCGGTTCACATTTCTGTGGCGGCACTTAAGCCGCTAAACCGACGATCTCCGTCCCGTGTCAGGGGCGCCCCGACATCCACCTCCTAGCGGGATCACCGCATCACGCCGTCTGCGCCTTGGCCTCGCGCACGAGCGAAGACTTGTTGCTCATTTTCCTCTATCCACCTCCTTCTTTCCTCGGACGGTGGTCCGCCAACACGGCAAACCAAAACCGTACAAAATGAATTATTACAAAATTATTAAAAAATGTCAATATGCAAGATAAAATAATTATAAAAGGCGCCCGAGAACATAATTTGAAAAATGTTTCTCTCGAGATTCCCAGAAATAAAATGACTGTTTTCACTGGCCTCTCCGGTTCGGGAAAATCTTCTTTGGCTTTTGATACAATTTTTGCCGAAGGCCAGCGCCGTTATGTTGAGTCTCTCTCGGCTTACGCCCGGCAATTTTTGGGCCAGATGGATAAACCCGACGTTGATGAAATTGAGGGATTGTCGCCGGCCATTTCCATTGATCAAAAAGCCCATAGCGCAAATCCCCGCTCCACGGTCGCCACCATCACGGAAATTTATGATTATCTCCGCGTTCTTTTCGCGCGGGTTGGGAAACCGTATTGTCCCGTCTGCGGAAAAGAAATTAAAAAAATGACTGTGGAAGAAATCGTTGATTGGATTTTGAAAAAAACCGTGGAAATCCACGATAAGAAAAAAGACGCGCTCTCTGCCGCGAAATCGGCCGACCACATTTCAATTCTCGCGCCGGTCGTCCGCGGCCGCAAGGGCGAATATTACCAACTGCTTTATGATTTATATAACGACGGATTTTCCGAAGTCCGCGTCAACGGAAAATTTAAACCGCTCCGGGAAAAAATCGTTTTGCCACGTTATAAACAGCACAACATCGATTTGATCGTTGATAAAGTTACGCTCGGCTGGCCGCTTGAAAATAATAAAGGCATGCGCGCCCGCCTCGCCGAAGCCGTGGAAATCGCTTTAAAACACGGACAGGAGGTAGTGACCATTATTTTGGACAACGGCGAAGAAATGGTGATGTCGGGAAAATTTTCTTGCCCGGACGACGGTTTCTCTTTTCCGGAAATAGAACCGCGCTTATTTTCTTTCAACAGTCCTTACGGCGCCTGTCCGACTTGTCACGGCCTCGGCACCGAATTTTTATTTTCCGAAACTCCCTGTCCCGACTGCGGTAGCGCCCGGCTTAGAAAAGAAAGTCTGCATGTTTTTGTGGCGGGAAAAAATATCGTCGAGACGACAAAAATGTCGATTCACGAAGCGTACGAATTTTTTGGTGCCCTGACTGACTTGGAAAATAAAAAAAATCCCTTGAGCGTGACTGATTTGGAAATTTCCTCAACGATTTTGAAAGAAATAAAAAGCCGGCTGCAATTTATGCTGGATGTCGGTTTGGGATATCTGACGCTTGACCGCAAGGCCGGCACGCTCTCGGGCGGCGAAGCGCAGCGCATTCGCTTGGCTTCGCAAGTCGGCTCGCGTTTGGTCGGTGCGCTCTACATTTTGGACGAACCGACGATCGGCCTGCATCCGAAAGATAACGAAAAATTGCTGGCCACCTTAAAACACATCAAAGACATCGGCAACACGGTCATCGTGGTTGAACATGATCCGGAAACAATTTGGACGGCCGATTATTTGGTTGACCTCGGGCCGGGCGCCGGAGCGCACGGCGGAGAAATTGTCGCCGCCGGACCAATGCCCGACGTTTTGCAAGATAAGAAATCTTTGACTGCGGCTTATTTACGCGGAGATAAGGAAATTAAGACTCCGGAAAAACGCCGCCACGTTGACGGCAAAAGCAAATATTTTTCCTCGGGCCAAATAAAAATAGTCGGCGCCACGGAAAATAATTTAAAAAATATTGACGTCAGAATTCCGCTCAAAAGATTCGTTTGCGTGACGGGCGTTTCCGGTTCGGGCAAAAGCACGCTTATAAATGATATTTTGTATAAAGGGCTTTCCAATAAACTTAATCACACCAATTGGGAAATCGGAAAACACGCTCGGATTGAGGGCCTGGATTATTTGGATAAAGTTATCGTGATCGACCAATCTCCCATCGGCCGCACGCCTCGTTCCAATCCGGTAACTTACACTGGCGCCTGGACACACATTCGCGAACTCTTCACCGCTATGCCGGAAGCTCGCGCCCGCGGCTACCAGCCGGGTCGTTTCAGTTTCAACGTGCCGGGCGGACGCTGTGAAAATTGCGAAGGCGCCGGCCTGATTAAAATTGAAATGCATTTTCTGCCGGCAGTTTATGTGACTTGTCCAGTTTGTAAAGGAACTCGTTTTGACCGGGAGACATTGGCTATAAAATACAAAGAAAAAAATATTCACGACGTGCTTCAGATGACTGTTGAAGAAGCGGAAACTTTTTTCCGAAATATTCCTCCTGTTTATGATCGGCTGAAAATTCTTCGCGAAGTTGGTTTACAATATTTAACACTCGGTCAGGCCGCGACAACTTTATCCGGCGGCGAAGCGCAAAGAATTAAACTCGGCGCTGAACTTGCCCGCCGCTCTACCGGTCGGACGATTTATATTTTGGATGAACCGACAGTCGGTTTGCATTACGCCGACGTGGAAAAATTGCTGGAAGTTTTGCATCGCTTGGTTAGTTTGGGAAATACCGTCATTGTAATTGAGCATAATCTGGATTTCATAAAAACGGCCGACTGGATTATTGATTTAGGACCCGATGGCGGCGACGCCGGCGGACAATTGATTGCGACCGGCACGCCGGAAGAATTGGCAAAAAATCCCAAATCATACACTGGACAATATTTGAAAAAAGTTTTGAATAAAAAATAAATAAAAAAAGAGCCCGGGCAAGTTTTGCCAAGGCTCACTTCGCGGTCCGGTAGACCTTCCACTGCCTCGAGAGCGCCATACCGAAACGTGTCATGATCTGCTGCACGTCGCTCGATACGCCGCTACATTGCATTGACGAGAAATAATCAATCACTCCCTTCAGCCGATCAACCGTCACCTTGGCATTTTCTGCCACGACAACAATCCACTCGGCTCTTTCGACGTAATTGCCGACTGTTGCATCCCAGACGCCGAAGATTAATCTCTCGGGTAAGTCCCGTTTCGCGTCACGTTCTACGCGCTCCCTGAGGTGGCCTATCTTCATTGCGTCCTCCTTTCGCAAATTTATCTTGAAACAAAAAAATAAAAAAGTCAATATGCCGGAATTAAAAAATAAAATAAAAAAATTTCCTAAAACCCCGGGCATGTATTTAATGAAAAATGCCGTGGGTAAAATTATTTATGTCGGAAAAGCCACTTCGCTCCGCGATCGGGTAAAAAGCTATTTTGACCGACCGCACGATATTAGAATTGAAAAATTAGTTTCAAAAATTGCAGATATTGATTACCAAAAAACTCCTACCGTGATTGAAGCTTTAATTTTGGAAGCCAATTTGATAAAAAAATATTTACCAAAATATAATGTTAAAGAAAAAGATGATAGATCGTTTTTGTACGTGGCGATCAGCAAAGAAAAATTTCCTCGGATTTTTTTACTGCGTGGATTAGAATTGGCTCGGATGACATCCGGCGAGAAAAAACAAATCGCCAAACTTTTCGGTCCGTACACGAGTGCCTCCTCGCTTCGCGCCGCGCTTGATATTCTGCGCCGGAAAATTTTTCCTTTCCGCGATTGCGTGGTTATGGCTAAAAAACCGTGCCTTCATTATCATTTAAAACAATGCCCTGCACCTTGCGCCGGATTTGTTTCAATAAAAGATTACCGCCGCCTCATCCACCATTTAATTTTATTTTTTGAAGGAAAAAAAGAAAAAATCATTAAAAATTTAAAAAAGGAAATGGCTATTGCGAGCCGCGAAGAAAATTTTGAAAAAGCAGCGCGACTTCGCAATCAAATTTTTTCTCTGGAGCATATCCAGGATGTGGCTATTTTGACAAAGGATACGAATAACGAATTAACTTCGAATTTACGAATTCGCAAATTCGCAAAAGATTCGCTATTCGTATCCAGCGGAACAATTGACATTTTTGGTCGAATTGAGGGTTATGACATTTCAAACATCAGCGGCACTTCGGCGACCGGCAGCATGGTTGTTTTTGAAGATGGTAAACCAAATAAAAATGAATACCGAAAATTTAAAATTAAAACTTTAACCACACCAAACGATGTCGGGATGATGAAAGAAGTAATGACGCGACGATTAAAGCATCTTTCTGATTGGCCATTACCAAATATAATTTTGGTTGACGGCGGCTGGGGGCAAATCAACGCTGTTCGCGAGATTCTCTCCGAGAAAAAAATAAAAATTCCGGTGCTGGGTGTTGCCAAAGGTTTTGACCGCAAACAAGACCGGCTGATTGCCGATCAAAATAATCCTGAACTCGTCCGCGTCGCTGAATTGCACAAAGATATTTTGCTCCGAGTTCGCGATGAAGCCCACCGTTTTGCCATTGGCTATCACAAGCTCCTCCGCCGTAAAAAATTATTTAATAAATGATAGAATACCGCATTTTCCGCCCAGCCGCCCGGCTGGGCTTTTTAATTTGTCTTGAAAATGTTAGAATAAAGAAATAAAAACGATGACATTTACAAATATGATTACCCCTCAACAAATCAAAAAATTAGACAAATCAAACCTGCTCGGGTCAATTGAACTTCTGGGCGAACAATGCGAAGCAGCCTGGCGGGAAGTTAAAAAAATAAAAATTCCGGCCGCCTACCGCGGTGTGGAAAATATCGTCGTCTCTGGTATGGGCGGATCAGCGCTCGGCGGACATTTAATTCAAACTCTTTTTGCCGATCAGTTGAAAAAACCCCTCGAAATCGTCCGCGGCTATTCCCTGCCCGCTTACGTCGGACCAAAAACTCTTTTAATTCTTTCAAGTTATTCCGGCAATACTGAGGAAACTTTGGCCACGGCCCGTGAAGGACAAAAAAGAAAAGCTAAAATTTTGGGTCTTGCTACCGGCGGCGCGCTGGCTAATTTTTTACGCCGCAACAATTATCCGGCTTATATTTTTAAACCAACTTATAATCCATCAAATCAGCCGCGCATGGGCTTGGGCTATTCCATTTTCGGACAACTCGGCTTCCTCGCACGATGCGGCCTCTTGAAAATTGAAGAAAAAGAAATTAATCAAGCTATTGCTCTCCTGAACCATAAGAATGGCACGGCCAAAACTTTTGCCCAAAAATTACAAAACAAAATTCCGATAATTGTTGCTTCAGAATTTTTGCTCGGCAATGGCCATATTATGGCAAACCAAATTAATGAAAATGCCAAATGCTTCGCGGCTTATTTTGAACTCCCCGAATTAAATCATCACCTAATGGAAGGGCTAAAAAATCCAAGTGCCAACAAAAATATTAAGTTTGTTCTTATCAATTCCAATCTTTACCACCCGCGAAATCAAAAAAGATATCTAATTTTAAAAGAAGTTTTGCGAAGAAATAAAATTGATTTTGTTGAGTATAGACCGAAAGCCAAAACCAAACTTCAACAATCAACGGAAACTCTGCTCTTCGGCAGTTACACGAGTTTTTATCTGGCAATGATTTATAATCTTGATCCATCGCCCATTCCCTGGGTTGATTTCTTTAAAAAACAACTGGGCTAACTGTCTCGCGATTTTAAAGGAGGAAACTGTCCGATGAAAAAAACTGAACTCTTAAAATTTCTTCTGCTTTTCATCGTTTCGTTTTCTCTTTTTTCGTATTTTCAAATTTCCCCGACTTTTCCCGATCCGGATTCTTTCTACCACGCCAAGATGGCGGTCTTAACCAGCGACCAAGGGATTGTCCGGGATTTTCCCTGGCTGCAATTTACTGTTTTGAAAAATTATTATACCGACCACCATTTTTTATATCACGTCGCCCTCATTCCTTTTGTTACTTTTTTTGACCCGCTGGTCGGTATAAAACTTTTTACCGCGTTTTCCGCTGCGCTTTTGATTTTAACTTTTTATTGGTTTCTCCAAAAATTTAAAATTAGGGGCGCAATTTTTTATTGTCTAATTCTTCTTGTTTCAAGTCCTTTTATTTTTAGAATTAATCTGGCTAAGGCCTCATCTATTTCACTGATAATCCTACTCTTTGGCCTTTATTTTATTTTTAATCGAAAAATCTGGCCGCTTTTTCTTTTATCTTTTATTTATGTTTGGACTTACGGCGGCTGGCCGCTGATGTTTATTCTAACCACATTCTATGTTTTAAGCGACGCGATTATAAATTTTTCTCATCAAAAACAGATAGATGATCGTATTGGGTATCAAGTATTAAGTATCAAAAACCTGGCTCAAAAAATAAAAAAATATACTTTATACTTCATACTTTATACTTCATACTTTTTCCGTTGTGTCTTCACTAAACAAAATATCAAACTGCTTACGGCGTGTTTTGGCGGCCTTGTTGCCGGCGTTGTTCTAAATCCGTTTTTTCCAAAAAATTTATTTTTTTACTGGCAACAAATTATAAAAATCGCCGTTATTAATTATCAAGATAAAATCGGCGTGGGAGCCGAGTGGTATCCTTACGGTTTGGGCGATCTCATCGCCAATTCTTCTTTTATTTTTATTTTATTGATACTCTCTTTCACTGTATTTTTTATAAATTTTCTTAAAAATTTCGCTGGCAAAGAAAAACCCGCTCTAACCGACCGCAAGACAAAGACAAAAATTCTCACCTCAACTTTTCTCGCGCTTTTTTTCTTGGCGCTGACTTTGCGCTCCCGCCGCAATGTTGAATACTTCATTCCTTTTGCGACTCTTTCATCCGCCTTTACCTTAAATCAGCCGCTGTCTTTAATTAAAAAATATTGGACCGCATTTAATAATTGGCGACAAAAAAGAAAAATTTTTTCCAGCCTCGTTATTCTTTATATTTTAATTATGATTCCGCTTACTGCCGGGCGGAACGTTTGGTCCATAAAACAACTCTATCTTTCCGGCGGCTCCATCTATAAATATCGCGGCGCGGCGGAATGGTTAAAAAATAATACTCCGGCCGGAGCAATTATTTTTCATAATGACTGGGATGATTTTCCGGCGCTTTTTTATTACAACACCCACAATTATTACATCGCCGGCCTTGATCCGACTTTTATGTATGATTATAATAAAGACCTGCATAAAGAATGGGTTGATATCACAACCGGCAGGCGGCAAAACATTTCCGAGATTGTTAAAAATGATTTCCATTCAGAATATGTTTTTGTTGATAAAGACCATATCGCCCTGGAAAATAATTTAAAAAGTGACGGGAACTTTCTTATGGTATATAAAGACGATGAGGGGAAAATTTATAAATTGATAGAATAACTACAAATTACAAATCATTTACAAATAGCGATAAAGTATATTTTTATTAGATCAACGTGTAAGCAAGAATTTGTATATTTGTATCAAAATTTGTAATTTGTAGATTTTATGAAAATTTTAATTGCTATTCCTGTTTATAATGAAGAAGCGATCCTGGCGGAAAACGTCACAAAACTTTATGATTTTCTGAAAAAAAACATCGCGGACGACTGGCAAATTATTATTGCCGATAATAATTCTACTGACCGGACGAGCGACATCGGGAAAGATTTGGAAAAAAATATTGGGGAGATAAAATATCTGCATATCCCGCAAAAAGGAAAGGGACGAGCCATTCGCGCGGCTTGGGAGAGCAACGACGCCGAGGTCTATGTTTTTATGGACGCGGATTTGGCAACTGATCTTTCTGCCCTTCCTGCTCTCGTCGCTGCGGTCGGCCGGGAAAATTATGACCTCGCCGCCGGCGCGCGGTTTCATAAAGATTCTAAGGTTAATAGATCCACTCTGCGAAAATTAATTTCCAGAATATACCGCTTTATTCTCCGCATGATACTTGGCCTCAAAACAAAAGACGCTCCTTGCGGTTTCAAGGCCGTAAACCGTGCCATTGTTCAAAACATCATACCGCAAATAAAAAATAATGAATGGTTTTTTGATACTGAGCTCGTCATCTTGGCTGAAAAAAATAATTATCGTATAAAAGAAATTCCCGTCATCTGGACCGAACATAAAAAAATCGGCCGCAAAAGCCGGGTGAGTTTTATAAAAGTTTCTCTTGGATATTTGAAAGAAATTTGGCGTTTAAAAAAATCCCATGCCAGAAATTAGTTTAAAAAAATGGAAACTTATCGGTCTCGTAAGTTTATTGCTGATTGTTATTACCTCTCTCCCGATATTATTTGGTTTTCTTTCAACTCCGCAAAATAACGTTTTTCTCGGACTTCAGTTTATTGATCATGCAGATACTCCGGTTTATTATTCCTGGATTGAACAAGCAAAAGATGGCCATCTTCTTTTCAAAAATTTATTTACTTCCGAAAATGAAGGACGATTTATCTTTGATCCATTTTGGCTCGGGGTCGGCCTTTCTGCCAAAACATTTTCTCTTTCAAGTTTTGCCGCCTACCAACTCGCAAGAATTTTTTTAATTCCGATTTTTTTGGCTGTCGCTTACATTTTTATTTCCCACTTTTTCACGGAAGAGAAAAAAAGAAAACTTGGTTTTCTTTTTTTAATTTTTGCCTCGGGTCTGGGCTGGATGGTCTGGTTGATCTCTAAAATTTTCTCCGTAACCCCCTCTTCCCTCCCCATGGATCTTTGGGTCCCCGAAGCCTTTACTTTTTCCACTCTTTACAATTCTCCGCATTTTATCGCCTCGCTTACTCTTTTTATTACAGTTTTGTTACTAACCCTTTTCGCGATTGAGAGGGGCAAAAAAATTTATAGTTTAGGGGCGGGCTTCGCGGCTCTTTTTCTTTTTCAATTTCATCCTTATAATGCGCCAACTCTCGCCGGCATCCTCGGATTACATTTTTTATTTTTATGTATAGAAAATAAAAAAATCCGATGGGATATTTTAAAACATTATTTTATTTTACTATCAATTTCTCTTCCGGCAATTATTTATCACGCATGGACCCTAAAAAATTTCTGGACCCGCCAGCAATTCGCTCTTCAAAATATCTGTCTCACGCCAGGACCCGGAGCAGCATTTTTAAGCTACGGACTTCTTTTGATTTTAGCGTGTTTTGGCGTCTTCGTTTTACTTAAAAAAGAAAAAACGGAAAAATCTCTTTTCCTCCTCGCCTGGTTTTTCGCGCAGATAATTTTAATTTACGCTCCTTTCAATTTTCAAAGAAGAATGACTGCCGGCTTGCAAATAGTAATGTCCGTCCTGGCTGTCATCAGTTTGTTTTATCTGTATGACACAAATTCTATCTTCAAAAAATTCGCCAAGAAAAAAATCTTGATGTGGTTTATTTTTATTGTTTTTCTCGGACTTTCCAATTATTTTTTAATTACTGATGACTTAATTTATTATTCAAACCCGCCACAAATTTATTCCTCCTATTTATCCCTGGATAAAAAAGAGGCGATGGTCTGGCTTAAAAATAATACGGCCGAAGAAAATATCATTTTAGCAACTCCGGTAAATGGCAATCTCCTCCCCGCCCTTTCTCTCCGTCCGGTCTATGTCGGCCAATGGAGTTTAACCGCCGCCCAAACGAT
This sequence comes from Candidatus Falkowiibacteriota bacterium, assembly GCA_016214745.1. GTDB lineage: Bacteria > Patescibacteriota > Patescibacteriia > XYB2-FULL-38-15 > XYB2-FULL-38-15 > JAHIRI01. Next base: position 22,647 of record JACRNW010000012.1, on the reverse strand, counting down.
AAAAACCGAGCGGCTACAATATTTTTTCGGAACACCCGACAGCCAAAGTCAAACAAGAGCTGTATTTCTCAAAATAAATAATATTAATTACCTATTTTTCGGTCCTGAAGAAAAGGCTGTGGCTAATTTTAACCCTGAAACAGATAAAAATTTAGATAAAGTTTACCAAAACGGCGAAGTGACGATTTACAAAGTAAAAAATCAATAACAGAAAAATTAAATCTAAGATAAACTAAAAACCGCCCTTTCGGCGGTTTTTGTCAATGACTATTGACAAAATTCTAATTTTATGGTATGATTACTTGTTAGTGTTTAAAAAGCGCTAATTTAAAAGAAAATAGCAAGGAAAGAAATGGGGGTCGGGAAGGATTGGAATAGTAAAAATCGGGTGCACACTCAATTTTTTGCCGCCTTGGCGGCACCCCGCTTTTAGCGGTGGCACTTTAACCAATCCCGTGTCCGGCGTCCTGTCGAATGACGGGACCAAGCCGAGCTCACTGCCTCCAGTTCTTTCCTTACTATCTTGTCTGTCCCGTACTTTAAAAAAAAGTGCGGGATTTTTGTTATTTTAAGAAATAATCATGCTCTTGTCAAGAGATAGACACCAATGTTTCGGTATTGACAGAAGGGGTTTATCCCCACACCAACAATTGTTGGTGTGGGGATTTACTTTTCTACCCAATAATACTATAATTTAAGAACAAATTATCAATTATTTAAGGGGGTATGCCCCGTTAGAAATCCTTGGCGAAAAATTTTCCGTAAAAATTTTTCGCTTACAGCGAAACGGGGTAATGATAAAAATACATCCATTTTACCTTTGATTACTTAATCTGCTCAAAAGCAGACTTCTAACGGGGTATGCCTAAAATCAAATATACAAAAAACGAGAAAAATGAGGGACGAAAAAGCAACCGACGAGGAACATCGCGGTTAAATCCGGAAACCAGGCGAGGAATTTTAATTGTTTTCCTTTTCGCCTTGGCCGGAATCAGTATTTTAAGTCTTTTCAATTTAGCAGGCGGGGCCGGAGAACATCTGGAAAAAGCTCTGGCTTCCTTTTTTGGTTTAGGCCGTTTTGCCATCCCCATAATTTTTTTGGCGCTTGGCTACATTATTTTGAACGGAGAAAAATACGAACTTGGGGCTTCAAATTACATTGGTCTTTTTTTCTTAATTCTTTCAACCGAAAGCTTGCTCCATCTTAGCTTTTCTTATAATGATCCATTTTCCTTCACCGGACTTTCCGAGGGCGGCGGATATTTGGGCCTCACTCTTTCTTATCCGCTTTTAACTTCTCTCGGATCAGTGGCCACTACTCTAATTCTTCTGGCTGTTTTTATTTCTTCAATTCTCTTAACCTTCAATACCTCGCTCCATAAAATAGCGGAAAAAGGAAGTTTCTGGAAAAAAATTTATCAAAATATCAAACTTTTATTTTTGGGCATGAAATTTAACGACCGCCCTGAAGAATCTCCGGCTGATGGAGAAGGCGAACAAGAACCCGCTGAAGCGGCTCCCGCGACTGCTCCTGCTTTTGAGGCAAAAAATTTGCCGGCCGAGACATCGGACCAATCCGCCCTGCCGGAAGCAAGCCCAATGATTGTTAAGGTTGCGCGAAAAAAAATTGATTTACCATTAGATTTACTTGATGACCAATCTGAAAAACCGACAAGCGGCGACATCAAAACTCAAATGAATATTATTCAAAAAACTTTGGAAAATTTCGGTATTATTGTGGAAATGGGAGACATCTCGGTTGGACCAACCGTAACTCAATACACTTTAAAACCGGCCGACGGCGTCAAGCTCACTAAAATTACAAGTCTTCATAATGATTTAGCTCTGGCTCTGGCTGCTCATCCCATCAGAATTGAGGCGCCAATTCCCGGCAAATCACTTGTCGGCATTGAAGTGCCAAACCAAAAAGTTGCCGCGGTCAATTTGAAAGAAATTTTGCGGGCGCAAGAATTTAAACAAAGAAAAACTAATCTCACGGTGGCGCTTGGTAAGGATGTCTCGGGAAAAGTTTGGGTTTCCGATTTGGGAAAAATGCCGCATTTGCTCGTGGCCGGATCGACTGGTTCTGGCAAAAGTGTTTGCTTAAATACTATTATTGTCAGTTTGCTTTACCAAAATAGTCCAGATGATTTGCGGATGATTATGGTTGATCCAAAGCGCGTTGAATTTACGGTTTATAACGGCATTCCGCATCTTTTGACGCCGGTTATTACTGACACAGTCAAAACCGTAAACGCCCTAAAATGGGTCATTGGCGAAATGGATCGCCGCTTTGAACTTCTTTCCAAACATGGCAAACGCGACATTGGCGCTTTCAACCGAGAAACCGGTGAGAAAATGCCTTACCTCGTTCTGATTATTGACGAATTAGCGGACCTAATGGTCGTTGCCGCCGCGGAAGTTGAAGCGGCAATTATCCGTTTGGCTCAGATGGCGCGCGCCGTAGGGATTCACTTGATTTTGGCCACTCAACGACCGTCCGTTAATATTATTACCGGTTTAATTAAAGCCAACATCACAACCCGCATCGCCTTTGCCGTGGCCTCAAACACTGATTCGCGAACAATTTTGGACACTTCCGGCGCAGAAAAACTTTTAGGCCGCGGCGATATGCTTTACACTTGCCCGGATCTTGGCAAACCGAAACGTCTGCAGGGAGCACTCGTCCGCGATCATGAAATTAAAAAAGTTATTGATTATTTAAAAAATCAAGACGAGCCGGAATATCTGGAAGAAGTTACTCAAAAACCAACGTTCGGCGTTTCTATCCCCGGACTTGATTTGGGAAACGATTCTGATGATGAATTGCTTTCCGACGCCAAAGAAGTTATTGTCCAAGCCGGCAAGGCTTCGGCTTCCCTTCTTCAACGACGGCTTAAGGTCGGCTACGCAAGAGCTGCCCGTTTGCTTGATCTTATGGAAGAACAAGGTATAATTGGACCAGCTGACGGCGCCAAACCTCGCGATATTTTGATTGCCGGCGTAGCGGCTCCGACAAATTCCTACAACGATAATAACGATAATCTTGCCGAGGAAGAGGACCCCGAAGAAAATGCGTAAATTTTCCGTTACTCAAATAAAAAATAAAACTGTTGGCGATATTCTTTCTGAAACCCGCCGGGAACAGAATCTTTCCCTTGAGGAGGTGGCTCTGGCAACTCGCCTCAGGCCAAATCACATTCTTGCCCTCGAGGCTGGAGATTATGAAAACTTGCCCGGCGGAGTTTATTCTGAAAAAATTTTAGAGACTTACGCCAATTTTTTGAATATAGACCTTACCGGATTAAAAAAAATCTTTGACAAAGAAAATTTTACTGATCACCAAACAAAAAAGCAGGCATTCCTCCAAAAAGTTTCTTCAAAACATTTTATTGTTACTCCAAGACTGATTGAAATATCAATCGCCGCCATCCTTGTTATCCTTTTTCTAACATATCTCGGATTTGAAATAAACAATATTTTTTCGCCCCCCGATCTTCTGGTAATAAACCCCGTCCAAAATTTAACCACTGAAAGTCCAACAATTTTTGTGACCGGAAAAACGGAAAAAGAAGTCAACGTCAAAATTAACGATCAAACAATTCAAACTGATGCTCTGGGAAATTTTAATGAGTCTATCAGTCTAAAAACTGGTTTAAATGTCATAAAAATTTCAGCGGCAAAAAAACGCAGCCGAGAAAATATCATTTACCGACAAGTAATTTTAAAATAATTTAAATAAACCGTAAAAATATGACCAAAGAAAATAAAGAAAAAGTCTCCGAAAAATTCAAAGCAGCCGAAGAAGCGATTAATCAAATTAAAGAAAGATTCGGCGATGGTTCAATTATGAAACTTGGCGAGGCCAAAAGAATGGAAGTTGAATCTATCCCCTCAGGTTGCCTTTCTCTGGATTTAGCTCTGGGTATCGGCGGTATGCCCCGCGGAAGAATCATTGAAATTTTCGGTCCGGAAGCCAGCGGTAAAACAACTCTCGCCCAGCACGTCGTGGCGGAAATTCAAAAAGCCGGCGGTATCGCCGCTTTTGTTGACGCCGAACACGCCCTTGATCCGGAATACGCGTCAAAAATCGGCGTCAATATTGAGGAACTCTTAATTTCTCAACCAGACACTGGGGAACAAGCTCTTGAAATTGTGGAAACGCTCGTTCGCTCCGGCGGGGTTGATGTGATTGTTGTTGATTCAGTCGCGGCTCTTGTTCCAAAAGCGGAAATTGAAGGTGAAATGGGCGACCAACATATGGGGTTGCAGGCGAGATTAATGTCTCAGGCCTTACGTAAATTAACCGGTGTTATTTCAAAAACAAAAACCGCTCTTATTTTCATTAACCAGATCAGACATAAAATTGGCATTGTTTTTGGAAACCCCGAAACCACGACCGGAGGCATGGCCCTCAAATTTTATTCCTCAGTGCGCATTGAAGTCCGTCGGGCCGCCCAAATTAAACAAGGCGACCAGATTATCGGGAATCGCGTCAAGGCAAAAATCGTTAAAAATAAAGTTGCTCCGCCATTCAGATTCTGCGAATTTGATATTATGTATAACGAGGGTATTTCTCTTTCCGGCGATCTCTTGGACACGGCGGTTATCCATAAAATCATTAATAAAAGCGGCAACTCTTATAATTTTGGCGAAGAAAAATTGGGCGTTGGCCGGGAAACAGCCAAAAGATATCTCAAAGAAAAACCAAAATTAATGGCGCAAATTAGAAAGTTGGTTATGGATGCCGCCCAGGCCACGGCGGAAAATACGGTGGTAGAGGCAGCGGCAGAAAATCCCGACAATAACGCTTAAAAAAATTCCAAACTAAAAACTCGGCCGAGACTAGCCGAGTTTTTTAATTCTCTATTTTTAATTTTTACTCCGACGCCCTTTCGGCATATTCGCCGGTTTCTGTATTGACGACAATTGTGTCACCTTCTTTGATAAAAAGCGGTGCACGAATTTTCAGGCCATTTTCTGCAGTGACCTCTTTCGTCACCCGCCCAGAAGCGGTATCGCCCTTTACACCCGGCTCGGCCTCTGTAACTTTGTATGAAACTTTTTTGGGAAATTCACAAGTTATCGGCATGCCGTCGGAAAAAAGCAAAACCACTTCCAATCCCTCTTTTAAATATTTTTCAAAGCCGGCCAAGACCTCAACCCCCAACTCAAATTGCTCATAAGTGTTATTATCCATAAACGCAAATTTATCTCCGCTCGCATAAAGATATTGGACTTTTCTTTTTTCCAAATCAACCACGTCAATTTTTTCCCCAACCTTAAAAGTGTTTTCTAAAACTTTTCCAGTTTTTAAATTTTTTAATTTCGTGCGAACAAAAGCCGAACCCTTACCCGGCATGATATGCTCAAATTCTGTTACAAGATGCGGATCATTTTTCCACAAAATGACTACGCCTCGCTTAATGTCTTGCGTTGAAGCCATAAATTTAGAGTTATAATTTAAAGTTTATAAAATTTGTTTGGCCGTAAAAAACATAACTTCGTCAATACTTTTAGCGTCAGCAAATAACATCGCAATCCGGTCTACCCCCATAGCAATTCCTCCGGATGGCGGCATTTCACGGAGAGCTTCTAAAAAATCTTCATCAATATCGTAAATTTCCTTGCCTAATTCTTTTCTCAAATTTCTTTCCGAGACAAGCCGCCTTCTTTGCTCGCCCGAATCAATTAATTCCGAAAAGGCGTTTCCCAGTTCCAAGCCGCCGATATAAATCTCAAATCTTTCAGCATAACGCGGATCGGTTTTTTTCTGCCGGGAAAGTGCAGCCATTTGAACCGGCCAATCGTAAAGGATTGTCGGTTTTTCTTGGCCTAAATGCGGTTCAATCTCGCTTAAAAATATTTTAAAGAAAATGTCATCAAAACTATCGTTTTTTGAAATAACATAACCCTTATCTTTAGCCACGCGTACTATTTTATTCCTCTCTAACACTTTATCTAAATCTATACCAGCATATTTAGAAAACGCATCTCTTATGGTGAGCTTCGGCCAAGGCGGAGTTAAATCGATTATTTTTCCTTGATATTTTATCTTTAAATTCTTGATTTTTTTAGGGAAGGTTAAGCGTTTTTTGTTTTGCAAATTAACGCCAATAAAAGTTATCAATTTTTCTGCATCATCCATAATATCCTTATAATCCGCATTTGTCCTGTACCATTCTAAAATAGTAAATTCTGGATTGTGTAAATCGTCCATCGCTTCTCCCCCGCGAAAACTTTTGCAAATTTGAAAAATCCGAGAAAAACCGGCCGCCAAAATTTTTTTCATGGCATATTCCGGCGAAGTTGTAAGATATGCTTCGCGTTTTCCGCCCAAAATAGAAAAATTTACTTTGACGGGATCAAGATGCGGCTCCATTCCCGGCAGCCGGACAAGGCTTGGTGTCTCTACTTCTAAAAAATTTTCTCTACAAAAAAAATTTCTAATTAATGAAATAATTTTTGCTCTCAAAAAAAACTTTTTTTGTTTATCCTTTTCTTTTTTTAAGATCATCCAATTGGGCGTCATAAAATTGACTTCCTCTCATCATTACAAAATCCACCCCGATTTTAAAGAGTGGATTTTATTGCTCCGCCATATTTACTTATTTGTAAAAGGCAAAATCCCGAGAATTCTAGCGCGTTTTATTGCAAGCGCCAACTTACGTTGATGCTTTGTGCAAACTCCGCTCCGGCGTCGCGGGACAATCTTCCCGTAAGAAGAAATAAATTTTCTAAGGACCGCTTCATCTTTATAATCAATTTCCTTGACGTTATTGGCGCAGAAGTAGCAGGTCTTCCGTCCGGTTGTTGCTGTGCTGTTATTTTGTCTAATCATAATTTAATTTAGTCTGTTTAAAAAGGAATGTTTTCAACTTTAATCTCTTCTTCTTGAGGCTCCTCGGCCGGTGCCTGAACTTCTGGTTCCGAGGGCTGGGCCGACGCTGATGCTCCCGAAGAAGCGCTCGGAGCGCCGCCGCGGTCAAGCATAATCATATTTTCGGCAACAATTTCAGTTTTATATCTTTTAACTCCGTCTTGCCCCTGCCAATCTCTGGTCTGCAGCCGCCCTTCAATATAAACTTTTTTTCCTTTATTTAAATATTGGCCGCAAATTTCTGCTAATTTTCCCCAAGCAACAATATTATGATATTCAACCGCTTCCTGCTTTTGCCCCTGCGCATTTGTCCAAACGCGGTTTGTCGCCACGGAAAAAGAGGAAACGCTTTGACCAGAAGGAGTAGTTTTAACTTCTGGATCGCGAGTCAAATTTCCGATAATCATCGCTTTATTCAAATTCATAAAGTTGAATATTTACTTTTAAATAATATCTCCTTCAAGGATTTCGCCGAGTTTTTTGTCTAATTCTTCCAAACTGACCTTGGGCGCCGGTTGCTCTGCTTTTACTTCTTCTACCTTCGCTTTTTCGGCCATCTTTTCTTTTCTTATTTTTTCCGCGTCAATTTCCGCCTGAGTTTTTAATTTCTTCAGCACGATTTCGCACCGCAAAACTTCTGGTGTTAATTTTAACTCCCCTTCAAGTTCCTTGATTTTTTCCGGCTCGGCATTAAACTCAATCACAAGATAATTCCCAACCTGAGTATTGGCAATGGGGTAAGCTATTTTTTTAGAACCCAAATTATCGGTTGAGGTTATTTCCCCGCCGTATTTTTTGACCGTCTCGTTAATTTTGCCGCTGATCCCCTCCATCTCTTCCTCGGTATAACGTCCCGGGATAATGTACAATAATTCGTAATGTTTCATAAAACTATTTAAATAAAGGGCATTAAATCCCTGTTATCTGCGCTCGCTCGGAAATGAAATAAATTTCATTTCTCTCGCTCGCTTGATAATAAAGTTTCTAAAAGTTTAGCATAACCCTAAAAATTGTGCAAGCCTCGTTAGAAGTCCGTTTAATTTATCTTTAAACGACAGCCGGAGTTGGAATATTTTTTTTAAAAACGACGATGACTTTTGGGCGTAAAAATTTATTAAATTTTTACGCGGAGGACTTCTAACGGGGTAAGATGTGATATAATAAAACAAAACTAAATAACTCTTTACTTTCGCATATAAACCAGAGGATTATGAAATACTTCTTTATTTTAGGCCAAAATCCAACTTTGTCAAGCGCTGAAATTGTCTCGCTTCTTTCGGATAAAACAAAATTTTTAGCCGTTTCGCCAGAGGCTCTCCTGCTTCTAACCGAAAAAGACCAGGATGTTTTCGATCTTATGGCGCGACTCGGCGGCACAATAAAAATTGGTACAATTTTGAATGCTTTTGATGACCCAAGACCAGAAGATATCGCGGAAAATATTCCCCGAGTTCACGGAAAAAAATCTTATTTTGGCTTTAGTTTTTATAAAATAGACGACAAATTACCATTAAAAAACTTCCAAAACAAAACCCAAAAAATAAAAAAAATGGCTATGGCAATCAAAGACATTCTGGCTGATACCGGAGCGGCCGCCCGATGGGTTACTTCAAAAGAAAAAAATTTAAGTTCGGTTGTCGTGGAAAAAAATAAACTACTGACCGAAGCCGGCGCGGAATTAATTTTCTTGATTGACGAAAAGAAAACTTATCTCGGCAGAACTTTAGCCGTCCAAGAATTTGAAAATTTAAGTTTCCGCGATTACAGCCGCCCGGTACGAAGCATGAAAGTCGGCCTTCTCCCGCCAAAATTAGCAAAAATTATGATTAATTTAGCCAACATTGATAAATCTGCAACTATTTTAGATCCCTTCTTGGGCCTCGGCACAATTTTGGGCGAGGCGGCGCTAATGGGCTATCAGAATTTGACTGGTTCAGACATTAATCCCGAAATTATCGCCGGCGCGAAACAAAACCTGGAATGGCTTTCAAAAACTTATAACTTAAAACTTGAAACTTATAACTTAATTGAATCCGATGTTCGCCACCTTGGCAATAAACTACCACCTCGCTCGGTGGATGCGGTTATTACTGAACCGTATCTCGGTCCGCCGATGCAAGGAAACGAAACCGACGAAATGATAAAAAAAGTTGTTGAAGAATTATCCGCTCTTTATCTCGCCGCTTTCCGCGAATTTAAAAAAATTCTAAAATCTGGCGGCAAAATTGTCATTGCTTTTCCCGTCTTCCACAGAAAAAATGAAAACTTATTTTTACCAATTATAGATGAAATAAAAAAAATCGGCTTTCAAGCCGCTGACCTTCTACCTAAAGAATTTACTGATTTCAATTTTTTAAAAATCACGAAACGCGGCTCCACAATTTACTCACGCCCAGATCAAAAAGTAATGCGGGAAATTTTTATTTTTAGACATTAAACCTAAACTCCACCACGTCGCCGTCTTGAACAACATATTCTTTTCCTTCCAATCTAATCAACCCCTTCTCCTTTGCCCCGACATCGCCACCGGCATTAACTAAATCCTGCCAATTAATTACTTCAGCACAAATAAACCCTCGTTCAAAATCGGTGTGAATTTTCCCGGCCGCTTCCGGCGCTTTCGCGCCTTTTTTTATTGTCCAAGCGTGAGAATCTTTCGGCCCGGCCGTAAAAAAGGTAATTAAATTAAGTTCTTTATAACTCGCCCGAATCAATTTATCCAAACCGGACTCTTCAAGTCCCAACTCTTTTAAATAATTTCTTGCTTCTTCGGGCGGCAACTCCGCAAGCTCAGATTCAATCTTCGCGGAAACCAAAATCACTTTTTCCGGATCAAGCGGCAAATTAAATTTTTTCAAAATTTCATTTTTCTCGGCCTTGATATCCGCCTCGGATACATTCAACGCATAAAGCGTCTGTTTCAAAGATAATAAACTTAATTCCTTAACTAAAAATTTTTCTTCTTCATTCAATTCCATAGTCGCGGCCATCACGCCTTTTTCCAATCCATCTTTAATCTTCAAAAGCGTCTCATTGGTTTTAACAAGCGCTTTTTCTTTTCCGCCCTTAAGTTCGCTCGCCAAGCTCGCTAAACGTTTTTTTACGGTTTCTTGGTCGGCAAAAATTAATTCCAAATTTATAACTTCCAAATCGGAAATGGGATTGATTTTCCCATCCACGTGAATGACATTTGGGTCGTGAAAAGCGCGGATAACCTGGCAAATAGCATCCACTTCTCTGATATGCGACAAAAATTTATTTCCCAGACCCTGCCCTTCGTGGGCGCCTTTAACTAAACCGGCAATATCTACAAATTCAATCACGGTCGGCACTATTTTTTCCGAATTATAAAGGTCTGATAATTTTTGTAACCGAAAATCGGGTACGGCAACCGTACCGACATTCGGCTCAATGGTACAAAATGGATAATTGGCGATGTCAACCTGTTTTCTTGTCAGGGCTTTGAACAAAGTTGATTTGCCCACGTTCGGCAGGCCGACAATTCCGACTTTAAAAGACATAGCGGTTGATAGTTAATAGTTAATAGTTCACAGTTTGTTGTTGATAGTTGACCATGAACTATGAACTATAAACCAGTTCAAAAACCTCCCGCCTAAGTTCATGGTGGACCTAGAGGGAATCGCACCCTCGACTCCTCCATGCCATGGAGGCGTTTTACTACTATACTATAGGCCCACGTCCCATGAATCTAGGCGGGAGATTGTTTAAGATTACAACAAACTATAATTTTGTCAACCGAGTGTTATTGCGCCGGAGCCGCCTCGGGAATTGGAGTTGGTAGCGGCTCAGACTCTCTGGCTGGCGGATTTTTTAATGCGTCTATTTTTTGCTTAACGGTTTCATTCTCCGGATTAGTTTTCAAAATTTCTTCCAATTGAGCGAGGGCTAAATCCTTTTTGCCCTGCTCTTCGTAAATTGCCGCCAAATACCATCGCGCGTTGGCAAAGTTTGGCGCCAATTCCACGGCCCGGGAAAGTTCGGTAACCGCTTTATCCAATTCTTTATTTTGCGCATAGAGAAGTCCCAACTGAAAAGCCACGCCAATATCGTTCGGCAAATCTGCTTTAATTGCTTCCAATTTACTAATCGCTTCTTTTATTTTCCCTTGCCGGCTGTAAACAAGCGCCAATTCAAAATGGGCTGGTGCATAATCTGCCTTAACTTCAATGGCCTTGCTAAGTTGCTCTTCTGCTTTAGCTAAATTTTCTTTAATTTTTGTTTCAGCGTCAGCTTTTACTTTTTCGTCACTTGACTGAAGACCGGTGGAAAGAATATCGGCCATGCTCGCATAAGTTTTTCCCAGTTCAGTGTAAAAGTATGGATTCCCCGGCTCAAGTTCAATCGCTTTCTGCCAAGAACTAATGGCCCATTCGCTAGACCCCTGGATAAGCGGCATGACTGTCTGATAAATTGAAGCTAACGTCGCCCAATTCGCTGAATTTTTGGGAGAAAGTTCAGTGGCTCTTTTTGCCACATTAATATCCGCTGCTACCAATTCCTGAATTTTTTTCGCGCGCTCTTCATTCGGCGTTGCCGCTAATTCTTGATTAATTTGCGCCTGTAAACTCTGCGCCAAATTTCTAAGGTAAACGTCGTTTCGTTGATTTAGCGATGCGGCGCTGTTAAAAAGTTCCGTCGTTTTGCTCAAATCTTCTCCCCGATTTATGGATGAAAGCGCCTGGACAAATCTCGCGTCGGCCGCGTAGCGTTCACCGATAAGATAAAAAGAGGAAATCGCCAAAATCATACCAAGGGCAAGAAGAAATGACAGAATCAAAGAAATGCGCGGCGCGCTGCCAAGGGAAATTTCCCAGAACTTATGCGAAGTCATGACAATCAGAATAGCCGTCAATATCCAAAATGAAAATTCTAAAGTTAAATTTGAAGAATAAAGAAATTTGGCGATCAAAAGTAAAAACCAAGCAGAGCCCACGGCCAGCTGATTCAGCCATAACGCTCCGGATTTTTCCTTGATCAAATTAAAGACGGTTTGAACCGCCAGAAAGATGATCAGAAATAACCATGAAATAATTCCAAAAAGCCCGGTAGTTGTAAGCATGGTCAGAACCCTTGAAGCGGAACGATCAAATTTAATGTCCCAAAGCTGTGTTTCATTTACTCCGGCCGGTTTAAATTTAGCATAATCAAAAACAAATGTGCTTGGCCCAGAACCAAGAAGCGGAGCTTCCCGCAGTGTCTGCCTGGCAATTCCCGCGCTCGCGGAAAAAGACGGCATAATTTCCGCCGGCAGCCGCGTGACAATCGGAGTATTTATGAAGAACAGTAGAACCGTCACAACAAAAGCCGCCATGGGAAGAGCCAACCATCCTAAATTTTTAACTTCATGAGCCCGAATAATGACAAAAGCCAAAATCAATGCAACGGCTGGCGTAAAAATCGCCCAAACAGTCCAATTATCAATCGTCGCTAAAAGGAATAAAGCAAGAGCGGCAAAAACAGCCATCACAATTTTCATAATTAAATTTTTCTTGCTGGCTGCCGCTTTTTCCGTTTCCGCTCCCAAAAATAATGGACAAAGCAAAACAAACGCGGCTCCTAAAAATATTCCCAAACTATTAAGTGTCCCGACCGGATTTAACGCCTGACTGGGAACAAGAATAGCCGGCAGTACTCCCAAAAAAGCGATAAGTGTCCAGACAGTTACAAGTCCCGCGCCTAAAATATATGAATAGAGTAAATTTTTAACCGCCTTTATGTCGCGGAAATTGTTGATAATGACAAAATAAAGAACAACAAAACAAAGCACGGTCACAAGCCCCTCTTTTTCCAAACCCGAAGCGCCGATAAAACTTCTGATGGAGTCCAATGAAAAAATTGTCGCCAGAGTATAAATCACAACATACAGCAAAATCAACACATTCAAAAAACTGCGGCGCAAAACAACCTGCCTTGAAGCCACCATTTTCCCGAGCCAAGCCAATCCAGCGAACAAAGTCAAAATAATCAGTAAATTTTGTTTGTTAAAATCCAGGGCTTCAAAAGTCCAAGGAAGAAAGAAGAGCGGCAAAGCAAAGACCAAAAGATAAAGAGAGGCCTTTAGAACTTTGTCGCAAATGTTTGCGATTTTGTTCATAAATTGAATTTTACTTTCCTCAAAAGACGCACTTTTAAGGACAAGCGTTAAATTAATTAATTAATTATAGCACAAAAAATGATTATAAAAAAATTTTCATCCACAGCGGAATGAAAATTAAAAAAGCCGGCACCCGACAGAATCGTTCTTCACGATTTCTGCCAGATGCCGGTTCGAGCGCGGCCGATGCTACGGCCGCGACTCGGCGAGCCACTCTCCGTCGCCTCCTGCGGCGGAAATCCAGGTACCAACGATCCGAGAGATGCCGCCAATTCCCGGCGGAGTCCAGCGGCCAGTGAGATTCAGCCGGACCGAATCGTCCGAAAGGAGATAAGCCTCCCCATCGAACGAAACAGTGCCGGTGAATTCCTGGAAGCTGTGTCCCGGGTCATCGGCGTACCAGTCGTAGCCGACGAGATTCCCTTCCTCGTCCTGGTCGAGGTGCAGCAGGAGCCGGTCGTAGATGCTGTTGTGCAAGACGAGATCGTAGTCGCCGTTCAGGTTCGGCCGAAGCCGAAGCGCGACAGGCGCACAGGTCTCGTCCACGTCCACGACCGCGCTCGCCGGAATGTAACCGGCAGCCGTGGCCACGAAAGTGTGGGAGCCCACCGTGAGTTCCACGGTACCGCCTGCCACGACGCCGTCGACCGTGATGGTCGCGCCGTCTGCGTTCGTCGTCACCGTGACTTCGCAGGTCACGATCGGGAAGCTGTCTTCCCCTCGGCCATCGCCGTAGTTCTGGTAGCTCCCGTAGCAGCCAGCCACGAACACGAATCCGAGCGCCGCGCACGTCATCAAACCCTTCATTGCCAACCTCCTTGTCTCGGCGCTGCCGAGACGGCTCTTCAAAAGTTGAAGCTTACCCGAAAAAGCTTTAATTTAAGAGCTTTTTCGCCTAAACTCCATCCTTTAATTTTACCATTTATAATACCACATTTTTACCTTTTTGTCAACCCCGCATACCCCTCACCCCTGCCCGCAACGCCAGCGCTAGCGTGGCAGGCGGGCCAACCCTCTCCCCCAAGGGTAGAGGGGGAAACTAACACCAACTTCTAACTTCCAACTTCAAACTTCTTTTTCTACAAATACAACAACTCCTCACCTTGCGGTGGGGAGCTGCTATTATACACGAGTTATGACCCGTACCCGAAGGCACAACTCGCTTACAATTTAAAAATTATTTTTTCAACAACGAAACAATTTTTTGCCATAGCTCTGATAATTTTGTCAAAAGATTTTCTCTCTCCAAATTTTTGGCATCTTCAATTACCGAAGAAACTATTGCCGTTGTTTCAGTTCTTACACCGCCATACCAACTAACATTTAGAAAAACCCAAATTGTGCATTCACTCTCGTCGCACTCTCCAAGAGCCTTACCTACAATCGGTCCTGGCTCGGTTGCCTTCATGGCGCGGCCAGGCGCCGCAGAAGTTGTCAGTAAGTCGCCGCGCTTAATCGCGCCGTTTACGTTCGTCACCTTGGTCGGCACGCGGCCGGCCACAGCCATCAATTTCCCTTCCTTAATACCGCCGGTAATTATTAAACTCGGTTTAGTGGAAATTATTCCGAGAACACTTTGATCATAAGGTTTTGTCGCGAGTTTCGCGGCGTTATCGTTGTTTTCATCAACTACGACCACATCGCCAGCTTCACCCTCTCCGCTGTAAGCAATCATTTCAGCCAAGTCCGTATAGCCTCCGGTGGACCAACCCTGACCGCCGATTTCCAAGTCATCGGCAATAAAAAGATCCGAGGCGTTTTCAATTTCTCCGGCTGCGGTATGTGTTGCCGCGGGCGCGCCGATAGTGTTGTAAGATATGGCGCTCGTTGTATCAGCAATGCTAAATCTGCTAGCGTAAAGCCCATTGCCGCCGGTAAAATATCCGCCCCAGCCAGCCGAGGAGGCTACTTGCCCATAAACTCCGTAATTGGTGCCTGCGACGTTAGAGGCGAAACCAAAAACACCACGAGCACCGCCAGTGCCGTCAGCCGCAAAATTACCGCCGTAATTTGCTACAGCCCCACTATTAGAAGCAAATCCTTGAACACCGTAAACAGAACCAGCAGCCGTAGCTTCTCCATAAACTCCACTCGTGCCCCCATCTACCCCTCTAGCTATAAAATAACCGCCAAAATTTATTGAGGTAAGGTCACTGGCTTCAGCATAAACCGCCCGCGCCGTAGTTCCCGCGGCCGTAAAATAGCCGCCGTAGTTTGTGACCGCGGTGGTATCAGTAGCCAACGCGTAAACGCCGTAACCGCCCGCGCCGTCTGATTTAAAATAACCGCCGTAGTTTGGCGCGCCCGCGTTTGAAGCCCAACCGTAAACACCGTAGCCGCCGGTGCCCGGCGCTTTTCCGTAAGCGCCGTAACTTCCTGCGGCGGCGCCCTCAAAATACCCGCCGTAATTTCCGCCAACAATATTCCCCGCGTAACCTTTAACACCATAGCCAGCCGGGCCTTCGGCTTGTCCGTAGACGCCGTAATTTACCGTCGTGGCTTCGCTCGCGTAGCCGTAGACGCCGTAGCTACTTTGACCGCTAGCCTGGAAATAACCGCCGTAATTTCCTGTGGCTCCCATATCCGCGGCCCAGCCATAAACACCATAACCGCCAAGGCCGTTTGCTCTAAAATACCCTCCATAATTTACTCCACCCGTGCCGGCAGCCCAACCGTAAACTCCATAGCCCGTATCGCCCCCCGCCGTGAAATACCCGCCGTAGTTAGTGGCCCCAGTTGTCGCGGTAGCTTCGCCATAGACACCATTTCCAGAATCGCCAGCCGCAATAAAATATCCGCCATAATTTGGAATAAACGGATTGCCGGCGGTAACCGCTGTCCCAAAAACACCTTTTCCGCTGGGGCTTGCCGCGGAAAAATATCCGCCCATCTGATCAATGTTAGTTGTGTCTGTCGCCTCGCCATAAATCACCGCCATGTGGTTTGTGGTAGAGTTTGATGAAGCATAAATTCCGTACTTTTTGCTGATTATTAAATCCAAAGTACGAGCAATATCAGGCGCCGCCGTGCCGATCCCAATATTATCATTTGTAGAATCAAGAGCAAAAGTATTTGTGTCAAAAGTAACGTTGCCAGTTAAAACAAAATTTCCGCTGGAATCAGCTGCCGGAACAAAAGCCGAAGCGCCGCCGACCGCGGAAGTATTAAGGCCATCTAACAAATCTGCGTTGAAGGCGTAGCCAGCCGCGCCAATTCTTTTTCTCGGCGTCATTTCCGAATCCGCGCCAACTGTCACACCAAGATAATAAGAATCTGTATTAAAATCCAAATTGATCGGACAGTCACCAGATTCTCCAAGTTGTGTTGAAAAAACACCAAGCGAAGTCGTGACTGATTTTGCCGCCGGATTAAACGGCGCGCCGCAAGCATCCGACTCGCGAGCGGTCCAAAGAACGTTGCCGGCCGCGGCGGCATCATAAATTGTAAGTTTAATATTATATGACCCGTCGGCCACGGTGACGCCGCCAACGTCTTCCAATTTTCCCTGGTAATTTAAAGTTTTATAAATACCCGGAGCGGCAGAAGCTTCCGGCCCCAATTTTTGAAATAGGGCAAATAAAATTACGCCGGCGGAAGCAATGGCAAAAAACCCCAAAATTAAAATCAGAGGTCTTAAACTATTTTTGTCACCATGCGGGTGATGACCCGAAGGGTCATTTTGTTTTTGTTTACCAATTGGACGAACTTCTGGGAAGTCAAACATAAAATATATTATAAATTATCAATGAATTTTAAATGGCTGGGGCTGGCTCTGTTGGTGCTGGTTCGCTCGGCGTTGGCGCAGGTTCGACTGGAGCTGGGGCAGGTTCAGTTGGCGCCGGTTCTGTTGGTGCAGGCTCTGTCGGAGCCGGAGTTGGTTCAGTCGGAACTGGAGTAGGTTCGGTCGGTGCTGGTGTAGGCGCTGGTTCCGTCGGCGCAGGCGCAGGTTCACTCGGAGCCGGAGTTGGTTCCACGGGAGGTATAATTTCAGTCGGCGGCGGATCTTCGTAGCCCTTTCTTCGCGCGATCACAATCCAATCAAAAGCCGCGTCGGAAGTTCCGGCGTTCAATTCCGCTACGCGGAAACTGTAAGCAGTTTTTTCAGCAACATAAACGCCGTAAGCTTGTTCGTTCAGAGTTACCACAACTTTAAGTGGCGTTTCGGCGGAAATATTTTTAACAAATTCAGGATCAATTAAACTTAGATCTATCATCTTAGTGCCGTTTTCCAATCGGTCGGTACCAGACAGAGTTAATTCCACTTTGGCCGATGACAATCCAAACATTTCTTTTTCTGTCGCGTCTTTGCTCACCAATTTAATTTTCAAAACGCCATTTTCATCAATGCTCCATTTTTCATCTTGTCCGACAATCTTGCCGACATTCAAAATGTAATTGCCATTCATATTCAAATCACCGGAAAGAGTGAGTTGTGACATTTCACTAACCGGCGTCACGTCTCCAGTCACGTTGTACCAGGCAAGATTGACAAAAACTTTTATCAAACCGACCTCTGGACCATCAAAACTTTCAAGTGCCGTACCAATAATCATTCCTGACTCAGTCGCTTTCATGGCCACGCCTGCCGCGGATGAGGTTGTTAGAAAATCACCCGGCCGGATCGGACCGTTCTCAACTGAAACTTTGGTCGGCACGCGGCCGGCGAGAGCGATCGGATAACCCTGATCGACCGAAGGATCGTCAAAATTGACATTTGTCCCGGCCAAAAATCCCGGTTCAGTAGAAACAATACCAAGCGCCATCGCGTCATACGCCGCAACGGATTTTTTTACATATTCATTTGTCGTTTCGTCAAGCACCACAACATCGCCGGCTTCCAAAAATTCGTTTGACAAAAACATTTCGGCAAAGTCAAATGATCCGGTCGCCCAGCCAGACGCGTTCGTTCTCATGCGATTGTTCCGGTAGAAAATGTAAGCGTCGGTTTGCGTGCCGGTGGGAGAAGCCGGATAAAATTTCCCCGAAAGACCAAGCGCTCCGCTCTGATCAAGATAAGCAACTTCCTGTCCGGCGTTATTTAAAACTGAAAGTTTATAATTTGATGCGTTCGTAACAACATTACTAATTTTCATTTCCACATTTTGCGCCGCCGCGCCGTCCCAACCTGAACCGCGGAAAGCTAAACCCTTTGAATCATAACCCTGAATAATTCCGTCTGCCGTGCCAAGTTTATTAAAAGTAAAATCATCGTTTAAGAAAACTGCCGTACCATCAGTGGCAATCGTCCCCGCGGCATTCCAACCGGGACCTATAAACACTTCCACAACTCCTTGTCCAGGCATGCTCCACGCCTCAAGGGCCCGGCCGATGGTTGAGCCGGGTTTTGTGGCCCGCATGGCCACGCCGGACGCGGAAGAAGAAGTCAGAAGATCGCCAATGGCAATCGCGCCATTTTCATCATTAACTTTTACCGGCACGCGTCCGGCCAAGGCCACGGGATATTGATTTGGCCCGGCGTTCCATCCGCCCAAAGTAATACCAGGCGCGGTAGAGATAACTCCCATGGTTGTATTTTGATACGCCTCGGTTGATTTTATTATTTTTCTCGCGCTTCCGGTATCAACACTAACCACATCGCCCGCGGCAAGCGCTTCATCCGATTCATAAAGTTCGGCCAAGTCAAATGTCTGCAAGGCCGCGCCTTCGGTATAAATTGTGCCCGAAGTCGGAGAACCCGGACAATTGGCTGTGCCATCATCAATACAAGTCGCGCCCTGAATAACCATTCCGTAAGAAGTATCATTACCGCTCGGCGCTCTGGCAATTTGTCCGTGATCGGCATAAAGGCCGTAACCCCCGGAAAAATATCCACCGTAACCAGTAGAGGAGGTAACATTTCCATAAACACCATAATTAGTTCCCGATGCACCGGTAGCGTAAGCGGCTATCCCATAAGCGCCTCCAGTTCCGGCAGCTCCGAAATAACCGCCGTAGTTTGCGACCGCACCGGTGTCTGTGGCCTCGCCACGAACACCCATGCCAGTATCGCCCGCGGCTTGAAACGCGCCACCGTAGTTTGTCACCGCGGTGGTATTTGAAGCATACCCTATCACGCCATAAACTGTCCCCGCGCCGGAGGCCTCTGCATAAACACCAGCCGAGAGACCGCCTGCTCCATAAGCAGTAAAAGATCCACCATAATTAGTCACTGAACCCGTAGCATCAGCCACACCCAAGACAGCGCGCCCACTATCGCCCGACGCACGAAAATATCCTCCATAATTTGTATAAGCGCCGGTAGCCGTGGCCTCGCCGTAAACGCCGCGACCGGTATTGCCAGCACCAGTAAACACGCCACCATAATTTGTATAAGCGCCGGTAGCTGAAGCATTTCCATGAACACCAACAACTAAAGTTGCCGCGCCGGAGGCCTCGCCATAAACACCATTCGCGCCCGCGACCGTCCCTGCCGCCGTAAAATATCCGCCGTAGTTTGCGACCGCAGTTGAGTCGGTAGCCGTACCATAAATACCGTATCCGCCAGCCGCCGAGCTTGTACCGGTAATCGCAATCGCCCCGCTGCCCGAAACGGAAACCACATCGTTGGCCGTCACCGGGCTTAAAGTCGTGCTCGCTCTTGTCCAATAACCAATACTGCCCGCGCCTGGAGGAGTGGAAGTTAAATTTTTAGATCCGTCGGTATAGACAAGAGAGGAGGCGTCGAGAGAATTTAATTGAACATTACCAGCGAAGTAAGCACTAAAATTATTGTCTCCACCACTCACTGTATCAACATATAAGCCATAATTATTTGTCGCGGCTCCCGCGTCTCCCGCCCACGCGCCGGTTGAAGTAATATATAAACCATATTTATTGATGCCGTCTGTAGTTCCGTTGGTAGTTAAATTTGAAAGATTTATGCCATAACTTGCAACTGTCACCGCGCCGGTTGGTTCCACATCAAGTTTGCCATCGGGAGTTGTATCTCCGATGCCGACATTGCTGTTTGCTACATCAAGAACCATTGTCCCCGCCGTCGTATAAATTGCCCCGCCCAAATATACTTTATCATCACTTCCCACTCTAAGAACTCCGAGATAACTGTCATTGGCCGCGTTGGGAGCGATCATCGCTATGTTATTGGGAATAATAATTTCATTTCCCGTAAAAGCGCCGCTCGCGTTGCCGGTAATATCCGCTCCAAGAGAAATCGCTCTGGTTAAGCCGGCGGCTCCGAGTTGGGTAGTTTTATAAGTGCTGCTATATCCAAAATTACTGCTTCTTACCAAGTTAATACCGGCGGCCGTAATCCATGTGCTGGCCGGAAGATTAATTGTTCCATTTACATCCATCTTATACGATGGATTTGCCAGCCCAATACCGACATTACCTCCATCATCCAACACTAATTGATTTGATACTCCGTCAACGTTCATCACCAAGTCGCCGTTAGAAGTCGTTTGAAAATCGGCGTAAGTTGTATTGTCGGCGTAAGTCAAGCGCAACTGCGGATTTGAGGTATCAAAGGACTCCAATTTTCTATCCGGCCCGGTTGTCCCGATGCCAACGTTGCCGCCGTTACTCTTCATGGTCATTACATGCGAACCGCCGGTATGTATTTGTAAATCTTCCCCTGACCCAGTATCAATTTCGTCAAAAGCATGTCCTGTTCCATAGGACGTCAAATCTATAAATCCGGTGCTGCCATTACCCACTCTTAAATCCAACACGGCATCGTTTCCACTATATACTTCGAGTTTGGCCGCCGGTGTCGTTGTCCCAACACCAACATTTCCCGCGTCAAAAATCGCGGCGTAATTATTTGTCGCCGCACCGGTGGCAGTAACATAAAGTCCGACATTCGTGGTCGCCGCGCCAGTATTTGAAATATACGCGCCGTAGTCCGTGCCAACCGTGGCGCCAGAAGCGGCGATGTTCAAGGCCTTGTTGGAGGCGTCGGTGGCGGTTGAAGTTAAAGTTAAAAGATTGCCGGAGTTTCCGGTAATGGCAACGATGTCATTCGCCGTTGTCGGAGATAGAGTTGTTGTCGCCCGAGACCAATATCCGATCGCGCCGGAACTCGGAGGAGTTGAAGTTAAATTTTTTGAGGCGTCGGTGTAGACGGCCAATGAAGCAGTGAGGCCGGAAAAATTCGCTCCGGGAAAATATCCATTTCCGTCTTTATCAATATATGCTTTTTCGGTTGAAGCATTGACAAAAGAAATGATCTTTGAACCGGCGGTGGAAAAAGTGTTATATGGCCCTATTGTTACGCCGACAGCCGAAGCACCGTCTGCGACTTGTCCTTTTAAAGTTAACGTTGCGGCAGAATTAGAAAGTATCCAGTCATAACGAAAATCCGTGCCCATCTGTCCATAACTCGCTCCTCCGGCGGCGACCTTAATAACATCTGCGGTGTTGTAAAAACCCGTGTTCGGGTCACCCAAAAATGATAATGAAGGCAGGCTCACCGTCCCCGCTCCCGCCATAACTTCACCGTTAAGACCAATGGCGGCTTTTTCTGCGGTATTATTTCTAACAGAAATAATCTTTGCGCCTGCGGTAGAAAGCGTAACCGCGTTATTTAATATCACCCCAACCGCGCTTGCTCCGTCGTTTATCCGCCCGGTCAAGGTCATCGGGTAATTGGTAGTTGCCGGAGCGATAAATCTTGGAGAATAAAAATATGAATCGGTATAATTGGTTGTCGCCATAAAATAACTTATCATCGCGCCGTTTGCCGCAACCCCGATATTATTTGCGCCTGCGCTATAAAATCCCGTATTTGGGTCGTTCGTGAAAGTATAACTCGGAGCGGCGGCCGAACCGTCGGCATTTTTAAATACTCCGCCCAAAGTTAAATTTTGCGTCAGGGTTAAGTGGCCGCTCCCGTCCGTCACCGGCACAAAAGCGGATGAGCCGCCGGCGGCGGAAGTATTTAAGCCGTCTAAAAGATCCGCGTTAAAAGCATAGCCCGAAGCGCCAAGTCGTTTTCTCGGCTCCATTTCCGAATCGGATTCTATGGTGAGGCCGAGATAATAACTGTCGCTGTTAAAATCCAAAGTGATGGCATTGGAATTTGTCGCGCCCGGACAGGCGCCGGAAGCCGTATCGCCAAGCAAGACGGAAAAAACTCCGTTTGCGACCGCGACGGTGCGCGCCGTCGGCGTACCAACCGTGCCGCATTCGGTCCAAAGCGGCGAGCCACCCGAAGCCGCGGCGTAGACGGAAAACATCATTGAATAATTTCCGTCGGTCAAAGTGATGCCCGCCGCGTTTTGTAGTTTGCCTTGATAATTAAGTTGTTTATTGATCGCCGTGAACGCCACCGGCCGAAGTTGTTTCACAACCGAAAGCGTCATTATTCCAATACTCGTTAATGACAAAATACCCAAAGCAAACACCAACAGAGTTAAGTTGGTTCCGCCTTGGGTTCCTAGTTTAATATTTGGTTTTTCTCCACCTTGGGCAAACATATTGGGTACTTTTTATTTTTGTTTTTGCTTTTATTGTAGAAGCCAAGAGACGCCGTCACTACGCCAGTTTACGCCAGAATTTCTACCCCTCCCCTTAAGATAAGGGGAGGTTGGGAGGGGTTATGAACGGTTACTGATTTCTTCTTTTATTTTTTCTATAACACCCTCCAGATTGGTTAACACTTCATTATCCCAAAATCTTATAGTATAAATAT
>JACRNW010000015.1 GCA_016214745.1 Candidatus Falkowiibacteriota bacterium | reverse complement strand
TAGCCGTTACTGTTTTTGCAGGAGATGAAGATGCTCCTTTTGATGAAGAATCTTATAATATCTGGGTTTCGCTCGGAGTCGCCCCGGAACGAATTGCTAAACTTCCTAAAAAAGATAATTGGTGGGGGCCAGCCGGCACAACCGGACCTTGTGGGCCCGACACGGAGATGTTTTATTGGAAAGGTGAAGGAAATCCTCCTGAAAAATTTGATCCCGAGGATTCAACAAAGAGTTCAACTGAAAAATGGGTGGAAATCTGGAATGATGTTTTCATGCAATATAATAAAACCGCCGAGGGAAAATACGAACCGCTCGCGCAGAAAAATATTGATACCGGAATGGGGCTTGAGAGAACAATTGGGGTTTTGAATGGGTGTAAAAGCGTTTATGAGACAGAATTATTTCAACCACTTTTACAGATAATTGAAAAACAGAGTGGTAAAAAATATGAAGGTAACGAGCGGGCCTTTAGAATTATTGTTGATCATATGCGTGCCGCAGTGTTTATTTTGGGCGATCCGGCGGGCATTGTGCCGTCAAACGTTGGTCAGGGCTATGTTTTACGGCGGCTGATACGCAGGGCGATAATTTACGCGGATAAACTTGGCATTAAAATTGGAGAGACCGCTCTTATTACACCTTTTGTTCACGCTATTATTAACATCTATCAAAATGTTTATCATGAATTTAAATATCCTGATATTGCATTAAACATTTATTCTAGATTAGGTAACGAACATGCAAAATTTGCGCAGACCATAGAAAAAGGGAAAAAAGAATTTGAAAAATTAGAAAAAATTACTGGCAAAGACGCATTAAATCTTTTCACGACTTATGGTTTTCCGCTGGAGTTGACGGTGGAGTTGGCAAGAGACAAGGGCATGCAAGTTGATATTAAAGAATTTGAAGAAGAATTTAAAAAACACCAAGAACTTTCGCGAACTGCTTCGGCCGGGCAGTTTAAAGGCGGCTTGGCTGATGCTGGCGCGGAAACGACTCGGCTGCACACGGCGGCGCATTTAATGCTTGCGGCTCTGCGAAAAGTTTTAGGCGATCATGTTGTGCAAAAGGGAAGCAATATCACGGCCGAGCGATTGCGCTTTGATTTTTCCCATCCGCAAAAGGTAACGCCGGAAGAAATAAAAAAAGTGGAAGATTTGGTTAATAATGAGATCAGTAAAAAAACGCCGGTGGAAATGCGCGAGATGACGGTTGATGAAGCCAAAGCAGCAGGCGCGACCGGGGTCTTTGAGTATAAATACGGCGATAAAGTTAAGGTCTACACAATCGGTGATCCCCGATCAGGTCGAGGACAAGCTTTTAGCAAAGAAATCTGTGGCGGACCGCATGTGGATAATATTGGAGAACTCGGTCATTTTAAGATCATAAAAGAAGAGGCTTCAAGCGCCGGAATTCGTCGAATTAAAGCGGTTTTAGAATATTAATTGCTTTTATTTGACAGAAATACGAATATTCTATACAATACTACTTGAC
Source organism: Candidatus Falkowiibacteriota bacterium (assembly GCA_016214745.1). Classification (GTDB taxonomy): domain Bacteria; phylum Patescibacteriota; class Patescibacteriia; order XYB2-FULL-38-15; family XYB2-FULL-38-15; genus JAHIRI01. Next base: position 4,538 of record JACRNW010000015.1, on the reverse strand, counting down.
ACCTTTTAAGGGGAATAATATAATAATTCCAGCAATAACGAAATCAAAATTTTAGGACTGGGGACTCGGAGGAGATTCCGGGTTCTGCGGTTTTTATTTTAGTTATCAAAGAGAAAATTAAAAAGCATACACCTTATGGTGCAAGACAATAGTAAGGATTTTATTGAAGTGACCGGTCAAGTCGAAGAACTTTTACCGGCGGCCACTTTTAAAATCAAACTGGAGGACGGCCATGTTATTTTGGGCCATCTATCCGGTAAAATGCGTTTAAATAAAATTAGATTGCTTCCTGGTGATAAAGTAAAGGTGGAAATGACGCCGTACGATTTGACTAAGGGAAGAGTTGTTTATAGATTTTAAAAATTATGAAAGTCAGAGCTTCAGTTAAAAAAATTTGTCCGGCATGTAAAGTTATTAAACGCGGTAAGCGGATTTTTGTAATTTGTAAAACAGCTAAACATAAACAAAGACAAGGCTAGAATAAATTAAAAATTAAAAACGCAAAATTAAAAATTTTTGTTTAATATGGTTGTCAGAATTGCCGGGCTCGTATTGCCCCAAAACAAAAGAATAGAAATAGCATTGGGTTATTTATATGGTATTGGCCGATCACAGGCGAATAAAATTTTGGCGTCCACAAAAATCAACCCAGATACTAGAACCAATGCTCTTTCCGAAGAGGAAGTTAACAAGTTAAGAGAATTTATTGAAAAAAATTATAAAGTTGAAGGTGATTTGAAAAGAGATGTTTTTAGTAATATCAAAAGATTAAAAGAAATCGGCGCTTATCGCGGAACACGGCACGCGAGAGGACTTCCTTCGCGCGGGCAGAGAACAAAAACAAATTCCAGAACCGTTCGCGGCAATGTCCGAAGAACAATGGGCAGCGGACGAAAAGCTGCGGGACAAAAAACATAAAATAAATCAAAAATAAAATAATTTATGGCGGAAGAACAAATCGTAAAAACTGAAGCGGCTACCGGGGGCGAGAAAAAAACTGCGGAGAAAACCGAAGCAGCCCCGAAAGCAAAAGCTAAAAAGAAAAAAATTGTGAGGCACGTGCCGATCGGCCGGGCTTATGTTCAAGCTACTTATAATAATACAATCGTGACACTTACCGATCCGAACGGAAATGTATTATCCTGGTCTTCCGCCGGACTTTGCGGTTTTAAAGGGCCGAAAAAGTCAACTCCTTACGCCGCAGGTCTTGTGGTAAAAAACGCGGCCGAGAAAGCTCTTGATTACGGTTTGCAGGAAGTGAACGTTTTTGTTAAAGGCGTTGGTTCCGGACGGGAAGCGGCAGTCCGCGCTTTGAATGCGAATGGTCTTAATGTTTTATCAATTAAGGATATGACCCCGATTCCGCACAACGGTTGCCGGGCGCCAAAACCAAGGAGAGTTTAATTTGAAATATGGCAAGAAATTTAAAAGCTAGATGTGCGCAATGTCGTCGTGAGGGGGAAAAGCTCTTTTTGAAAGGGGAGCGTTGTAATACGGCAAAATGCGGAATGATAAAACGCGGCTATCCGCCGGGCGTGCATGGTCCGAAGGGAAAGATTAGATTAACTGGCTATGGCACTCAGCTTCGAGAAAAGCAAAAAACTAAACATATTTACGGAATTTTAGAAAGACAGTTTAGAAATTATTTTGAAAAAGCCATTAAAAAAACCGGAGACACCAGCGAATTCTTGCTCCAACTTTTGGAAATGCGTTTTGATAATGTTATTTACCGCCTTGGGTTTGGAAAATCACGCCAACAGGCGAGACAACTTGTCGGGCATGGACTCTTTTCGGTGAACGGCAAAAAAGTTACGATTCCTTCATATCAGGTAAAAATTGGCGACGTAATTTCCGTCAAAGAAAACAGAGCTGCCAAAAAAGTTTTTCAAAATTTACCTCAAACGCTCGCGAAACATGAGCCGCCGGCTTGGCTTGCTTTGGACGCGGCGAAAATTGAAGGAAAAGTTACAAGAAAACCGACTAAAGATGACGTAAAGACACAATTTGATCTTAAAATGATTATTGAGTTTTATTCTCGTTAATAATTTAAACGAGTTTCGTAAACTTCTATGGAACCAATTATTTTACCGTCCAAAATCGAAATCAAAAAAGGAAAAAATCCAAACGAAGCAACCGTCACGGTTGAACCGTGTTATTACGGTTATGGTACGACTTTGGGCAACGCTATCCGACGCGTGATTCTTTCTTCACTGCCGGGAGCCGCGGCGACTGCCGTTAAAATAAAAGGTGTTCAGCACGAGTTTTCAACCATTCCTCACGTGAAGGAAGATGTGGTGGAAATACTTTTAAATCTTAAACAGTTGAGATTAAAAGTTTTTTCAACTGAGCCGGTCCGCCTCGTTTTAAAAGCCAAAGGTGAAAAAGAAGCGACGGCTGATGATATTTTGGAATCTTCTGACGTGGAAATTATCAACAAAGATTTACATATTGCCACTTTAACCAATAAAAATGCCGACCTGGAAATGGAAATTTTTGTGAGCCAGGGGAGAGGATTTTTGCCGGTTGAAGCGCGCGAAAAAGAAAAGTTGGAACTTGGCGCCATTGCCATTGATTCAATTTTCAGCCCGATTAAAAATATTGGTTACAAAGTGGAAAACGTCCGCGTCGGCGATATCACAAACTACGATCGTTTGGTGATAGACATTGAAACTGACGGAACTATTACTCCAGAAGATGCTCTAAAACAAAGCGTACAGATTTTGATTGATCATTTTAATTTATTTTTAACCGGACCGGGCAAGGAAGTAGAAGTTGAAAAGAAAGCTTTGATTGAAGAAAAAGTAGAAAAAGAAGCGGAAGAAGCGCCGAGCGAAGAAGAAGCCCCGGTTGAAGATAAAGCAAAGAAAAAAAGAGGAAGACCAAAGAAAGTTAAAAGTTAAAAGTGTAAAGTTAAAAGTTATTTATGAGACACAGAAAAAAAGGAAAAGTTTTAGACAGAAAAGCTGGTCCAAGAAAAGCTTTACTCCGCGGTTTGGCGGTAAGTTTGATTTTGTATGAAAAAATGCAAACGACCAAAGCAAAAGCCAAAACCATAAAACCGATTGTGGAGAAATTAATTACCCGCGGTAAAGCCAACACCTTAGCGACTCGTCGGTATTTGATTCAATATTTATATAAAGAAGCGGCCGTTCGCAAAGTTATGGAAGAATTGGGACCGAGATATAAAGATAGAAAAGGCGGCTATACGAGGATTTTAAATATCGGCCGACGGCAGGGAGATGGAGCGGAAATTGTTCAAATTGAATTAGTGTAAATTTATGTCCCGTTAGAAATCCTCGGCGAAATTTTAAAAAATTTCGCGCAATACTAACGGCGAAAAAAATATAAAGTTGTCAGATAAAATAAAATGTTAATCATTAAAGTTACAGATTTCTAACGGGATATGCCAAAAGCAAAAATACAAAGACAAACTCATACAGTTGATGCCGCCGGCGTGCCGCTTGGAAGATTAGCGGCAACAGTCGCGGGACTTTTGCGCGGCAAGGGCAAAACGACTTTTAGATTTGACGTTGATGGCGGCGATTTTGTTAATGTTACTAACGCCGCGAAAGTAAAATTCACCGGCAAAAAATTTACCCAAAAAAAATATTTTTGGCACACTTTCTACCCGGGCGGCGCGAAACAGCCGACAATTAAACAGTTGTTTGAAAAAAGTCCAGAGAAGGTTATCTGGAAAGCAGTTTGGGGAATGTTGCCAACCAACAGAAGCAGAAAACAAATAATCAAAAGATTAAAAATCAGCAAATAATAAGGGGTGTTTACCCCGTGTTGACTGCGCTCGCTCGGAAGTGAAAATAAAATTTTCATTTCTCTCGCTCGCTTGTCAATAAAATATGACTGCGGAAATAAAAAAAATTAAGAAGACGACCAAGGCTGCGAAGCCAGCTGTTAAGAAAACGGTAAAGAAAAAAGTTGTTGTGGAAAAGTCAAAGCCGGAGATGGAAGAAAAGAAGGAACAAGTGGTTTTGGAAGAAAAGGGCGCCGAGGATAAAAAATCTGGTTACCTTTATGCTATCGGCCGGCGCAAAGAAGCGATCGCGACCGTTAGATTATACAAAAATGGTAAAGGAAAAATTACGGTCAATGGAAAATTATATTCAGAATATTTTCCAACTGGAGAAATGGAACAGATTGTTTCCGGACCTTTGAAATCGGTTGGCCAAGCGGATAAAGTTGACATTGAAGCAAAATCGTTTGGCGGCGGTTTGCGCGGCCAATCTGAGGCGGTGCGTTTGGGTATTTCCCGGGCGCTCGTTCAATTGAATGTTAATTTTAAAAAGAATTTACGCAAAGCCGGATATTTAACTCGCGATCCGAGGGTAAAGGAAAGAAAGAAGCCGGGCTTGAAGCGGGCAAGACGTGCCCCGCAGTGGCAGAAGAGATAACGCTGCGCACCACAATCGCATAAACACCGTTTAATTTAGCGGAAATTAAACCACATGTTCTCAAAAAGGACATGTGGTTTTTTGTTATCTTCTGCCGGTCCTGTTTGGGGTTGTCCCTTGTGGATAACTGGG
>JACRNW010000006.1 GCA_016214745.1 Candidatus Falkowiibacteriota bacterium | reverse complement strand
GCCTCCTCCTCACTGGGTACTATTGGTTTTTTATTTAAAATTTTTAAAATCGCTTTGTGGCCGCACTGGCAGGTCGGAAAATCTTTTGGGCAAAGGCAGCCGGATGATTCTTTTTTAAAATATTGTTTCACGATTCTGTCTTCCAGGGAATGGAAAGAAATTATCGCGAGACGTCCGCCGGGAGAAAGAATCTCCGCCGCTTCGGGTAAAACTTCTTTTAAATTTTCAATTTCGTTGTTTGTCGCAATGCGAAGGGCCTGAAAAACTTTCGTGGCAAAATGGACTCTGCCAAACTGAAATTTTTTAGGAACTACTTCGGCAATCGCATTTACTAATTTGAAAGTTGTATCTATCGGATTATCTTTTCTGATTTCACAAATTTTTTTAGCAATCCGTCCGGAAAACTTTTCTTCACCATACTCCTGAAAAATTCTTTCCAGCTCTTTTTCACGGGAGTGATTTATAATTTCCGCTGCCGTCATCCCCTCTTCGCCATATCGCATATCAAGCGGCGCATCAATTTTGAAAGAAAAACCTTTTTTCGGATCCTCAATTTCCATGGAAGAAAATCCCAGGTCAACGAGGATTCCGGAAATATTTTTAAAATTATTTTGAAGAACAATCTCTTTTAAATTTTTGTAATTGTCACGAACCGCGACCAACCTTGAATCGGGAATCCCGGCTTTTAAAACTTTTTGCTTGGCAACGAGAATCGCTCTCATATCCATATCAATGCCCAGAACTTTTCCGTTTGGCGCAATGCGTTTTAAAATTTCTATCGTGTGCCCGCCGGCGCCTAAAGTGCAATCAATAAAATTCTGATTTGGTTTTGGATCAAGAAATTTTATAACTTCGTTTAAAAGGACTGGAATGTGCTTGGCAACTTCTGCCATATTAGACTCCAAGCTCCCCTAACTGTTCGGCGATGTCGCCGCTTGTTTTTTCCGTGCCGCTCTTGTAGGTATTCCATTTCGCTTCGTCCCAAATTTCCAAACGATTGTAAAGTCCGGCGACGATAGCGTTTTTCCCAAGGCCGGCATACTTCCTTAAATAATCAGGCAAGACAATTCTTCCCTGTTTGTCTAAAGAAACGTCCATCGCGCCGGCGAGCATCAATCTTGAAAAGGCGCGGGTGTTGGCGCGGCTGATTGGCAGCTTGGCTAATTTTTCGGCTAAAATTTTCCATTCACCTCCCGTGTACAAAAAAAGGCAGTTGTCTAAACCTCGAGTCACAACTGCACCTTTGGCAAGTTTATTTCTAAATTTAACCGGTACTGCCAGTCTTCCCTTCTCGTCTATTGTATGATTGTATTCGCCGATGAACATGGAAGTCGTTTTATACTGTTTGAAAAATTTTACGTGATTTTACTGAGTCTCGCCCCGTACGAAGTAAAGGTTTCAGGCGAGAAAATTTTTAAATAACCACCTTGCGCTCATTGCCCTGCCAACTACATCTCCCCCACTTAAACTTCGTATGGGGTGATTGTATTCTCCTATAAACATAATATTTTGGTGAAAGAAACAAAAGTGGAAGATGGGGCGGTTTGGGTACTGATTGTTTGGTTTATGTGGAATTGGCGCGTAATGTCTTGGCCAATTAATCCTTGAAGTTGTGGTTTGAACTTTTTCTTAAGGAGTTCCGGAGTTTTCCCCAGGACCCTTTTGTTCAAAGCAACCTCAAGTTATCCACAAAGAACCATATCTATCCCCACTTTTATCCACTTTTATATCTTATACTTCCATTTTACTCCACTTTTCCGAACTTGTCAACCACTCTGTCAACAAATTTATTTTCTTTTAAACAAAACAAAAAATCCACGGCTGTGCATAAGTGGATTTTTATAAAAACTATTGGGCTTGTGGATAACTGGCACAGGTGCCATTCCAAATAAAACCAGGCGTCTCTTTTTCTGAAATCCAACAGTTAATCCCCGCTTACAATCTTGATATCGACTTTCTCGTTATAATTTCCATTTCTTAGGTTTCGTAATGTTTGGCTCTCGGCCATAAGCCGGCAGAACCACAGTCCCCTTTTTGGCTTTCGTCATTTTCTCGTAACCTAATTTTAAAAATTCATTTTCATTTTTAAACTCATCTAATTTTACGCCGACGACCGGCACGCCGAGCAAATATCCAAAAGCATTGGCGCTAACCACGCCCTGACGCACGGCGGTAAAAGATCCCGGACCGGAAACCACGATAATTCCCCTAATATCTTTCGCGGTCTTTTTTCTTTTTCGCAAAACCTTATCAATCAAAAATAATAATTTGTCTTTTTGGCCGCGGATTTTTTCTTTCGTAATTTTGAAACCATCAAACAAAAAAACCGCCGATTCATCCTCGGCCGCCGTGTTAATCGCTAAAATTATTTTTTTATCCGTTAATTTCATTGGTGAACAATGACCGAAGTATTTTTATCGGCCCATTCAAAAACTCTTTCCGCCTTATCAAGCGCCAGCCGCACGCAACCGTGTGAAACTCTTTTGCCCAGATGATTCACTCCTTCGTAAATAAATTTGTCGCCGCTTTTCCAATAAGGCAGGCCGTGGATTCCCGCGCCGCTTTTGGTAAACAACATAAAGTGCGGCATATAAAGACTGTACGCGTTTGAATAGGCCACCTCTGATTTAGACAGGACTTTAAAATTCCCGATCGGAGTCGGCATTTTCAGCGTGCCTGTGGAAACTACATATTCCCCGAGATTAAAACCATTTTCAAAAATTTTTAATTTTTGTTCGCTGATGTCAATTTCAATATATTTATATAAATCCTGCCGGCCGCTTGGACCGGTTTTGTTCGGTATGGCCACAATCTTGTTTTCTCCGTCGGCAAGCTTCCCCACTCCGACCAGCACTCCGCTCCGCAAATTTTTATCAAAAGGAAAAAAATGATTTTTAAGCGTTCCCTCGCCGGAAAAAATCCGGACATGCGGCCCGCCTGTAAATCCGGCGCCCGCGACGATTTCTTCCTTGCCGTCACCATCCAAATCGCCCGCGGATAAATTTACTCCGCCGCGGAAACTTTTATCATAAACTAAAAATTTTCCTAAAAATTTTCCATCCGATTTAAAGGTTTGAACTTCCGGCAAACTCCCGAGTCCAGAGGCGACAATAATTTCTGTCGCGCCGTCGCCAAAAAGATCTCCGGAGGCGACCCGAACGCCGCTCCACTTGCTTATCCCGGTTGGACGAATGTCCGACAAAACAACTCCTAAATTATTAAAAACTTTTACTTCCGCTTCTTGGCCAGGACCGCTCCCGACAATAATCTCATCCCGCCCATCGCCGTTAACGTCTCCCGCGGCCACGTTCGCGCCAACTTTTATTTCTTTATCAAAAGCAAAAAAACTTTGGGAAATTTCCGGCTGACCGTAACCGTCAAAAATTTTTATCTCGGCGGGCATTCCCGAAGCGGGCGCGACCAGGATCTCGCCCTTTAGGTCACCGTTAAAATCTCCTGCCCCGACCGTGACTCCGCCCAAAAATTTTTCATCGTAAACCAAAAAAGAATTTACAAGCGATCCGTCTTCGCGATAAATTTTAACTTCCGGTTTTTTCCCGAGCGGCGCGCCAATCACTATTTCATTTACCCCGTCGCCGCCCAAATCAATCATCGCCATGCTTGGCGCCTCGTCCATTTTTGAAAAAGAAACAAAAAATCCTTTTTCAAAGGATAAACTCGCCGCGTCAAAAATTTTTACTTCAGAAGCTCCTATGGCACTCGCAAAAGTGGCCGGCAAAAATAGCAAAAGGCCGGCTCCCAGGACAAAAAATAGTTTTTTAATTCCGTGACACATATTATTTATAAAAAACGTTCATACGGTAAAATTATTTCAATCCCAACTCATTCACCATGACGATTTTTTTATTTTCTAAAATATTATATAAAAATCTGTCGGTAATGTCTTTTCGATAACGAAATTCCTGCCGGCTCATTAAAGCATAATTTATTTCTCGGCCAAAATCTTTTTCAAAACTTTTGATTAGGCGAGCCACTTTCCGCCGATTAAACCGGCCCACTAAAAACAAATCCGCGGAAATGCCCGGCATCCCGACAAAACGGCCGGTCAAAACCAAATAATCAACGCTCCCCGCTCTCCGGACGGCGTTGACAAAATTTTTCTCTAATAAAAAATCCGCCTTTAAAAGCAGCGCCTTAAGTTCCGGAAACAAAATAAAGTTGCCATCGGCCTGAAAAAACTTTTTTATGACATCCTTATTTTTAACCTGCTTAAATTTACCGGAAAATTTTTTTTGGGTATCAACCTTCGGGATCAGATAACTTTCTTTTGACGCTTCAACTTCTCTGATTATTCCCAAATCTTTTAAATTTAAAAGTTCCCGCCGGACTGAATTAATCTGAGAATTAATTGCCCTCGCGATTTCTCTCACAAAAAACATTTTTTCCGGGCTGTTTAAAAATAGCTTTAAAAGCTTTACTCTGGTCCTTGAACCAAATAGTTGTTCAAGGCCGGCAGCGCGGTTTTTTGGCAGTCGTTTTTTCGCCTTCATACAGTACTTTTGGTCTTCACCCCCACACCAATGCATTGGTGTGGGGGTTTACTTTTATCTAAAAAAACACTATACTAATTATAATACACAAAAGCTAAAAAGAAAAGTAAACCCCGTTAGAAGTTTAGTGAAAAGGTAATAAAACTGGAACAAATAAATACCCCGTTAGAAAAGTAACTTCTAACGGGGTAAAATAGCCTCAAATGTCCAAAGTTCAATATGGACAATTAATCACGGAAGTTCAGGGTGGGAAGTCAACCTGCCGGTCTGTTATTTTTGATTTACCCCAAAAAGAAGAATCTGACGATCAAAATCTTCCGAAAAATGAAGGCCAAATCATCGGTTTGGTTGAACTTGAAGCTTCGCCAAACAAAAAAACCCTGGCCTTCCTTGATGCCCTGATCCAAGAAATAAAAATGGCCGCGGCGGGAAGTTTTGGAAAACCGAGCCAAAAATCTCTTGAAGAACTTTTTGAAAATTTTATCCAAAAAACAAACTATCGTTATTTAGAACTGGTTGGCAATAAATCTTCCTCCTCCGCCACGGACGAAGCCGGCGGATTGCCGAAGATAAACGCCGTTCTCGCGCTTTTTGACGACAAAAATCTTCATCTGGCCCAGCGAGGAAAAGCTTTGCCGTTTTTAATCTACGAAGTCAAACCGGGAAATTTCAGAATAATGAATATTGCCGAAGCGGCTACGGGCAAAGAAGCGAGGGCGAGCAAACTCAGTCTTTTTACAAATATCGTCAGCGGAAAAATCGGCGCGAATGACAATCTCTTTTTCACGACCGAAAGCATTCTTGATTATTTTTCTCTGGAAAAAATAAGTAAAACCGTTTCCGCGACAAATCCGGAAGAGGCGGCCGAAACGCTTAAAAATCTTCTCGGCGAAGTGGCTAATCCGGAAACGTCTTTCGCTTTCATGATTATAAAATCGCGTCAAGAAATTCCGGTAATCAAAGCTGTTTCATCCCCTGCTCCGGCGCCTCTCAAAACCGACCATATTTCCGTACCCCAACACTCCATGGAAGGATTGCTGAAAACCGCCTCTGACACGGAAAAGATGCTCACTCCGTCGCTTGGTCTTAATATCGGCGGAGGGATTTTTTCTTTCCTTGGCGGATTCAAAAGTCTCTTTCGAAAAAATGAAATAAAAGATAATGCTCGCCTTGAGTATTACTCTTCGCAATTCCATCCGCCGAGAGGAACAAAAAAATTCTTTAGATTTCTTTCCCTCTTCTTTTTGGCCATCCTTAGAATTCCATATTTTTTGATAAAAATCATCCTCTCGTTTCTCTTTAATCTTTTAAAAACTATTTTTTATTTGATAACAAACTGGAAAGGACAAAGAAGCGGAGCTCTAAAGAGCGCCGCAGAAAATTTTGGAAAAAGCTGGAGCGGCCTCTTGCCGAAAACGGAAAAAATGCCTAATCTTTCAAGAACGCTCCTGATTTTCGCCGTAATTTTTGTCGCTCTTTTCGCGGGAAGTACTGGCTTGCTTTATTACAGATACCAAAATGGTCTCGCGGCAAAAGCCCTGCAGCAAAAAGTGGAAGTTATTCAAAATAAAAAAAGCGCCATTGAAGCGAGTCTGATTTATAACGACGAAGCGAGCGCAAAAACGGCCCTCGCCGAAGCCGACGTGCTCTTGGCGGAATTCCCGCAAAAAACTAAAAAAGAAAAAGAGGCTTACCAAAATATTTCCGCGGAAATTGAGACAATCCGCGAAAAATTAAGACACGTCGTAAATGTTCAAAATCCGGTTGCCGTAGCTAATTTTCCCGGCTACAGCCCCGATGCTTCAGTTTTAAAATTTATTGTCGCTAACAACAATATTTACGCCTTTGACCGCGCCGCCTCGGTTATTTATAAAATCAATTTAGCAAATAATGAAACCGCGAGCCAAAGCATCTCCGGACTTAATTTTGGATTAGTATTTATGGAGAGCGAGAGCTCGGCCTTTCTTTACCAGCCGGATAAAAAATTCTTTAAACTTGATCTCACGACCGATGTCTTGGGAGAACTAGAGGTAATCTTAAATGAAAAAGAAACTGACATTACGGATTTTGCCGTCTACAACGGAAAGTTGTACGTATTAGACGCCAAAAATAATCAAATTTTTAAACACTTGGCAACCGCCACGGGCTTCGCGGGAGGCGCCGCCTGGCTCCGCGACAATGTTGATCTTCAGAACGCTAAAAGCATCGCGATTGACGGTTCAATTTATGTCGGCAAAACGGATGGAAAAATTTTAAAATTTTCAAATGGCCGACAGGTTGATTTTACGCCCGAAATTGATCCCGCGCTTTCGTCGGAAATAAAAATTTGGACTTCAGCCGATTCTTCTTTCATCTATGTTTTTGAACCGTCTTCCAAAAGGCTGATTGTTTTGGATAAAGAAGGCAAACTCAATACTCAATATTTTTCCGAAAAATTTGATAAGCTGAAAGATTTCGTTGTGGTGGAAAAAGAAAAGAAAATTTATTTGCTTTCCGGCGATTTCGTTTACGAAGTTGCCGCGACTCATCTGCAGTAAAAGTATTAAAAACACCCCGCATCATTGCGGGGTGTTTTTAATTTTTGTTACTTTAAGGTAACTTTGGCGCCAGCAGTTTCTAATTTTTTCTTCATCTCTTCAGCTTCCGCTTTACCAACGCCTTCTTTTACCATCTTCGGCGCGCCATCAACCAAATCTTTCGCGTCTTTCAAACCAATCTGAGTCAATTCGCGAACCACTTTAATGACGCCGATCTTGTTGGCGCCAGAGTCAGTCAACTCAACGTTGAAGGTGGTTTGCTCTTCAGCCGGAGCTGCTCCCGCGGCTGGGGCTCCTGCGGCCACGGCCATTACTGGCGCAGCGGCGGAAACACCAAACTTTTCTTCCAAGACTTTTACCAGTTCGGCTAAATCCAAAACTGATAATTTCTCAATTTGCTCGACAAGCTCCTTAAATTTTTCCGGCACTTGCACTTCTTTTTTTTCGTCTGCCATATAATTTTAAAATTATTAATTATTAAATTATATTTAAACTGGTTTTTTTTCTGAAATCGCTTTTAACACCTGAACCAAACCACGCAAGTTTCCGGCCAAGACGTTTACAAAACCGGAAACCGGCGAATTGATACTGCCAACTAATTTCGCCAAGAGTTCCTGTCTGCCAGGAATCTGCGCCAGCTCAATAACTTTAGCGGCGTCAATAAATTTCTTTTCAAGCGTTCCGCCGATAATTTTTAAAGCATCGTGGGTCGTGATTCAACACTTTAGCCGGCGTCACTTCATCCTCAAAGCCAAAGGCCACGGCAATATTACCATTAAAACTTTTTGGATCAACGCCAGCTTGGCCGATTTTCTCCACGGCAAGTTTCAAAAGTGTTTTTTTCGCCACCTCATATTCAATTTTTTCTTTACGCAAGAGATTACGAAGGGCAGTCGTGTCTTTAACATTCAAACCCTGGAAATTAACAAAAACCGCCGTTTTGCTTTTCTTGAAATTATCTTCAAGTTCCGCGAGAGTTTGTTTCTTTTGTTCTTTAGTTTTAGGCATATATGTCAGTTAATTGGTTAATCAGTTGATTAGTTAATCGGGATACAAAAAATCGTGGCAATTACCACGAGACAATAACTATTTAACCAATTAACTATTTAACTGATCAACTAGTTTACCTCGGCAGGAAATTGAGTCGCCTTTTAGGGCAAACGCCTGCTGTCTTTGGTAATAGAGGGTTTTACCCTATATTGACTGCGCTCACTCGGAAATGAATAAATTCATTTCTCTCATTCGCTTGTCAATTAATTTATACTACAATACCCAGAAAAACCTGTCAAGCTAATTTTATCCACAAAACAAATTCCTTAACCCAAAATACTCCCCCTAAACTCTTTTCCTTGTAGAAAACTCCTAAAATTAACCAAATTGCTACCTCTCATTATTACAACCTCCATCCCCCACTTTTCCGCCAACTGCGAAGCAATCGGATCAAAAGGCGCGTGCATTCGCGGAATCCATTTATTCCCAACCATTTTTCTGTACTCCGCCCATTTTAAATTTTTCAACGGCCGGGCGTCGCTGAACTTGTGCGGATCTTTGTCGTACACGTAATCAATGTTTGTCAGATTAACTACTCTTTTCGCGCCAAAACTTTTTGCCCAAAGAACGGCGTCTTTGTCGGATGAACATCCCGGCTGCCAACCCGCGGCAACAATTATTTTTTTATTGGTTTTAATTTTAACGGTTGGGTTTACGACCACTTTTTCGTACGCCTTTTCTCCTAAAATAACTCTGAGCAATTCCGCGTTTAACTTTGTCGCGGCAATGCCCAGCCAGTCTAAATCAATATTTTTAATTTTCGCCACTTTTTGCGCCGCCTGATTATATTTTTTATTCGTCCCGCCGCCGCCGGCCACGATTACCGCCCGCCCGCCGTTTTTTATAAAATTAAAAATAAATTCACGAAATTTTTTCAAAAAAATCGTGTCCACTTCATCTGGCACGATTGCCGATCCGCCGAGAGAAATTACCAAAACTTCACCTTTAGAATTATTATTCATTTTTTATGTTTTAAAATTTATATTTAATAAATTCTAACAGATAACGAAAATTTTTAATCGGCGATAAAATCAGACTGAATGTAAAATTTGAAGCGACTTGGCAGGAACATTTATCGCACTCCGCGGGAAACCGCCCTTTTCTTATTTCCCTCTTCATTTCATTAAGACTTTTTAACGATTGTTCAAGGCTCTTGTCTTTAACGTTATCGCGCGGCGAAAGCATCGCGCAAGGCAAGAGTCCACCATCGCTTCCGACAAAAATTTTAGTAAATATTTCCAAACATTTATAGCCGGGCAAAATATTTTTTATCCATCGCCCCTTTTCCGGATTCGGCTTTTGAAATTCAAAATATTTATCTATCCATGGGACAATGTTGGCCAAATTATTTTTAACTCCGATTTTTTCGGCCAATTTAATTGACGCCTTCATTTTCTTTTTTAAATCAGCCGACTCTTTCGGGGACAGCACCATCTGATCTTTGCTTTTTAAATATTCCACGCTGTCATAGTTAGTCCAAATGTGCAGCGGCTGGAAAACTATTTCCCGGACCCCAAGTTCACCCGTAAATTTTATCAAATCATCAATCTTTAAATAATTTTTATTGCTTATAACCGAAGCGATGATGACGTTAATATTTTTTTCCACTAACTTTTTGATGCCGGAAACTGTTTTTTGAAAAAAATCAGAGCCGCCGCGCAATTGATTATGCGTTTCGGCGTCCGCCGATTCCAGAGAAATAAAAATATTTTTTATTTTTTTAAGAACATTAAACTGCTCTTCGGAAAAATTATAAATCAAGAGACCGTTAGAAGTTATATTTAAATCAAGGCCCAAACCCAAAGTATAATCTATTAAATCCCAAATTTTATAATAAACAAATGGTTCACCGCCAGAAAAAGTTACTCCCCTTACGCCCAAATCTTTGGCCTCTTTTATTAATTTTTTGATTCTTTCAAATTCTAAATCATCTTTGTGACTTAGACCCTTCACTTCGCAAAAAACACAGTTAGAGTTGCAAAGACTGGTGATATTTAGAAATAAATGGTTGTATTTTAATTTTCCAAAACGATAGCTAATTATAAATCCCAGATATTTAAAAATCCCCAAAGAAAATTTTTTTATTTTACCAAATATCTTTTTCATATTTTTGAAAATTTTTTGTAGAGTTCATCAATTAATCTTTTTTGCTCGCCCAAATCCGCGGTTTCCCGGCGAAAACGCGCTTTCTCCCCGCGAATAAATTTTTTCACACCGCGGCTAAATTTTCTTTTTCCCATACCCCGTTAGAAGTTTATAGATTGTTTTATCTTTTATCCACGTAACGAGAGACGTAAGTCGGCTTCGCCTTTTGTGCGTTGCCTTGAGAAGCACGTTGCTGAACTTCTAACGGGGCATATATTTTATCTCTTTTAGCCCGTTCGGCCGCCATTACTTTAAAAGGCGACGGAGTGCGGTAGCGCGTTCTCCCCTTTCCGCAACGTGCACATGAATATTTCTTCATACATTCTACTATTCTACAAATTACAAATTCGGTACAAATATACAAATTTTTACTAACACGTTAATTTTGTAAAATACACTTCACTGTTATTTGTATATTTGTAAATGATTTGTAATTTGTAGAGTTGTAATTTGTAGATTTAAAGCGCGTTCTCCACGCCACCGACGGTGATAATCGCGCCGCCGACTTTTGAAAATTGTTTCGCGGTTTGGGAAAGTTGCTCTCGGATCATCTCGGCCCGGCAGTTATCTTTATCGTAAGAAAATATTTCCGGAGAAAGATCCACGTAAGCCATCCCAATCATAATTTTAACGCTCCTTATTTTTATTTCATCGCCGTCGTACGGAGCCTGGCCTGTTTCTTGTTTTATTCTTTCGCGATATTTTATCACTTCGTCTTTATTGGGAAAAGCCGAATAATAACCTTCTGCCGCTTCCGAGGCGGTTGGGCCGATAAGCACTTCTTCAAACGCCCGCCTTTTTACAATTAAATCATTATCAACTATTCTCTCAACCGGAAAAACAACCTTACAATCAGCCTGCTTTTGATTCATTTTTTTATTGCCAAAAAATACTTTTACAGTCGTTTCTTTCGCTTCAACTTTTTTTGCTTCTTGCTTCGCCTCTTCTAAATCGGCCGATGCCTCTTTCATCCCGCCAATATACCAATAAAACATCGCGGCGGCGCTGGCCAAAAAAATTATAACGAAAAATATTGCGAGCTTCTTTTTCATAAAATTTAATGCGATTGGTTCGGCTTTCTCTTTTATTCTAATCTCAAATCAAACTTTGAGCAATAACCGCGCGGCCTTTCTGCCGCAAACTTTTTACCCGGCGCTTGAACCTCCTCCGCCTCCTCCGCCGCCGGCTCCGCCTCCTCCGCCAAATCCGGACGAACCGGAAGGATTACTGTAACTTATGGCCGAATCCACGCTTGTCTTCATTCCTAAAAGAGAATTTGCAAAAATCACGCTGTTAAATCCGCTAATCGGCGTTCCGCTTTCGTACCAATCCGGCTGCGTTTTGTAAATATCGGCAAATCTCTCGGCCCACTTTCTCTCCACTCCAAAAACCATGGCGTAAGAAAGATATTTTTCAAAAGTTTCCGGCGTCAAGGCGCCGAGGCGAAATCTTTCCGCCACTTGCAAATATTCTTTAAAACCCAAAGCGTGCCATTTTACCTCAACTCCTTTTTCTGTAAGCGGCGGGGGCTTAATAACTAAATAAATAAACCATAAACCTAGTGATATTAAAATCGCTACTAACATTGAAAAAGAAAAATTAGGAAACATTACTACGACCATTGAAATAAAAATACCGGCCGCAAATAATGCCAACAAAAAACTCATTTCACGAGCCAGGGGCATAGATCTAAAATATTCTTTTTCCTTGACTAATTTTTCCAAAACTTCTTTCGGTAACTTGGTAATCATTTTTTGAAAAGAAGTTTTGCTCGCCATATCTCGCAGATCGCTTAACTCAACTGTCTCACCTGCTCCGAAAATTGCTTCTAAAAATTCTTTTTCATAATCTGAAAGACCGGGATCGCTCGCGAATTCTTTCCTTTTCACGAGAGTGTATTTTTTCGTCTGCATCCACAAAACTTTTTCTTCTCTCTCTATTATTTTCAAATAACCGCGATAGGCCAGATCGATTAGCGTGGCTGTAAAATCTTTGGGACGAACCTTGTTATAAACCAGCCCGCCCATTTCTGCGGGCAATAAATCTTTTGGCGGATCATATTGGGCGATAATCGTCTTTTTTATTTTGGGAATATTTTTATATCTTCTAAAAAGAAAAATCCCGATTAAAATTGGAATAAGATAACTTAGTTTCTCCAGCGCAAAAAACCACGTTGTCTCTTTAAGTTCAAAATCCAAAGTATCAATTTTACCCATTTCAACTTTTACGGTTTTTTCTTCTTCTCCTTTCACGTCCCAGCCGAATTTGGCCACGGAAATTTTATGCTCACCGGAAGAAATCTCGTACTTTTCTTCAAGAACGGCTGGCGTGCGAAGATTTATTTTTTGCCCATCCAAAATTACAGCCGCACCGATAGGCTCGGAATTAATTTTTAAAATGCCCGGTTCAAAAACAATTTCCTTTGGCCAGCCGGCGACAATCGTAAAATTTTCGTATGCCCCAATATCGCTGCCCCAAAATCTAAATGTCTTTCCGTCGATGATTTTGTAATTTCCCGAAGAATCCGTACTGCCGGCCGGCCCGGTGTAAAGAGTCTGTTCTAAGTCTCCGACCGACGCTTCTTCAGGCAAATGAACTCTAACTTCCACTTCTTTAATCGGCACATCCCGATCTTCAGAAATCGCGTTCCAATAAAGTTCGTCGTGATCATCAAAATATCCAAGGCCGCCGATAACTTTGTATTCAAAAGTCCAAGTCGCCTGGGTATCAACTAAATCAAAATTAATTTTTACACTGACCTGGGCTGCGTCTTCCGATATTTCTATCTCTGGCGGCAAAAGTTCTTTTCCATTTTCATCAAAAACTTTCACGTCGCTAATCGCCCGCAATTTATTTTTTGAAATATCCCTCTGTGTCCAATGGAAATTGCCGTGAAAATTAAAAGTCTGCGTTTCGCGGACGACAAAAGTGCTGTCTTTATTGATGTTTATATCCACGGCCCATTTTCCAAAATCCCACCATTTTTCTTCTTGCGCCAAAACTTGACTGCCGGAAAATAAAAAAATCGCCAAAGCTGCGAAAATGAAAAAAATCTTTTTAAACATAAATTTAGGTTAAAAATTACTTCCCCTAATATCAATTATACTAAAATTTTCTTTATCGCGCCATATCTCTTGACAAAATCAAACCAAAATGCCAAGATGAAGCGAGGGAAAGGGAGGTAAATCATGGGAGAATCAACACAGCCGGGAACGCCCAAGCTGTACCACATTACAATCTATCGGCCAAGCGACGACCCGAAGGCGCCGGATCTCAAGGTGCCGGTCGGCTCTGGACGATTTCTCTTCACTGATCTGCCGGACGGCCAAGTTTCTTCCGACGCCACGGCCAGGAAGAATGCCGAAAAACTTCGGGAAGTTCTGCCGCAGGGCTGGGAACTCAAGATCACCGAAGTGCCCTTCACGGTCACGCGGGGCACTCCAGCCCTCATCGGCACCTGTTCACGGGCTACCTGCAAGAACTTTGGCAAGCCAACGACCAAGCGCTTCCACTGCAGCGAGTGCGGAGAACCACTCTCGTTCCAGATGATCGCGACCGAGTAGTGCGCCATGCGCCCGAACCGACAAGTTGAGTCACGACTGACTCACTTCCGGTTCGGGCTTTTTTTATAAAATTTTAAATTTTCAAAAAACCGGACTACGATGCGTCCGGTTTTTATTTTTTATTATTTAATTCTTCAAAACTGAGCTTAGCTCTGCCAAAATTTCTGGCGGGATGGGAATTTCTTTCACGGGACTGGTCCCTGGATACCGCCAGGCGGCGATGATTTTTTTCTGTCCGTTTTTTCCTTTTTGCCACATTACCCAAATCTCTGTTTGTCTTTTGCCCTTGCCGACTTTTTGCATCATTGCCACTGTCCGAGGAGCGATTCCCTCTTCGGTCCGATCTGGCGCGCGGAAAATCTTTTTTACCCGACTCGGCGCGAGGCCGTAAAAAAACATTTTGGCAATCGCGTGTTTGGTCCAAAAAAATTCCCTGGACTCTTTGAACTTGGCCTCATCCATACTTAAACCTTTTTCTCTTTCAGATAATCATCCCACCTTACCTCAAGCGCTTCCATAATCGCTTTGACGTCTTCTTCGGGCGAAATTTTACCAAGCTCGGTGAGTTCGCCGATCGCGGCCTCGGCCTCTTCAATAAAAGCTTCGTGGCTTTCGGGCACGACATAATCAAAGCGCGCGAGCAGTTCTTCCCAAATTGAATCAATGTCTGGCATAATTTATATTTTAGATTTTAGATTACGGCGCGGTAAAACGGAAAGTGGAAATAATCAATTCCCATTCTTCGGCCACGGCCGGATTTGTCGGATTGGGGTTGTAATCAACTGTCACCCAATTTTTACCGTTTAGGTGTTCAACAATATACGCCGGATCTCGGCCATAAGTTGTACGAAAATCTCCTTCGTTATCCCAAGTTTCAATCTGCGCCCGATAAGATTGCGCGCCCGGCGCCACTTCAATAAAATGAACCAGGGCATGCGGCCAGCCATAAGTATCAATAACAGTTTTATATGTTGACGGATATTTCATTTCAATTGCCCATGGAACGCTCTCATAAACTTCCCAGCCGGCAGTTGGATCGGCCGGCGCGTTAACGTTTGTTTCCGTCTCTCGCGGCACGTTTGTCGCCTCTTCCCTCTCGGATGGAAACCAAGCGCATCCCGCTCCGGATAAAACTAAAACCGCTAAAATTAGCGCCGTAAGAAAAATAATTTTTTTCATATTTTTAATTACTTAATTACTTAGTTACCCAATTACAAATTACAAATTACTTCGTCAACGCGTTCGTCAGCCAACCGACTGCCCATAAAACCAAGGCGCCCAAAAAGGCAGCTACAAAATTCTTAACATCAAAACCTTTAACGATTGAAGCGACAAACCATAACATCAGAGCGTTAATCACGAGCGTAAAAAGACCGAGAGTCAGAATATTTACCGGCAGAGTCAGTAAAATTATAAGCGGCCGAATTACGGCGTTCACAAGACCCAAAACAAGCGCGGCTAAAAGCGCTGAATAGAAATTCTTTACGGAAATGCCCGGCACAATGTAAGTTAAAAGCATAATCGCCACCGCGTAAATTAACCAACGAAATAGAAGTGCCATATTTTTTGCATTAAGCCGCCCGTGCGGCATTTTAAATTGATTTTATTACTTTATTAGTATAACATAAAATAAATATTTAAAAAACCTCTTTTTAGCTGTAATTTTTCATCAAACCTTGCGTTATCTTAAAACAAGGAGTCAAATATGGATCGCGAACTTGAGCGACAATTAATCAAAAAAGCTCAGGAAAACGTAGCCGCTTTTGAGGAATTATACAACCATTATCTCCCCAAAATCTACGGTTTTCTTCTAAACCGCGCCGGGCAAAAAGAATTGGCCGAAGATTTAACGTCGGAAGTTTTTGCTAAGGCCCTGGCGAATCTCGGAAAATATGACGACCGCGGCGTTTCTTTTGCCGCCTGGCTTTTTAAAATCGCGAGGAATACTTTGATTGATTACACCCGCAAGAAAAAAGAAATTCTAACCGACGCGGTCGAGGCCTACGAACCGGCGCAAATTGAAACCGGCAAAAAGGCAGTTTCCAGTCTTGAAGACGACGAACGAAAAGTATTCATTAGAAAAACAATAAATAATCTTCCCGAAAAATATCAAACCGTTTTGTCTTTAAAATTTTTTGAAGAACTATCAAACGATGAAATCGCGGAAATCGTCGGATGCGGCAAAGGCGCCGTGGCTGTAAGAGTTCACCGAGCTTTGCGTTTAATGAGAAAACATCTGATCGGCAACCCGGAATTTTTGGAAATCAATTTCTAATTTCACAAACATGTTTCAATTTTTAAATAAAAAATCAAAAAAATTTATCAAGGCCTGGGAAGAAAAAAAACCGGCTGAACTTGAAGTAAAAGAAAAAATTCTCTATACTCTGGCCGGAAAAATTCAAGCGGCCAGACTCGCGAGACCCGGCGAAGTTTCTATTTCTCCGGAAGAAAAAAACCGCATCAGAGAAAATTTTTATCATAAATATTTTAATCTTGTCGGTTCTAAAGCAACTGCTAAAAATTTAATAAACGAGCAGACCAGAACCCAAGAATCAAGAAAGGAAATTCCTATGACCCTGCCTTTCAATTTAAGTCGAGTCACTCTCGCGCTCGCCGGCGCGGCCGTGGTCGTTATAGCCTTGGCTCTCGGAATTTATTTTACCCGTGGTCCGGCCGGAAATTTTAACGGCGCGCTGGCGGCGCATCTTTCCGTGGCTGACGGACAAGTTGAAATTTGGAACGGCAGCGAATGGAAACCTGTGGCAGTAGGCGTAACTCTCGCCGGCCAATCACAACTTAGAACCGGAGAATCAAGCAAGGCAGTTTTAGAATTTGACGAAGGCAGCGCTCTTCGGCTTGATGAAAATACTCATGTAATTTTAGAAGAAATTAATAACAAAAATATTTCTGTCACGCAAGTGGTTGGTGAAACCTACAGCCGCGTCAATAAAACTTCTGGTTTAACCTACAAAGTTAAATCCAGCGACACAGAAACAACGGCGCTCGGCACGGCTTTTGGCGTAGCCACAGAAAATTCAAACTGGGTTAAAAAGGGCGAGAAAAAAGTTATCGTCAAGGTTGTGGAAAGCAAAGTCAAAGTAAAAATTGTAAAAAATGATGAAACTTTGGAAAAAGAAGTAAGCGAAGGTGAAGAATTAATTGTTGATATGACAAAACCGATTGAAGATACGGCAAAAAAAATTCCTCTGCCCAAAGAAGAAACTGCGCAAGACGGATTTTACGCCTGGAACCGCACAGAAGACAGTGAAAAATCTTATCCCCTCGGAGTTTTGTCTGATGTGACAGCGCCGGAAATAAATATCAGAGAACCGTTAGATGGAATTGAAACCGAATTACTCCGCGTGGCCGTGCGCGGCACGACCGAGGCCGGAGCCAAAGTCTTTGTGAATGGTGCTTTGGCGGAAAACAAAGACGGATCATTTGAAAAAATTATTGATTTGAAAGTCGGCGGCAATAAAATTGCGATTAAAGCCAAAGATGATTCTGGTAATGCCACGACAAAAGAAATCACCGTAACAAGAAAGGGCGAGGCGGTTCAAGCATTGCCACTTTATCTCAAAGGTTGGGTCGGCGCTGACGGTATTAATCTTTCCTGGTCTCTTTCGGGCATTACCGCGCCGAAAGGATTTAAACTCGTAAAATCGCTTACAGCCTATCCGACTTACCCGGGAGATTCGGCGATTTACTTAAATCCCGATACCAAAAGTTATCTCTGGCAGGTGAACGACGGAAAGGTTTGGCACTTTAGAATTTGCATCTATGAAGGCGGCGCTTGCGGCACTTACAGCAATGATTTAAAACTCACCGCTAAATCAAACGGCGCGGCCTCAGGCGAAGTTTATGGAACTCTAGCCTTGACCGGTTGGATAAAAACAGGAAGAATGATTACCCTCTCCTGGGCACTTTCCGGAAATTCGCCTTACGGATACAAATTGGTGAAATCTCTTGAACCAAACCCCGTTTATCCGGGCAATGAATATGTTTATCTTTCCTCGCCTGACATGAAAGGCAGTTATACCTGGGACGTCGTGGATCCCGGCACTTACCACTTCCGCGTTTGCGCCTATAACGGCGGAGGTGGATGTGTTTTCTACAGCAATGATTATTCAGTAACGGTTCAATAACAAAAACAAAATAAAACACGGCCCGCGTACCCGGAGCCGTGTTTTTGATTAAAAATTTTATACTTGTTTCTGAAAAAACGCATCTGCTTCTTTTTCCAACTTATCCAATCTCGTGTAGTAGTCGGGAAATTCATTCAGGTGGGCCAGGGCGATTTTCCCGGTCGTCAGCGGATCATCATTTGTGACGTTGGTGTGTGGATCGCGCGCGCCATGCTCCAATTCAACATCCATCCCCTTTCTGAATTGCTCTACGTCAAACTTACTCCAATCAATACCCAACTCCTCGCCGATTTTTTTCGCCTCATCGGCGGTAAAATTTTCTTTGGCCATATTATTTTTTCTCCTTTCTATATATCAAATAACTGTAAATGAAGGTGGCAAACGCGGCAACAAAAACGCTGGCGATTAAAACTACGAAACTCGCGACGCTGCCAAAAAAGGCGGCGATTAAACTCGCCACGCCGGCCAGAATAAACACCTTACCGCCGAAGTCGTGTGTCTTTTTCCAATTATCGTCGGAAACAAGACTCCACGGTGTTTTGATGCCAATAAAAAAATTTCTTTTAAGTTGCGGCAGAATCCATCCGATAAAACATAAAAGTAAAGAAAAGGGTATCGCGAACATCAAACTCCCCTGCGGCGGGCTAAAACGGACTGAGGAATAAAGTAAAAATATTTCCAGATAAACAAAGAAAAACGCCAAGAAAATTTTAAAGTACAAATACGGTTTGGCGAATTTTTCATAATTTTTGCGGAAAGGATCAATCGCCGGCAAAAAAGACATCAAAAGATATGTTGCTAAAGCAATACTCGGCGTCAAAAATAAATTGATGTATTTTGAACCCCAGCCGTCAACTTCCCCTCGGATATTCCAGTGCGTCGGAACCCGGTCCGGCATATTCGGTGCCATATAAATTCCAACTGCAAAAATCAAAAGAAGAAAAAAGAGCATTAACCAATCTATTTTTTTCCAAAGTTTCATAATCTTTTAGTTAATTTTTTAACAAACTATTTAGCAATCATATCACAAAATCGTGTTTGACAAAAACGAAATGGTATCTTAAAGTTAAAAGTCGAAAAGGAGGGGCAGTATGGGAAACAAGGAGGAATCGTCCGAAAGGGCAGAACCGCACAATTTTGCCTTCCAGAAATTCCAGGACTTCCAGGAAAGCAACCCCGAAATCGCGAAAGCCTTCAACAGGGCAAGAGCTCGGGGTTCTGAGTTGGCTTCTTCCGACTTCCTGAAGGCGATGTCGGTGATGTTCAAAGGCCTGCAAAGCGTCGAGAAATTGCTGGACCATCAACTGCCGCGAATCTCCTCTAATTCGTCCGGCGAGGCATGGCGTGGACTCGGTGAAGTTCCGAACAACGCACTTGATGATGAAAGTTTCGACCAGTTTCGCGAGACCATCGATTGTGAGTTCAGACCGACACTCAACGAGTCAATCGCGTCGCTTCACGTCAGAAGGCTGGTTGAACACATCTTCGCCGTAATCCTGAGAATGATCCAGCTTGAACGCGCACGAAGCAAGGAGCTGCGAGCAGCCGACTGAAGAAGATGGGGGGAAGAAATAAGAGGCGCCGGTAAGGTTAGCCTCTTTTTTTATTTTATTAACGAATGAGCGTAGATAACGAGAAATATTTACCCTTGACAAAAAAGAAAAAATGATTTAAGGTTTAGAGTCCATTCGGAAAGGAGGACACGATGGAAGATACACACGCCAAAAAGCGTCGGAATTCTGTCCGGGACCAATTCAACGGTTTGATCGTTGACCTGCGAGCGGACGAATCGGCTACGGCCGACTGGCTCGAAGAAGTGCGGGATGGTCTGGCCGAGATCTTCGGAGCGAATCCCGGCGAGACTTGGGAAAATCTCGCCTTCCTCTACTACCTCTGGGTGATTCTGGAGACGGTCGAACGAATGCGGGCCGGAAATTCGCTGCCCGTAATCAGCCGCGAAACCTACGAACGGGCCACTCGCGAATGGAGCAATCGCGACGCCCGTGCCCGAGTAATGCGGGAAATCACGCACGCCCTGAACACCTTCCGGCACGATCTGTACGAAGGGTTCGAAACACTGCTCGAGGGCACGCCTGTCGAAAACGGCGGCGCAGAGGCTTACTGCCGCGGCGCCTTCACCAAGCTGCTTCGCATGGTCAGGCTGTCTCGATGAGGTCGAGACCAGCAAAGAAAGGAGGCAAAAACAAAAGCATCCCCGCTTTCCGAGGATGCTTCTTTTTTTCTTTTAAATTTAAGCCGCTCGTCTTCCCCGAATATTTTCAAGCCTTGCCTTCTGCGCCTCTTCTCTGGCTTTCTCTTTCTCTGTCGGACCCTTTCTCTCTTTCAGCATTTTGACCGCGGCGTTATAAACGCCATCACTAAATTCTTGGGGCGTGATATTTCCTTCATCAAGTTGTTTAATCCAAAATTCTTTTATGCTGTGGGTGGCCATTACCGCTCTCCTCGGATCTCCGCCTTCGCGGGCTAAAACCGACTTCACAAAATCTTCTGGGCTTAATACTCCGGCTTGTAAACTGCCAACATCAGTTTCTCTTTCCACTGCAGCAGCTGCTTCATGTTTTGGTTCCATATTTTTTCCTTCCATTTTTTCATATTCCGCCGCGACTTCCGGCGGAACTTCACCTTCTCTAAACATATTAAAAAGTTAATTTATTAATATTCAATAATAGCACAAATTTAAAATTTTGGCAAGACCCTAGGCCGCTCTTCCCGCTTTCTTCTTTTTCTTCAACTCCACAACTTTTACCGGCTTCATTTCTTCTGGAGCCCGTTGCAATACATTTATTGCCGCCTTCGTCTCGGCGATCCATTTCTTTAACGCCTTCAGGTCGGCCGCGGAAATTTCTTTTTCTGTCTTTTGTTTTGCATAAGCCTCGCCAACTTTTTCTAAAGAACTCAACATGCGCTCCAGCCGCGCCTTACTTCCCTTTTCTCCTTTAGCAAAAAATGCCTTTTCCATTTCGCTAAAAAGTTTAGGTTCATGAGCCTTAAATTCGGCAGAAATTTTCGGTTCCCATCGCCCAGTTTCAATTTTTTTTCTTTCTGTCACGGAAATTGTTGCCGGTTCTACTTCGTCCCATAGAGTCAGTGATTCAGCTCCAATAACTTCCTCACCTAAAACTTCAACTGGCTTTATCTCCTTAATTGACGGCGGACCGGCTTGGATTTTTTTCTTTTTCAAAGATACTGGTTTAACCTTAGCTTTTTCCATTTCTTCTTCCGCCGGCTCAATTATTTCTTCAGACAAAACTTCAGCTGATTTTACTTCCGCGGGCGAAGGCACTGCCCCTTCTTTAGCTTCTTTGGCAACGGCTGGTTCTTCCGCCTCTTCCCACGCGAGCGATTCTTCCGCTTTTATTTTTTTCACTTCAGCCTTAGCTGGCGTTTTTTCTTTTTTAATTTCGAGCAATATCTTCCGTTCAGTTTCAAACCACTCGCGCTTTTCTTCCATTTGTTTCTGCTCGGCCCGTAACTCATCCGATTTAAAAAGCTTACCGCTTTTTAAACCTTCCTCTATCTCATCATGGCGATTATCCTGCGCCTTCATCTGATGCTCAATATATTTAATCCTTACGTCAATTTCCCGCAACGGAGTGTCTTTATATTTTTTCTCATATTTTTCTTTGACTTCATCCATTAGGGGTCTTTGCTCAAGAATCTCTACTTCTTCACCCAAATCAGCCCTTGCCGCCTCTGCTTCTTGCTCAATTTGCGTCTCTTCAGCTTTTGCTTCAGCAACAATTGGCGCCGCTTCTGCCGCTTCGGCTCCGGCACGCGCCGCGCTTGCTTCAATTTTTTTCGGCATTTCCGTTCCTTCCGCTTTTATGGCGCCGACTTTCTCCTCAGCCGCGGCTTTCACATCCCCCGCTGTTTCCTTGGCCGCCGCCCTTTCGGCCTCTTCCTTTTCCATTCTTTCTTCCTGCTCAAAATAATCATTCAGGCGCTCCCAATATTTTCCAATGCCAAATTGATTAAAAAATCTAGAAACAGACCCCGGTTTTCTTAATTTTTTTTCTTTGCGGACCGCTTCAAATTCCTTTCTATCCGCCGTCCAGCCTTCGCCGGACTTTTCGGCCGTCCCTTTTTCTTTCCCATATTTTTCTAAAGCTTCGTCCGCCCCAAAATCTCTAAGTGCCATAATTTTAACTTTAAAATAATAAATTTAAATAAGTTTTAAATTTTTGCGTACCTTCTCTATCTGTTGCGCTTCTATCTTCTTTATCGCCTTTTCCAAAACTGTTCTCTGGCGACGCGATAATTTGGCCATAATATCGGAAAACTTCTGATAAGCATCTTCTGCCTTCAAAATTTTTTCTCTCGTAGATAATTTTTTTTCTTCTGCCATAATTGTGGATAGGTATTTTGTTTATTTATTTTATCATATTTTTAAAAATGAGTAAAAAAAGCCGGCAAACATGTGTTCGCCGGACTACCCCCCTCTCCGCCATTCCCGGGAAACAATCTGAAGCCAGCCCCCGTCTCCTCCTACCTGCCCCATAATCGGTTCCACCTTAATGTAAATCGGGGCATTGCCGCCGGCCCGCAGATCCCCGCAGACGAGGCAAATGAGGCATCTTGTGGTAAGCGACGGATCCACAAGCGCCAGATAATCAAGATCTGACGGAAGATGAACAAGCGGCAGCCGGTTAACGAGATGGCTGAAGATAATTTCCATCGCCTGACGAGTGTGACGATTCATCTCGGGGAATCTCCGCTTCAGAATCTTCCCAACCTGTTTTGGAGAAAGACCACCCATTTCTTACCTCCTTTCATTGACCCCGGCGCCCCCTTCGAAGAAAATTAACAGAAAAGGCGGCACTTAGCAAGGCCGCCCCATTACCGATGAAAATTGTTCTCTTCACCGCCGCTTATCTTTTTTATTGTAAATATTTCAATTTATTTGCCTTGTGTTCGTCAAATGTCCGGCTATAAATTGTCTGGCCGTCTTTGGTGTGTAAAAAATACCAATAATTGTTGGCTTTGGGATAAACCGCCGCCCGGATGGCCTCAAGTCCCGGATTCCCGATCGGTCCCGCGGGCAGGCCCCGATATTTATAAGTATTGTAAGGCGAATTAATTTTTAAATCGTCTAAGCTCGGCTGAGTTTCGTATTTCCCGGTCGCGTAATTTACCGTGGCGTCAGACTGCAGGGCAATGCCTTCATCAATTCTTCGCCAAAAAATATCTGCCACCATGGCCATATCTTCTCCGCGCGCTTCCTTTTCAATGATTGACGCCATGGTGATAATTTCAAAAATTGTTTTTTTATTTTTGGCGATTTCTGCTCTCATTTCGGCTGATAGTTTCTGATTGAAATTTTCCAGCATCTTTTTAATAATGTGATTGGCCATGGCTGATGCTTCATCTTTGCCGTCTAAAAGTTCCGCCGGAAATTTTTTGTAAATTTTGTAAGTGTCGGGGAAAAGATAACCTTCAAGCGTAGCTCCTTCGGGTTTATCCTCTAAAAATTCATAATCTGTATTTCCTAATTTATAACTCAAAACTGCTTCCAAAAAAACATCTTTATTAACCACTCCCTCGCCGTCTAAATAATTCGCGATCTCGCGGTTATTCCATCCTTCAAGAATTTTTATATCACGCTCGTTTGTTTCGCCGGGCGAAGTTAGAACCGAAATAATTTCCCAAACTCTCATGTTCTGTCTTAACGCGTGTTCGCCAGCCATAAATTTACTCTGGACTTTTTTTAGCCAAACGTAAGTTTCAAAAACAAATTCATTTTTAATAAAATTTTGTTCTTTCAAGTGCTGGCTTATTTCATGAACGCCCTCACCCTTCCCAATAACAAAATTTTTCTCCGTGGGATCTTCCGACGGCGGCACAAAAATAGTCCAGCCGGTAATGACTAAAATAACAAGTATTCCCAAAAAAATAATTTTTTTCATAAAAATTGAAAAATTATAAATATTTTTTTAATCCTCTCTCGCCCAGCTCCTCCACAATCTTTTTTACTTCCCCAGCCCTATCTTTTGGACAAACTAACAGCGCGTCTTCCGTTAAAACAATAACAATCCCGTCCAAACCAATCGTGGCGACCAACTTATTTTCCGGGCCGTAAACCAAAGAATTTTTTGTATCAATCAAAATATTTTTTCCTTTTGTCACGTTGCCTTTCGCATCTTTAGAAAGCATCTCGGCTATGATCTGCCATTTACCCAAATCGCTCCAGACAAATTTTTCCGAAATAGCAACGGCAATTTTTGGCGCTCTATTCGTGATGGCCGTCTCAACCGAAATTTTTGGTAATTTTTCGTAATCGCCGACCCGACGGCCTTCGGCAACGAGTGAGCAAACTTCATACATCTCCGGCTGAAATTTTCTAAATAAATCCAAAACAGTCTTCAGTTCCCAAATATACATTCCTGTATGATAAAAATATTTTCTCGACTGGATTAATTTTTTGCAGTGATGAACATCCGGCTTTTCCACCCAGTCCGCGACTTTAAAAATTTTTGTTTCTTTGTCCCCGGCTAATTTCTCTCCAATTTTTATGTAACTGTATCCCGCGTCCGGGTAAGTCGGCCTCGCGCCCGGCGTGACAATGTAGCCGGAATTTTTTTCCAAAAATTTTTCCGCCTCCCGGAGCATGGCGCGAAAAGAAACTGCATCGGAAATATAATCATCGGAAGGCAAACTCGCGACAATCGCGTCTTCTCCAAAACGGCGAGCCAAAAAACAACTTTCAAGACACATCGCCGGCCCGGTGTTTCGCCCCGTCGGCTCCAAAATTATATTTTTAACCGGCAATTCCGAAATTTCTTTTTTTAATCTTCCGGCCATTTTTTGATTCACTGAAATAAAAAGATCGCCGTTATTTTTAAGAAGCGGCTTCACGCGATCGACGGTGTCGCGAACAAAAGTCTTTTTACCAATCAACGCCTGAAATTGTTTTGGATTGTTTTCGCGGCTGGCCGGCCAAAGCCTGGTTCCTGACCCGCCGGCGCGAATTACAATTTTCATAAATAACTATTCAAGTTATATTTTTAATAATTTTTTCCAATTAACCTTATTTACTAAGTATACTGAAAGCCATGCTAAAATTATTCCGCCCAAAACATCTGACGGATAATGCACTCCGACATAAATTCTGGAAATACCGACAAACGCCGCCAAAATTAATAAAACGATTCCTAATTTTTTATTGTAATAATAAATTCCAAAAGCCATAACAAAAGATAAAAACGTGTGCGCCGACGGAAAAGAACCGTCGGATATTTTTCCTATCAACAAATTTACGTCGTGAGCGACAAACGGTCGCAACCTGAAATAAATTAAATTAACCAAAATTTTTACAAGATAACTCAAGAAAGACGCTAAAATAATTTCTAAAATTATGACCGCGTCCGCGCGCTGATTATTTTTATTAAAAATCGTCCAAACAATAATCGCAAAGGCCATAATGAAAATTAAGTATTCCGCGCAAAAAACACCGAACCAATCAAGCGGCTGCCATCGGCCAGCTAAATTATTAATGAGTTGGAAAAAATAAAAATCCATTTTAAAAATTTATAAACTTAAAAACTTATGAACTTAATAACTATCGCTGGCAGCTGGGGCAAAAACTTGTTCCTCGCCCGGCTAATTTAATTGTTTTAACTTTTCCGCGGCAGCCAATACACGGCTTGCCTTCCCGCCCATAAACTTTTAAAAATGGTACATAGCCGCCCTTTTCTCCCAGCGCGTTGACGTAAGCGTCAACCGATGAACCGCCTCGCGCGAGGGCGGCGGCGAGAATTTTTTGAAGACACTGATAAAGATTTTTAATTTCCTCTGCGGCCAGGGTGCCGACAATTCTTTTCGGCGAAATTCTGGCGCAGAAACATGCCTCTTGCGCGTAAATATTTCCCACACCGGCAATAAACTTCTGATCCATTAAAAGCGGCTTAATTTTTGCCCTTGGTTTCTTTGCCAACAAATTTTTAAATATCACCAAGGAAAAATTTCCGTCCAAAATCTCGGGGCCAAAATTTTCTTTAGCCAAAAGTTTTTCCATCTCATCGGTTTTTATTAACTTTGCATATCCAAAAAGGCGAAAATCATAATGCTTTAACTTGTGACCGTCGGAAAAAGTATAAATAATGTGCGACTTGCCGATTCCTTCCTTACCGTCATAAATCAACTGCCCGGTCATTTTTAGATGAACGGCGATACTCCAGCCGTTTGAAAGATCAAAAATTAAAATCTTCGCCCGCCGGCGGATATTTTTTACGCTCGCGTTGGCCACCGTTTTTTCAAATTCCGCGGCCGGAACGTTAACCATTCTCGCCAGTTTAACTTCAACTGATTTAATCTTTCTCCCCCTTATCCTCGCGAGTAATTGCCGTCTGATTGTTTCCACTTCTGGTAATTCCGGCATATAAAATTAATCAGTTATTATTCTTCTCCTGGAAATAAAAAAGTATTTAACCGTCTCTATTAATATTATATTTAAAATACCAAGCCCGAGCAATATCGTCCAGTCGCCCAATCCCAGCTTAGTCACTCTTAAAATCTTCTGTAAAAACGGCAGATACAGGGCTACAAGTAACATCGCAAAACTTAAAACTATGCTTATGTTAAAAAATTTATTTTTAAAAGGATTTTTCTGCCAAATGGAAAATCGCAAACTCTTGCAGCTCCAGATATAAAAAAGTGAATCAACCGCCAGGCCGGCAAAAGTCATGGTCCTCGCATAAGCTAAATCATTTGTTGTTTTCCAGAGAAAATAGAACAAGCCAAAAAGCAAAAGATCGGTCAAAATTCCCGCACACAAAATAATTACTTGCATTTCCGGATCCAAAATCGGTCCATGCTTTTTCCTCGGTTTTTCAAGCATCAATTCTTTTTCTGCCGGCTCAAAAGCAAGTGTCATGGCCGGCATACTATGTTCAATTAAATTAACCCAAAGAATCTGGGCGGCCAAAACCGGCAAAGGAAAACCTAAAAGTAAACTTCCTCCGACAAGAATCACTTCGCAAAACCCATCTGAAAGAAAATAAACAAGCATCTTTCTGACACTTTCAAAAATAGACCTTCCTTGCTCTACGGCCTTCACAATACCATTAAAATTATTGTCCAAAAGAACTATATCGGAAACTTCCTTTGCCACATCCGTTCCCGAACCGAGAGCAACGCCGACATCCGCCTTTTTCAGAGCTGGCGCATCATTAACTCCGTCGCCGGTCATGGCCACAACTTCTCCTTTTTTTTGCCATGCCTCAATAATCCTTAATTTATGGCGCGGTTCAACTCTCGCGTAAATGTCAATATTTTTTAAAATTTTTGCGAATTCTTCATCGCCGATTTTATCCAGCTCTGCTCCTTCCAAAATATTTTTTTCTTCTGCCATAAGACCAACTTCTCGGGCGATTGTTTGGGCCGTTAGTTTATGATCGCCAGTCACTAAAATCGGCCTAATCCCCGCCTCCCGGCATAACTGTATGGCTCTCGGGGCTTCCGGTCGGAGAGGATCCTTAAAAGCAACCAAACCAGTCAAAACCAAATTTTCCAAACCATTATCGTTTAATTTTTCTACCCCCGGAGCCTCTTTCCAGCCAACCGCCAACAATTTCAAACCTCTCTTCGCCAAATCATCTATTTCTTTATAGAATTTTTTCTTTAATGCGGGGGTAAATTTTTCCACTTTTCCATCCGATTCTAAACTACCCGATATTTCCAAAATTTTTTCTGGCGCTCCTTTGACATAAATTAAATTTTTCGTTTCAAATTTTTGACTTCTGATTTTATGCAATGTCGCCATGTACTTTCGTTCTTCATCAAAAGGAATTTCATCTATCCGAGGTTTGGTTTTTTCTAAATCAGCTTTACTCAAATCTATTTGGACAGCGGCTAAAAATAACGCCTGATCTACCGGGTCACCCGAAATTACCCAATCCTTAAGATCGTTTTCCGGATTTTCAATAATTGCGTTGTTGCAGAGCAATCCGATTTCTAAAACTTTGACTTTTGTTTTTTCACTGCCGGTTTCGGTAAAAATATGATCTACCAACATTTTCCCGAGAGTAAGCGTTCCGGTTTTATCCGAACAAATAATTGATACGCTCCCCAAGGTTTCCGCGGCAATTAATTTTCTTACCAATGCCTGCTCTTTTAAAATTCTCTGCATTCCAACAGCTAAAATCACTGTCAGAGAAATAACCAACCCCTCGGGAACCGAAGCAACAGCTACGGCAACAACTATTAAAAACATTTCAAAAATGGGCCTGCCCTGAAAAATTCCAATCAAAAAAAGAACCAGCGAAACAATTAAAAAAACAATCGCCAACCATTTGCCGAAATTAATCATCTGTTTTTGCAGCGGAGTTTTTTCCTCGGAAATTTCACTTAATGCTTTCGCTATTTTACCTAATTCCGTATTAAGACCCGTTTCTACCACTACTGCCAAGCCGCGACCACGGGCAATGGTCGTACCCATATACAACATATTTTCTCGATCAGCCAAGGGAATGCCTTTATCCAAGAGGTCAGTATTTTTGCGGGAAGGGCTGGATTCTCCCGTCAGCGCAGCTTCAACAACCTGTAAATTTTTTGCGTCCAGGAGGCGCGCGTCAGCCATAATCTTATCCCCGGCTTCAACCAAAATTATATCCCCGGGAACCAATTCTTCGGCTTTAATTTTATGCTCTTGCCCGCCCCTTAAAACCGTAGCTCTATATTCCAAAACTTTCCTCAGTTGCTCAATCGCGCGTTCCGCTTTATTCTCTTCAAAAAAACCAACAATCGTATTTAAAAAAACCGTCGCAAGAATCACCCCCGTATCAACAAAATTTTTGGAAAAAAAGGTAATCGCGGCGGCTATAAGCAAAATATAAATCAACGGACTTTTAAATTGGTTTAAGAAAATTTTTAATTTTGCCAGTCTCTTTTCTTCGGGCAATTTATTTTCACCGTATTTTAAAAGTCTTTTTTTTGCCTCATCAAAACTTAAACCACTTTCAGTGGTTTTAAGTTCTAAAAAAATTTTATGAATTTCTTCCGCGTGCCAATCCATATTTTTTAATTTTTGATTCAAATCAATGCCGTGCCCGTCATCTCTCCCGGTTGTTTTATTTCCATAATTTTTAAAATTGTTGGCGCGACATCAGCCAAAACTCCAACCGGCGGCATTAAACTAAGGTCAGTTCCAGCCGCCTGGGATTCTGCCATATTATTTTTCAAATCTTTGCCGGCTAAAATAAGCGGCACGGGATTTGTGCTGTGTTCTTTATCAATTTCGCCCGTTTGCAGATTAAAAACTTCTTCGGCATTACCGTGATCGGCGGTAATCGCCAAAACTCCGCCCATGGGCAAAATTACATCAGCTATCTGGCCCAGGCATTTATCAACCATTTCAGCGGCCCGGACGGTCGGCTCGTATTTTCCCGTGTGCCCAACCATATCGGCATTCGCGAAATTGACCACCATAAAATCATATTTTTGCGACATAATTTCTTTAATTATCTTTTCGGTGATAATTTTGGCGGACATCTCCGGTTTCTGGTCGTAGGAAGCAACGTGCGGCGAAGGAACAATAATCCGGTCCTCTCCGGGAAATTCTTCTTCTTTCATACCGTTAAAAAAGAACGTAACATGAGCGTACTTTTCCGTTTCCGCGATATGGAGCTGTTTTAATCCGGCTTCGCTTAAAACTTTCGCCAAACAAATTTTTATTTCTTCCGGCGGAAAAATAATTTTAACCGGTAAATCTTTTTCATACTCTGTCATCGTGGCAAAAAATAATTTCGGAAAAAATTGTGTTCTTTCAAATTTATAAAAATTTTCCGTGATAAAGGCTTTAGTCATCTGTCTTGCCCGATCGGCGCGATAGTTGAAAAAAATCACGGCGTCATTTTCTCCGAATGTGGCAACAGGCTTTTTCTTTTCCAAAATTACAACCGGGACAAACTCTTCATCATAAACTTTATTTTTATATGAAGATTCTATCGCCTTCACCGGATCGGAAAAATATTCATCACTTTTTCCTTCAGCGATAGCCCTGTAAGCTTTTTCCGTTCTGTCCCAACGGTTGTCGCGATCCATGGCGTAAAAACGCCCGGAGAGCGTGGCGATATGCCCGACGCCGTACTCTTTAATTTTTTCCTGAAGTTTTTTTACAAAATCAATGCCGCTATTATAAATCGTATCTCGGCCATCTAAAAAAACGTGAATAAAAACATTTTTTATTTTTTGTTCCTTGGCAAATTTTAGAAGAGCGTAGAGGTGTTCAATCGTGGTATGCACGCGCCCGACGCTTGTAAGGCCCATCAAATGAAGATTTGATTTATGTTTTTTGACGCGCTCCGCCGCTTCCCGCAAAATTTTGTTGCGAAAAAATGAACCATCTCCAATGGCTTTGTTAATTCTGGGAAGTGTCTGATAAAAAATTCGCCCCGTACCGAGGTTTAAATGACCAACTTCCGAGGTTCCCATTTCACCCCAAGAAAGTCCAACCTCGTCTCCGGAAGCTCTGAGGGTCATCGCCGGATATGCGGCGACCAATTTATTAAAATTCGGCGTATTGGCGCCAGCAATAGCATTCCCCTTCCCCTTTGGAGCAATCCCCCATCCGTCTAAGATAACAAGAGCCACTGGTTTTGGACGCATAATACAATATTAAATTAATTTATGAAAGTAGGCTTTTTCTCGTCATTTCCCTCGGTGTCGTGATTCCCATCACATCAAGAATGGTCGGAGCCACATCGGCGAGCACTCCCCCTCGCAATTTTTTCCGTTTTAAATTTTTAAACCGCGGTCCGATAATAATGAGCGGCACCGGATTTATTGAATGTTCAGTGTCAATTTCTCCGCTTTTTTCATTTATCATTTCCTCAATATTTCCATGATCAGCCGTCACGATCGCCGTTCCATCCATCCTAAATACTCCTCTAACAATTTTCCCGATACATGCGTCAACCGCTTCTACTGCTTTAATTCCAGCCGACAAATCTCCCGTATGACCAATCATATCGGGATTACAAAAATTGACGGCAATAAAATCATATTGCCCGCCGTCAATGCAGCGCCTAACTTCTGCGGTAACTTTTTCCGCACTCATTTCCGGCTTTTCTTCGTAGTGCGCCACCGACGGCGATGGAATTCTCACTCTTTCTTCTCCGTAAAGCGGGTCAGCGTTGCCTCCGTTAAAAAAATACGTAACGTGGGCGTATTTTTCCGCCTCGGCGATATAAATTTGTTTTTTATCGCGAAAAACCGCCGGCAGAGCGGAGAAAATTTCACGGGAAGGATAAGCGGTTAAAATGTGCGGCAAATCCGGGCCGAAATCAGTCAAGGCCACGAACCTGATATTTTTAGCAATTTTTTTTCTTTTAAACGAACCTGGATTTTTTTCCGTGAAATCTTCTTGCACAAATGTCTTGGTAATTTCTCTAGCCCGGTCAGATCGCAAATTGAAAAAAATTATCACATCATTATCATCAATCGTCGCTAATGGCTTGTGGTCATTAACAATCACGGTCGGCATAATAAATTCATCTGTTTCACCGCGATTGTAAGCGGAAGAAATTGCTGCTTCGGCGGATTCGGCCGCCGCTCCATGGCCCATGGTCATCGCGTTGTAAGCCGCTTCAATTCTTGACCATTTTTTTATGCGATCCATGGCGTAGAACCGCCCCATAATAGTCGCTATTTTTTCATCATTATGAAAATGGGTTTTTAATTTCGGCAATAATTTAATCGCGGCAAAACGGGAAGAGTCTCTGCCATCAGTAAATAAATGCAAAAAAATTTTATTTACTTCGTGTTTATGCAGGAGATCCAGCACGGCGTAAAGATGGTCGGGAAAGGAATGAGCGCTCTCGCCGTTTGAAAGCAGACCCATCAGGTGAACTTTTGAATTATATTTTTTTAAGTGCTCCAGGGCTTCAAGAAAAGCCGTGTTTTTAAAAAACGTTCCATCTTTAATGCCCTCATTTATATAAACGGCATCTTGCTTAACAATCCATCCGGCTGACAAATTCATGTGGCCCGCCTCGGAATTTCCTTCCTGATCTCCCGGCAAACCAACGGCTCGGCCGTGCGCGGAAAGCAAAGTATGAGGAAATTCATTCCAAAGCGCGGACATAGTTGGCGTTTTAGCTAAAGTAATGGCATTACCCGGCCCCGGCGGCGCAACGCCCCAACCGTCCAAGATGATGAGAACTGTCGGTTTTTTATGATTTTTAGCCATAAAACTAAAAGCATAAAGTAACTAAAGATATTGCTACTTTATACTTTTTGTATTTATTATCAACAACTAACTAACTTATTTTATTTCGTAACTAACAGTCACGTCTATCACAATGTCCATACTCCCGGCTTCAACTGTGGGCGAAGGAGCTGCTCCGCCGCCGCCCAAACCCAATGCTTCCATGGATTTATATGCGGAGTACGGCGTACTCGCGTATTCACTGAAAGAAACTATCTTGCCGAGCCCAACGCCGGCCACTTTTGCCAACGCCTCAGCTTTTGTCTTGGCATTCTCTAACGCCTTAACCCTTGCTTCTTGTCTTAAAGCTTCAGGATCGTCAATGTTAAAAGATAATCCGCTCACCTGGTTTGCTCCGCCTTCTCCGGCCGCCGCCAAAATATCGCCGATTTTATCAAGATTTCTGATTTTAACGGTCACGCCCTGGCTAACTTGATAACCGCGCAAAACCTGCTTGCCATTCGGCCAATCGTACTGCGGATAAATATTATAATAACTTGTCTGAATATCTTTACTTTCAACGCCTAAATTTTTTAAATTCGCAATGAGCCTGTTCATCTTTGTCGTATTTTCAAGCTGAGCGCTTTTCACGTCTGATTTTTCCGTCATTAAACCCACATCAATCGTAGCAATGTCGGGGATGGCCGTCACTTTACCTTCGCCGGAGATCGCAATCGTATCCCGCTCGGCCGTCGGCTTTCCGATATATCTATAACTCTTCAAATTGTTTGTAACGATTGTGGCTAAAAGTCCAAAAAGTCCAATCATTACCAACACAATGAGGATGGTAAAAAGTTTATTATTTTTCCACGATGGCCAACAACAGTTTTCCATAGATTTTTATTACTTAATTACTATCAATTACTTAGTTACCCCATTCTTCAATCTAAATTTATATTTTGATGGTTTGGTAATTAGGTAATTAGGTAATTAGGTAATTATTACTATTTTTTAATAATGGTTTAATCCCCGGCAGCATTTTCCCTTCCAAAAATTCAAGCATCGCTCCGCCGCCGGTAGAAATATGATCAATGTATTCCGCCATGCCCGTTTTCCCGAGCGCTTCAATTGTCTCTCCCCCGCCGGCCACGCCAAAAACTTTTCCTTTTGACCTGGCGGCGATTAACTGGCCCAGCGCGACTGTTCCGTGGCTGTATTTTTTAATTTCAAAATATCCCATCGGACCGTTCCAAACAATAGTTTGTGATTTTCTGACAATTCCGGAATATTTTTTTATTGTCTCGGGCCCGATATCTAGAAGTGCATATGGCTTCTTACAAAGCACACTGCGCCTTGGCGCCACTGGCGCGACCCAGGCCTTTTTACCTTTAAAATCGCCGACCACAAAATCAACCGGCAAAACTATTTTTTTATTTTTTAAAAATTTCTTTGCTGTCTTTAATTCTTTTTTTTCAAAAACTGAAGCGCCGATGCCATAACCGGCCGCGGCGAAAAAATTATTTACCAAGGCTCCGCCGAGTAAAAGAAAATTAACTTTTTTAAGCAAATTTTCTACCACTCTTATTTTCGTGGAAATTTTTGCCCCGCCGATTAAAGCCACAAATGGCCTTTTTGGTTTTGAGAGCAGTCCGCCTAAAACATTGATTTCTTTTTCCATTAATAGCCCGGCGAAACTTGGCAAAAATTTTGGCACGCCGGTAATTGAAGCGTGCGCCCGATGAGCGGCGGCAAAAGCATCATTCACATAAATATCCGCCAAACTTGCAAGTCCCGCGGCAAATTTTACGTCATTTTTTTCTTCACCCGGATGAAAACGCAAATTTTCCAAAAGCATTATCTCGCCGTTTCGCATTGCGTCAATTTTTCCCAAGCCCTTTTTGCCGACCCAATCTGTCGGCGCCGCGCCTTTCATGGCTAAAATTTTCGCGAGAGTCGCGCCAACCGGTTTTAAACCGAGCGACGCTTTAACTTTTCCGCCCGGATCGCCCAGATGGCTCATCAAAATAACTTTCGCGCCGTGTTCTAGGAGATATTTAATCGTGGGCAGAGCTGCTCTAATTCTCGTATCCTCGGCCACGACAATTTTCGCTCCGGATTTTTTTAGCGGAACATTAAAATCAACTCTGACTAAAACTTTCTTGCCTTTTAAATTTTTAATTTCATCTATGGTTTTTAATTTCATATGCTACTACAAATTACAAATTATTTACAAATATACAAATAACGACAAATTACGTTTTTTTAAATTAACGTGTTAGAAAAAATTTGTACATTTGTACCGAATTCGTAATTTGTAGATATTTATTTATCCCCCTCTATTTCTTCAAGTTCCCAAGTATCGGCTTTTATTTTTTTAACCACCACTTCCGCGTTTTCCGCCATAGTTTGACGCGCCAGCACGCCAATATTAAATTTTAAATTTTCCGGATTTATTTCCGAACCATGCTCAATCACGCTGCCAAGTCCGATAACGACTTTTGTCACCGACTTCAACTTATGGCGCTCGGCGTGATCCAAAACTAATTTTAAAATTCTGTCTGCTTCGTGAAGGTCATGCATAACAAGTTAGAAGTGTAAAGTGAAAAGTTAAAAGTTATTGAAAAAACCTTTAAACTTTAAACTGTAACTTTGCACTTTTAATTTTTAACTTTTAACTTTAGTGTGTAGCACATGTCATACAAGGATCGTACGCGCGCACCATCATATTTATTTTCCATTTTCTATCCTTCTCATCTTTGATTTTTGCCTCATTCAAATATTTTTCCAAATCATTTTCCAAATTATCCAAAAATTGCGCCGTCGGAGTAATAATATTACAAGCGCGAATCACACCATATTTATCAATTTTATAATAATGATAAAGCGTGCCGCGCGGCGCCTCGGTCGCTCCAAGTCCTTCGCCGTTTTTTAAAGTATATTTTACCATCAAATTTCTTGATTTATCGCGCAAATATTCTTTGAGCAGTTTTTGCGCCTCTTCAACGCAATGAACGAGCTCCACAGACTGGGCGTAAATATTGTGAAAAGTGTTAAACGTGAGAACAGACCCTCTCCCTTTTCCAAAGGGAGAGTTGGAGAGGGATTTGTCAAAAAAAGTCAAAAACTTTTTCGCTTCGGGATTTAAAAATTTGTGGCTCAAATTTAACCGCGCAATCGCGCCGACCATAAAACTTTTGCCCTCGTGCCGCGCGCGCTTGGTCGGATCGTCCGCAGTTTGCTTTTCCACAAGTTCTTTATAGAATTTTTTCACGGGACGTGCCGACTCCATAGTTGATCCAATTACGCCGTCATAAAAAGCATACTCGCGCGGCGCGGTGAGTCCCGCAAATTCCACTTTCCGTTCATATTTCGGATAATCAAGCGCCCGAAAAAATTTCGCCACGCCAATCGCGGCTTCTAGCACGCCTTCAGTTTCATCAATTAATTTTTGAATTATTTTATCATCAAGCACTCTTCTAAACCCGCCGATTTCCGTCACGATCATGTGCATATCTCTTCCGCCGACCACATCTTTAATTTTATTTCCAAAATCGCGAATCAAAATAATTTTTTTGGCGAGGTCGGGATATTTTTTCATCAAATCAATGTCGCTTTCATATTTGAAAAAATCGGATAAAGATAAAAAGAAAAGATGCGCCGCGTGGCTTTGGATCGGCTCGGCCAAAACCAAAACTTTTCGGAGCCGTTCAATTTGAGGATTTATTTTTATTTTTAATGCGTTTTCAATCGCTTTAATGCTTGTGATATTGTGCGCCACCGAACATATGCCACAAATGCGCGAGGTCACAATCGGCGTTTCAATATAATTGCGGTTTAAAATTATTGATTCAATCAAACGCGCGCCAATCGTAATTTTCAATTTGGCGTTTTTGATATCGCCGGCGAGCATATCGGCAAAAAAACTGGCATGCCCTTCAATTTTGGCGAGGTGGCTTATTTTTATTTTCATAATTTATTCTCTTCACTAATTTTATTCATTATATCATAAAAAGATAAATAAAAAAATCAGTATAACGCTCCCCTCTTAAGATAAGAGGGGCTGGGCCTGCCCGCAACGCCAGCAACCTGCCCGCTAATGCAAGCATAGCGTTGCAGGCGGGGCTGGCTTGCGTGGCGGGCGGGGGCGTTATGAACCGTAGCACTAAAATCCACCGTTCATAACTCCTCTTAGTCTCCCCTTACCTTAAGGGGAGAAAATCTAAAATCTTAAATAAAAAAACGGCCCCGCTTCATTTCCTTTGCTTTGTGAAGCATTGGATTTGAAGTGGGGCCAAGGGACAAAGTGTCCGAGGGTCCGAGCGACCAGGCCGGTTTGAAGGGCCGAGTTACCCAGGGTCCAAGGACACTACTTGCGGCGAAGGAGACGATCGTAGCCGTCCCAGTCGTCCGAGAGCCAGTACCAGTGCCGGTACCAGCCGCCGTCGTCCCAGTGGAGGTACGCGACGTGCTCGCGGTCGCCCGGGCGCCGCAAGTCCGGGAAGACGAAGACGACTTTGCCCCGCAACGCGGGCGGAATCTCGTCCTGGTGGGTGAGGAGGAACTCGCAGTCCTCCTTGCCGAGGTTGGCGCCGAGCTCCTTCGCCCGGGAGACCATCACGTCGCCGCGGACGAATCCGTTGTCCTCCTCCCGGAGGAAGGAGAGGATCTCGTAGACGCGGCCGCCGACGGTCATCTCGGTCGGGATTTCCGGCTTCTTCACGTCGGCCTGCCCCCGGATGACCGGTAGCAGTCGGGCGAGCAGATCGCCCTCAGACATCTTCTTCACGTCGGCGTTGGTCCAGCCGTTGCGACCGAAGGCCATCGCCAACTCATGCGCCTGTCCCGTCGTCATCCTGAACTCGTCGCTCATGACTCGTTCTCCTTCTTCGCAACTGGTCGCCCGCGGCGACTACGTTGCTGTCTCTGGCCGAGAGAAATTCCCAGCCTTCTTTTGGGGGTCTTCGCAAATCCCCCTTAATCCCCCCTTGATAAAGGGGGGAATTTCTCTCCCTTTTTTAAAGGGAGAGTTAGAGAGGGATTTAAAACCGCCAAAAGAAAACTGGGAACTTGTTGCCCCCTCACCTTAGTCCTCTCCCCAGTGGGGCGAGGAAACTCTCTCTCCCCTTCGGGGAGAGAGTTGGAGTGAGGGGGTTTTACCTTTAAAAGAACTATTTACTAACAATTTAGAATAACACATTTTAGCAAGTTTGTCAACCCCATTTCACCCCTCTTAATCTCCCCTTACCTTAAGGGGAGAAATCAAAAACCCGACTTTCGTCGGGATTCCGTTTTTTCTGGACTCCCAGCGAAAGCTGGGCAATTTTCCGACTTTCGTCGGGATTCCGGTTGAAATATCAAACAAAATATCTTATTTCTCAATTCGCAAAAAATCATCTTCCGCGCCGTAGGTTTCCATAATTTCGCGAAGATATTTTTTCCCAACTAATTTTTCAATATTTCGCAAGTGTTTTTTAATCTGCGGCCCGGCTCCGGGAAGCGGCCCGCGGCAGCCATAACAAAATCTTTTACTCCGAAGACAAATCGCTTTACAGCCGCCGATCGTAATTGGCCCCATACACGGCTGACCTTTTTGCAAAAGACACTCGTATCCGCTCGTCTGGCATTCAAAGCAAACTGGACGTAAAGGAATTTTTGGCGCGCGGCCAAAAGCAATATCGGAAATCACCCGGAAAAATTCATCTTTATCAATCGGACAGCACGGCACGGTATAATCAACTTTTACCACTTTCCAAAGCGGCACGACCGTTGGATTTTGTATCCGCTGATATTTTGGGTAAACGTATTTTACTTTTTCATTTTTATTTTTCTCGGCGTAATTTTTTATTTCCTGAACTCCGCCCAAATGCGCACAGCTTCCGATGGCAACCAAAATTTTTGATTTTCTCCGCAATTCTTTCAAATATCTTACATCCTCATGCGTGAGCGGAGTTCCCTCGATCACCGCCACGTCGTATTTCGGCCTCTCCTTTTTTTCCTCGGCCCAGGAAAAATTTCCCAAATCAAAAACTTGGAAAAGATCCAGAAGTCGTTTTCCTAAATTTAAAATCTCCACCTGACAACCCTCGCAACAAGTCATACTGGCAATAGCGAGTGTGGGTTTATTCATTCGTTTACAATTATTCTAATATCTAATAGCGAATAGCCAATATCCGCCAAAAGATATTTGATATTTGATATTGGATATTGGTTTTGATTTATTGTTTTAGCAGTTCGACTATTTTCTTCCCAAACTCCCTCGACGCTTCGGGCCCGCAGGCCGTCACTATTTTCCCGTCCACTTCGACCGGCGCTCCGGTATACTCCGCTCCCCTCATCTTCAA
This sequence comes from Candidatus Falkowiibacteriota bacterium, assembly GCA_016214745.1. Classification (GTDB taxonomy): domain Bacteria; phylum Patescibacteriota; class Patescibacteriia; order XYB2-FULL-38-15; family XYB2-FULL-38-15; genus JAHIRI01. The sequence goes on along the minus strand of JACRNW010000006.1, from coordinate 44,260 downwards.
ATTTTCTTGCTCGCTCGGAGTGCAAGTCGCTCTCACTCCGCGAAGCAATCCCGCATTGGCCAAAATGGACGGACCAAGACAAATCGCGGCCACAATTTTACCGGCGGCATAAAAATCTCTGGCTAACTTATGCGCCGCCGAATCATTAAGATAAACCGCCGCGCCCGGCCCACCGACAAAAATTACGGCGGCAAAATCTTGAGCTTCCGCCTCGCCAATCGTCACGTCAGGTATGGTTGTGCCTCCCAATCGGCCGCGGGCTTCCGTTAACTTTTGGCTCGCGACTTTCACTTCCGTACCATTTTTAATAAAAACTTCACGCGGCTCAAAAAACTCCTCGTCGCGAAAATCTTTTTGCGCAATAACCATTAAAACCTTCATACCGTATTTGCGGATTATTTTATCAACAATGAAATGACAAAACCCAATGCGGAAAACAATACGAGCGGCGGCAGAGCCGGCATGGGAGCTCGCTTTCGCTGACTGGTAAACAAAATGTGCAAAACTACGAGCCCGACAAATGATCCGCCCACCGAAAAAGCCACGCTCTCCAGACCGTACGAAATAGCCGAAACGGCAAGAATCGAGGGTAAGATCAAGTCGCCCGTTCCGAAAAAGATAAAATCACCGCCCGGCCGAATCTCGGCCAGATCGGCCGTCCAACCTTTAAATTTAAGCGGCAAGATTGCCGCGAAAATCACTCCCCGATGCACCAACTCCCGAAACATTTCCACCATGTGTTCTGTTTTATAAACGGCGATGTAATCATAAATTGAGAGAACAAACAAAATAACCAAAACCGCGGCAATGGACAGCGACAAGCCGAAAACCGCGGCAACGCCTCCCAATCCCAAAATAATTGTCAAATTATGCAACCAAATGCGCGGCACAAAAAACCGGAGGGCAACCCAAACAAACGCCAAAACGGCGGCCACGGGCATCGGCAAAAAAATGCCGAAAATTATTCCCGCTCCCAAAAAATTCACCAAAAAAAACAGCGTCTTAAAAAATAAACTTCCCTTCACGAGCCGCAAGGCGATAATCATCAAAACCGTGGCAATGGCAAAAGCAATGACAAACTGCCAGAGAGAAGTGGTAATTTTTATCTCGGCCAAGTCGGCGTGAGAGAAAAAGTAAAGGCCGGCCCAAATGCTTAAGGCCTGAACAAGACCAAAAATCACAAACTCCTCTAAAAATAATTTTACGTTAAAGGATGGTTTGGCTGGCATATTGTAAATAAATTATGAATTAGGAATTACGGAAAATTTAATAATGCAATAACCTTAATTCCCGATTCCCGATTCCTTATCACATTATACCACTTTTTAAAAACCATGAAAAACGGTATAATTGATTAATATGACATTCAAAGACCGTCTCGACGCCGGACAAAAACTGGCCCAAGTCCTGCAAAAATACAAAAATGCCCCAAACACAATAATTCTGGCCCTGCCGCGCGGCGGAGTGGTCATCGGTTTTAAAGTGGCGGAGGCGCTAAACCTGCCGCTGGACATTGTGGTTCCTCGAAAAATCGGCGCACCGGGAAATCCCGAGTTTGCGATCGGAGCCATCACCGAGACCGGCGAGGGAATTTTTGATGAACAAACTATTGCCGCCTACGGAATTAATCAGAGTTATTTAGACAACGAAATTGCCAAAGAAAAAATTGAGGCGGAGCGGCGGCGAAAACTCTATCGCGGCACGCGCCCGCCGCTCGATTTGAAAAATAAAAATGTCGTCATTGTTGACGACGGTTTAGCCACCGGCCTCACCATGCGCGCGGCGATTAAAACGGTAAAACTTTACGGCGCGGCGAAAATTATTGTGGCAATTCCCGTCACGCCGCCCGACACGGCGAAGTTGATTAAAAAAGAAGTCGACGAATTGATCTATTTGGATGCCCCCGCCTTTTTCGGCGCCGTCGGCGCATTTTATGAAGAGTTTGGACAGACGATGGATGAGGAAGTCGTCTCCCTACTTCAACAATCGGAAAAATTCGGCAAAGAATAAATCAAACATCAAAAATCAAAATGCAAAATTTTAAAATTCCAAATTCAAAGCACCAAATTCCAAATAATATCAAATATCTAAATCCAAAAAGTTTTGAATTTGGATATTTGAGTTTTGAATTTATTTAGGATTTGTAATTTTAGATTTGTAATTTTTATGCTTCTCTTCTCCACAAACACTAACCCCGATTTGACTAAGGCACTTGTACGCCACGCCCGCCTCAAACTCGGCCATTTAGAAATAAAAAATTTCTCCGATGGCGAACTTTATGTCCGGCCAAAAGAAAAAGTTCGCAGCAAGGCGACGTGGGTTATTGGTTCCACCATGCCGCCGTCGGATAATCTTTTGAAGTTACTCATTTTAATTAATGCTTTAAAAACCGCCGCCGCCAAAAAAATAAATGTCATTATCCCCTATTTTGGCTACGCCAGACAGGATTGGATTGACCAACCGAACGCGCCGCTTACGGCAAAATTAATGGCTGATTTGCTGGCCGCAGCCGGTGCGGACAAAATTTTAACTTTTAATCTTCACAGCGGACAAAACGAAAAATTTTTTACCAAGCCGCTTGTCCATTTAAGTGCCTATCCGGCGTTAGCAGAGTACTTTAAAAAAATGTGTCTTAATAATTTATTAATTTTTTCTCCAGACCAAGGCGGGATTCATCGGGCCGAACAATTCGCGAAAATTTATGGCAAGAAAAACTTGGCTGGTCCGGTCGGCTATTGCAAAAAATACAGACCGCGGCCGAATGTGGCTCGCATTTCACTGCCAAAAGGCGCGGACGTTAAAAATAAAAACATTGTTTTGGTTGACGACCTGATCGATACGGCCGGGACGCTCGCGGGCGCGGCCGAAGCACTTCACCGTGCCGGCGCCCGCGCCATCTATGCCGCCGCCGCTCACGGCGTTCTCTCCGGCCCGGCCATCGCGAGAATAAAAAAATCACCCATTAAGGAAGTCTTGATAACCGACACTTATCCCATGCTAAAAGCAAAACAAATTCCCAAAATAAAAATCATCTCCGCTGCGCCGGTCCTAAAAAAGAGTATTGTCTGAGATTGTCAAAAACTATTTACTCTAAAAATTTGACAAAATATTTAATATCATGTATATTAAAATCATGAAAAAAGATATAAATAAAATTTATCATCATCACGTCTCTTTCATTTCTTAGGAAAGAGGTCTTGTCGTGGTAATAAATTTTATTTAAATCAACGAAATTGCACCTCTTTCCAAGAGGTTTTTTATTTTTAATTTTAAAATAAACATATGAACAAACCACAAAAAAAATATCAAATTGGCATTATCGGTCCCGAAGAAATTAATTTACCAAAAAATAAGCAAGAGAGAATTAAGATGTTAGACGTGGCCAGAAAAGTAGGCAAGGCAGCGGCTAAAAATAATGTTGTTTTAATTACCGGCGGTTGTAGCGGAGTAGTTGAAGCAGCTTGCCGAGCCGCTTATAAGGCTGGTGGCATCACTGTAGGCACTCCGGGGAGAGAAAGAGGTTCGTCAAATCCATGGGTAAGTATAGAAATCTGTACCCCAATTGATGTTGGCGATTTTCTTTTTGCCGGTATTTTAAGTTGCGATGCAATTATTGTTTTACCCGGGGATGCAGGAACTTTAGCTGAACTGGCTATTGCTTATAGATACAAAAAGCCATTAATTTTCATTAAAGGTTTCGGAGAAAACATTTTGAGTAGCTTAAAATTAAAAGGACGCAAAAGTTTTCCCTGCTATGTCGTTAAGACCGCCGAAGAAGCAGTTAAAAAAACCTTGCAACTTTTGAATAACCCCGTATGAATAAAATATTCTCTGACATAATTCCGACTTCCAATCATCATCACGATCGACTCTTCCAAGAAGAGGTTGGTTGTGTTTGATATATTTACTAAGATCTCAAAGACCATAAACCCCTTCTTGAAAGAGAAGGGGTTTTTCTTTTGCCAACTAGAGGCACAAAGGAGGAAGAAAATGGGGTACTTGATCGTTGATGTTGGTGTAGAAGCCGGTGTCAAGGAAGTTTTGGCCGGGAAATTCGGGTTGACAATTCTTGACGCACAAGAAATGACAAGCAATTTGTTGGCGTGGCAGGGCTGGGAACACCTTGATCCATGGTCAACACTAATCGTGCTGCCTGGTAACGGAGCGTCGATTGTCAAAAAGTACATTGAAAAAGTGGACCCGTTTTGGCTCTGGCAGTGGCCATGGAAAGCATTTCCCCACGCCAAAAGGGTTTGGATTCCTGGAGAAAATCCCCGATCTTATGTCGGCAGGATTAACCCTGGAGTCTTGGTCGGAATAAAAACCGTCGTAGTGATAGACGACGTAATTTCTTCCGGCGAGACAGTCGGAAAACTGCGGAAGGAAAACAAAAGTTTCATTCCCGTTGCCGAGTGGTGGGCTCTCACTTGGGTAAAACAACGGGCATCTTCCACAAAAGGTTATTCCGCTGTTTTTGCCGCCAAAACAGTTGGAACAGAAGAACACAAAGTGCCAATAAATTCCCTCTCAACACTCATCGAACGCCCCGAAATCGCTGAGTGTTACGCTCGGCGGAATTTTGGCAACGAAGCGAAAGATTTTGGCGAAATTCTCAAAATCTTTCGCTAATCCACTACGGAGGAAGTCGTACCGCTTCCTCCGTTTATTTTCCAATAACTCACTCTATTTAGATTCTGTAGTCCTACTAAAAATACAAATCGCGTTTTCCTTTTTCTATCAGAGAGAGTTTTTCTTCTAACTTTTGACGCACCCGCGCGTCTTTTATTTTTTTAATTTCTCTTTTAATCACTTCTTCCCCCACCTCGCGCGTTTCGGGCGTTGCGTAATCCAGAAGATACTCCTTGAAAGTTGAAATGGCGTTTGGTTGACAAAAATTTTGTATCGTTCCCGCTTTGGCATACTTCATAAAGTCATCGCCAGTCCGGCCGCTTCGATAACAGGCTGTACAAAAACTCGGTAAATATCCCAATTTACAAATATCACGGACGATTTCATCTAAAGTGCGGTGATCACTTAAATTGAACTGAGCTAATTCTTCTTTTTTATTTTTTTCATTATATCCCCCGGGAGTTGTACGCGATCCCGCGCTCGTTTGCGAAATTCCTATTTCAAACGCCTGGCGCCTTATTTCCGGCGATTCGCGAGTAGACATAATCATTCCGGTATATGGCACTGCTAAACGTAAAATGGCGATAAGTTTCAAAAAATCATTGTCGCTGACTTCGTGTTCTGATTTAAAATCAACTGTCGGCGCGGGACGGAAGCGCGGGACGGAAATAGTGTGCGGCCCGACGCCAAAAGTTTTCTCCATATAATCTGCGTGTGCCGCTAAACTTAAAACCTCAAAACGCCAATCATAAAGACCAAACAGCACACCGATTCCCAAATCATCAATTCCTCCCGCAAAAGCGTGATCCATGGCCGTAATCTGTCGATCGTAATCCGCCTTTGGACCGCAATGAAGTTTTTCGTAAGTCGGCCGATGATAAGTTTCTTGGAAAAGTTGATAAGTACCGATCCCCGCTTCTTTTAATTTTTTATAATTTTCCACGCTCGTTGCGGCGATATTAACATTAACTCTACGAATTGAACCGCGATCCTTTTTAGTAGCATAAATTGTTTTAATTACACCTGTTACATAATCAATCGGATTTTCTTTTGGATCTTCACCAAATTCCAAAAGCAATCTCTTGTGCCCCATGTCTTCCAAAATTTCCACCTGCTGCCGCACTTCATCCAAAGATAATTTTTTCCGCGGCGTCGCATTCCGGCAATGAAAACCGCAATACTCACAGTCGTTGATACAAAAACTTGAAACATAAAGTGGGGCAAACAAAACCAGGCGTGGCCCGTAAATTGCCATTTTTATCTCGCGCGCCGCCTGTTGCATTTTCTGTATCAATTTTTCATCGCTAATATTTATCAAAATGCCCACCTCTTCTAAATCTAAACTTTTTATCTTTTTCGCTTTATTAATTATTTCTTCAAAACGGCTCTGGCTCGCGTCTTTTGTTTTTTCCAAAATATCAAAAATTTTTTCTTGATTAATTATTTCCATAATCAAATATATTTTTTAAATTCTCTTGTGAGCATTTCCCAACTCTCCTTTCCCTTGTATAGGGCAAAATCTTCCAAATCTTTATCTCGCCCGTGAAATTTATTTGGATAAATTTTGTATTTACTGCGATATTTCGCCGGAGTCAAATTAAACATTAAAGAATTGGCTCCACTTTGCAATCCTCGTTTACGCGCGTTTTGCGGATCAAGTGTTTCGAGTGCTGTTGTTACCGGAATGCGCGCCTTCGGTATCAAAAGACGAGAAGCAGCAATTGTCTTTAAAGAAAGTTCAACATCGCCGTGCGACTCGCCCGCTAAGGGTGTCCCGTCACACGGAATAAACGGGCCCATTGAAGCCATGCCAACGCTCAATTTTTTCATCATCAAAATATCATCTGCTAAATCTTCTAGAGTCTGGCCGGGCAATCCTATAATCGGACCTGATGAAATATAATATCCCATTTTTTTTATCTCTCGCAAAAGAGCCAACCGATTTTGAAGCCCACCCTTTAAAGTATTTTTAGGATGTAAAATATTATAAAGTTTCGGATTTGAAGTTTCAAATCTAAATAAAACGCCATTCGCCCCCGCTTTTTTCATTTTTTTGTAACATTGAACGCTTCGCTCCCCCACACTCATAAAAATAAAACACCGACTTTTGGCTTTAATTTTTTTAATAATTTCAACCAACATTTCATCTGTGTATTGCATATCCGCGCCCGACTGGAGCACAATCATCTTATAGCCGATTTTGTTGACCGCTTCATTTGCGACTTTAACAATTTCCGAAATACTCATTCTATAACGGACAACAGTTTTATTCTCGCTCCGGAGCCCACAATAAAAACAATTATTTGCGCAATAATTTGAAAATTCAACAATCGCATGTAAGCAAATAAAATCTTTTAAATTTTCTTTACACACCGCATCTGCCTCGGAAAATAATACTTCCTTTTCTTGCCCTTCCGTTTTAAGTAAATAAATAATTTCTTCTTTTGTTAAATCTCCAATTTGAGCATTTTTTAGAATTTCTCTAAATTTAAAACTAACGTTATTTGTATCTGTTATTTTTTTTCCGCTGAGTAATTCTAAAATTTCCTCCGCATCTTTCGCTTTTATTTTTTTGACCGCTAAATCAATTGAAGCAAGAAGCCAATCACCTACTTTTACGCGTGATATGAGCCCAATATTAATTTGCCTTACTCCACTTGATGTTTTGAGTAAGGCATTTTGATCTTTAATTTCTATAACTTTACCGGGAATGGTTAAGCACACATCAAATTTTTTATTTAAACATTAAATCGCTCCTTTTATATCTTTCAACTCGGCCCAGGAAAAAACCGGACCGTCCTGGCAGACAAAAAAACTTCCGACGGCGCAATGATTGCAGACGCCGACGCCGCAATGCATCCGCCGCTCAAGCGATAGATATATATCACTGTCCAAAAAAGCTAATTCTTTTAATTTTTTGATAACAAATTTATACATCACGGGCGGGCCGCACAAAAATGCTACGGGATTTTCGTAAAGTTTAACGTGATCAAAAAGCGTTGTCACCACGCCCGTGCCGCAAGCCACCGGAGTTTGAAGGCCTTTTGGTTTGTCTAATGTTATATGAAGATCAATTTTTTTCTTCAACTCATCATAATCTTTTGTAAAAAGCAAATCATTTTCGTCGCAAGCACCGTAAAAAATTTGGACTTTTTTATACTGCTCGCGGTTTTTCATGATTTCCCAAATCGCGGGACGCAACGGTTCCAAACCCAAACCACCGGCCACCAAAAGCAAATTTCTTTGTTTACCAATTTCCGCGGGAAACGGCCGGCCGTACGGCCCGCGCACCCCGACTTTATCGCCCACTTTCAAGGCGTGCAGGGCGCCCGTCACCATTCCGGCTTTTCGAACGCACAACTCAAATTTATTTTTGACTGACGGATCAGAACAAAGAGAAATCGGCGCTTCGCCATATCCCGGCAGAGAAATTTCCACAAACTGGCCGCTCCGAACCGTAAAGTCGCGTGGCGCTTCAAGTGTAAAAAGTTTAGACCGCGAACCCTCGTCCTCAATTTTTAGAATTTTAACAGTCGTGGTTTGATATGGGTTATGCATAAAAAACTGCTATCCATAGATGACTAATCCAAAATCGATACTAATTTACGAATTAATGCGAATGATACGAATAGGTTTGAGATAACGATTTCTAAAATTGACTAATAGCCCCAACTTAATTTTATTTGTCTGCAAATACCGCTGTATTTGATAATAATCTTCTTTGACAATAAAACTTTTTGCCTTAATTTCTAACAATATCTTGTCTTCTATACAAAAATCGGGAATGTTACCTGTCACTAAATCGCCAAGCATTTTCTTTTCTCTTTTGTAATTAATCTTATTTTCTTTCCAAAGTTCTTCCAATTTGTCGGCGTACTGCCTTTCGCGACAATACCGACCCAACTCATTATGCGCCCTGAATAAAATACCATTAATCTTATAAGAAAGTTCTTTATAAATGATTTTATTCGTATCATTCGTATGTATTGGCATATTCGTATCGCAATCACAATGCCGCCAGAACTTTAAAAATATTTATGTTCACCGGACAGACCTTGGCGCACCGGCCACAGCCGACGCAACCCATAATCTGAATCTGGTCCGGAATTCGGACAAATTTATGATAATACCAAAAATGAATCCGCTCGGCCGTAGTTTTTAAAAATTTATGCCCGCCGGCGACTTCGGAAAAATCATTATAAAAACAAGCGCTCCAAGCGCGCTTGCGCACCCCGCCATCGCCCACTAAATCCGGCTGATCTTTCATATCAAAACAAAAACAGGTCGGGCAAATAAGCGTGCATTTGCCGCACTCAATACAACGCGCGCCGATATCATTTTCCCAAATTTCTTTTTTGTAAGTTTTTCGGAGCGCGTCGCGGTATTTTACCATCATGGGATCAAAACCCTCTTCCCTGATCGGTCCGGCGAAAGCGATGTGCTCATAATCTTCATAACCGAAATCTTCCAAACTGCTTTGCCCTTCTTCCGAACCGGTGTAGACAAAATACTCTGCCCCTCTCCCCTTTGGGGAGAGGGTTGGCCCGCCTGCCACGCTAGCGCTGGCGTTGCGGGCAGGGGTGAGGGGCTGCACTTCCAAAAAAATATCAAACTGCAGATGTTCCAAAATGTCTTCTTCGTATTTAATTTGAAAAATATTATGTTCAACATCGGCCGGGATTAAACTCTGGCCGATGATAAGCGTCCGCCGCATCCGTTCCTGATACCAGGGATCTCGCTCAAAAATTTGATTTAACATTACAATCGCTTTCAGATCAACCGGATTAATGCCAAAAATCACTTGCTTCGGAATTTTTATTCCCGCATCGCGAACCTCGTTCAGTTTGTCTTTTTCGTACTCAAAAAGCGTTTCCTCGGGCGGAACCAAAAATCTTTTAAATGAATGCAGCGGCGGTTCGGAAATCAACTTAACTTTGGCGGCGTCTTGCACTTCGGCATAAACAACCTCTCCCGGCCGTTTTTCCGGCGCAAAAACTGTCCAGCCGCGCTTCATCAAAAATGCTATGAATTTTTGTAACTCCGCATGCGTCATAAAATTTTTAACATTAAAACATTATAACATAAAAAAGAACGGGCATAAACCCGCACCCGTCATCGCCTGTTAATTGTTAACTGTTAAATGTTAACTGTTTTTCTTCAGCCATTTTTTATTCCAGCCAATCCAATTTTTAAAAATTAAAATGCCGCCCACAAACACGCCGTAAAAATCCGCGATTAAATCACTGGCCGTATCAACGGCAATCGGTCGAGTTGGATTCCAAAACATTTTTGTACTCCACCAAACGTCGCTTTGTTTTTCAAAAAATTCCCACAAAAAAGAAAATGCTACGACCGTTACAGCGCAAACAAAAATTACCTCAACTGCTTTTGGTACGCCACGTCTTATCCGCAAAAGTTCATAGAGCATAGCACCCACAATCATAAAAAGCGCAGGAATGGCAAAATGAGCCACGGTGTCAAACCCAAACCAATAAGAAGCCCAATTATCATAAAGGTATAAATTTCCAAGATCGCCAATTAAGAAAATTATGCCGCTAAACCCGAGAAGGGTGTCGCCGAACGAGGGGTTATAATATTTTAAAAATAATTTTGATTTTTGAAATAAAAATAAAAATAATAAACCCACGGCCCCCAAAAGAAAAGTTACGACGCCAAACACGTCTTTTTGCCATCCGAAAAAGGCGGCCATAACAAAGGCCGACCAAAAAGCCGACCAAAAAATAATTCTCATTGCGCGGTAAAACATAAATATTCTATATATTATAATTCTATTATATTATTATAACATAAAACAACGACAAAAAAGTCCGCCTCTGGCGGACTTTTATACTTGCTACTTTATACTTAATACTTGCTACTTCAATTTTTCTCCCACCATTTCCGCGAATTCCACGAGCCGCGTGCTGTAACCCCATTCATTATCATACCAGGCAATCACTTTTATCAAATTTTCTCCGACAACCATTGTTAATTCCGCGTCAACGATGGAAGAAAAAGTTGTTTTTTTAAAATCAACTGAAACGAGCGGTTCATCGCTCACCATTAAAATATTTTTCAAATCTTTGGCTGCGGCGGTGCGAAGAGCGTTGTTCACTTCATCTACCGTCACGTTTTTTCCCACCACCAAAGAAAAATCAAGTAAAGAAACTATTGGCGTCGGCACGCGAATGGCCAAACCGTTTAATTTTCCTTTCAAATCCGGAATAACTTTTTCCACCGCCTTGGCTGCGCCGGTTGTCGTCGGAATCATGGACAGAGCGGCGGCTCTGGCGCGGCGAAGATCTTTATGCGGCAAATCAAGCAATCGCTGATCATTCGTATAGCTGTGGCAGGTTGTCATCGTGCCTTTTAAAATTTTGAACTTATCATTCAGAACTTTTGCGATCGGCGCCATGGCGTTTGTTGTGCAAGATGCCATGGAAATTACGTGTTCAGTTTTAGGATTATATTTTTCCTCATTACAACCGATGACGAAAGTCGGCACCTCGCCTTTGCATGGCGCGGAAACCACCACTTTCTTGGCACCGGCTTTTATGTGGGCGGAGGCGCCTTCCAGGTCGGTGAAAATACCGGTTGATTCAACTACCACATCAACGCCCAATTTTTTCCAGGGCAATGCGGCCGGATCTTTTTCCGCAAAAATTTTTATTTTCTGTCCGTCAACCTGGATAAAATCTTTGCCGGCCGACACTTTTCCCGGATGCACGCCGTAGACGGAATCATATTTATAAAGATGAGCCAGGGTCGCCGGATCGGTTAGGTCGTTTACCGCGACGACATCAAGATTCGGATGGTCTTGGGCAATGGCAAAAAATTGTCTGCCAATTCGGCCAAAACCGTTGATCGCGACTTTGATTTTTGGCATATTTCCTCCAAATTTAATTAATTTTTTTAAAATTATTTTTTGATGGGAACTTCAATAATTGTCCCCTCTTCTAATCTTACATCAACTGACTGTTTTAGGGTATGCCAGCCGATTACTTTTCCCCGGCCGCGGTCCGTCCGGACGTTCGTGCCAACCGGCGGAAGTTTTTTTACCGCTTCTTCGTAAGTTTTCTGCTCATACGCCAAACAACACATCAGCCGCCCACAAACACCGGTCAGACGGTCCGAACCGCGATGAGCAATTTGCTGGAGGTCGGCCAAATCCGAAGAAATATTTCCCAAATCTTTTTTAAATTTTTGGCAGCAAAGATTCCGGCCGCAAGCGCCGACATCGCCGGAAATTTTTGCTTCGTCGCGGATACCTAACTGCTGAAGGCGGATTGATTTCTGAAAAATTCTGGTCAAATCTTTGACTAAATCGCGGAAATCCACCCGTCCGTCGGCCACAAAAGCAAAAGTAACACGCCCACCATCAAAAGAAAAGTGGACGTCGATTAATTTTATCGGCAGATTGTATTTTTTAACCAACTGCTTGCAGACCGAAAGCGCTTCTTTCTTCTGACCTTCTTTTTCTTTGAATTTTATCATGTCGGCCGTGCTGGCCTTTCTGAAAATCGGTTTGATTTCAAGTTTGGCCGTTTCAATTTCTTTCGCGCCAATTTCTTTCGCGCCAACCACTTTGCCCATTTCCACGCCGAGATCTGTTTTCACAACCACAAAATCACCTATCGGAAAATTGAATTCTCCGGCATCAAAGTCGTAAATCCTTCCCCACGGCGTAAATTGGACCTCAACTATCTTCATAAATTAAATCTGAAACCTAACAAATTTCTTCACTTCAATCTTCTCGCCGATCTTGGCGATTTTTTGATTTATTAATTCTCCAATTGTAATATCCTCGTCTTTAACGAACGGCTGGTTTAAGAGACAAACATCTTCAAAATATTTTTCCAATTTTCCCGCGAGAATTTTTTCCACTACCATCGGCGGTTTTTCCTGCCCCTGCAATTCTTCAAGATACATCTGTTTTTCTTTTGCAACCACTTCTTCCGGCACGTCTTCGGGTTTTACGTACAACGGATTAGTCGCCGCGACTTGCATCGCGACATCATGAATCAAAGCCTGAAATTCTTCATTCCGCGCCACAAAATCAGTTTCACAACTCATTTCAATCATCGCTCCGACTTTGCCGTTCGCGTGGACATAAGCATGAATCAAACCTTCTTTGGTTGTCCGTTCGGCCGATTTTTTCGCGGCTTTAATCTCACCCTTTTTTCTCAAAATTTCAATCGCTTTTGCGATGTCTCCGTTCGCTTCGTCCAGGGCGTTTTTGCATTCAACAACGCCGGCGCCGGTTTCATTGCGGAGCTCGGAAACAAGTTTTGGATTTACGATCATAATATTTAAATATTCAAACATTTAAACATTTAAACAATTGTTTGTATGTTTAGATGTTTATATGTTTTTATAAAAATTATTTTTTCTCTTCCTTCACTTCTTCTGCTTTCACGGCCGGAGCCGCCGGTTTTTCCGGAGCGGAAACTTTTTTCGTTTCAAACTCCGCTTTCCCCTCTTTCACGGCCGCGGCGGCAAGACCAACCATCATTTCAATTGTTTTAACCGCATCGTCATTTGAAGGAATCGGATAATCAACGTCGTCCGGATTAATGTTTGTGTCGCAGAGCGCCACGACCGGCACTTTTTTCTTTCTCGCTTCGGCCACAGCGGTTTTTTCCGCCCTGACGTCAATGACAAAAATCGCTTCCGGTAATTTCTTCAAAGTTTCTATGCCGCCAACCAATTCTTCCAATTTCACAATTTCTTTTTGGAAATTCAGTTGCTCTTTTTTAGTATATTTGGCAAGTCCGCCGGTCGCCGTTTTGTTTTTTAAATCGGTAAACCGGTCGGTCACGCTCTTGATGGTTTTGAAATTCGTAAAAGTTCCGCCGAGCCAGCGGGTTACAACGTAGGGCGCGCCGGCGTCTTTGGCGTAGCGTTTCACAATTTCTTTGGCCTGTTCTTTTGAACCAACAAAAAGAACAACTCCGCCCGCGGCTGTTGTTTTTTTAATAAAATCTAACGCCTCTTTTAATTTTTTCGCCGTTTCTTCTAAGTTGATGATGTGGACATCGCTCCGTTCTCCAAAAATGTACGGCTTCATTTTTGGATGCCATTTTGAGGCCTTGTGTCCAAAGTGAACACCGGCCTGGAGCATTTCCAACATTGTCGGGATTTCCGGCATAATTTTTTCCTTTTTGCCTCTGTTTCGCCAAAACTTGCGGGTCCGGCGAGCGCCGGATCAGGAGCAAGTTTTAAAGGCAAAACATGTGGGATTACTGTTAATTAATGACTTTATGCTTATTTTACACGAATTTAAAAATAATGCAAGGGGGCCTCTTGATTCTTTAACCTATCTGTGCTAAATTAAAGACGCGATTGTTCGTCAAAAATATGGACCCGCTACAAACGGAAAAATCAAACGACAAAATCTGGAGGCAATTGACCAATCTCTGGACTTTCGCGTCCATGGGGTTTTTCATGTTTGATTTTTTCACTAACGATAAATTCAGCGGATACGCCGCGGCAATTTCCATTATTTATATCTCTATCCTAGGCCTTTACGCCGGGACCAAAGAATTTGACCGCTGGCAAGATTCTCATTTTTCAAAACGCAAAGGCGAATTTTTTGTTATTCTCTGGACAATTTTAATTTTTTTCTTTATCATTACTGCTATCGTCTCCGGGGGAAAATACAAAATGCCTTCCGAATTCACGGCGACCTACATTGCCCTTCTTTCCATCTTCGCCTTGACACAAAGGTCCAAATTCCTGCATAATCAAAAAGAACAAGATATTAATCAAAAACAATAATCAATAATTATGAAAAAAGACCTCCACCCAGAATATTATCCAAAAGCAAAAGTAACCTGCGCCTGCGGCAACGCTTTTACTGTTGGATCAACCATGAAAGAAATCAAGGTTGAGTTGTGTTCCGCCTGCCATCCGTTCTATACCGGCAAACAGAAACTTGTTGACTCGGCGAGACGCGTTGAAAAATTCAAAGAAAAAATGGAAAAGAAGGCGGCCATTTCCGCGACGAAAAAAGAAAAGAAGCCGCGCGCCAAAAAAACAAAGTAGCTATTCAATTTGCATAAAACATGGTAACGTTTTTGTTATCATGTTTTTATGTTAGAATTTATGTTAAAATGTTTAAATGTTTAGATGTTTAAATAATTTATGATTCCTGAAATCGCTAAAGCTGAAAAACGTTTTGCCGAACTCGAGGCCGAACTCGCCCGCCCCGAGGTGGTTTCTAATCCGGAAAAACTGAAAACCGTTTCGCGGGAATACAGCGACTTAAAAGAAGTAATGGAAAAAATAAATAAATTTCATAAACTGGAAAAGGAAGAAACTGACACGGAAACCGTTGCTGCGCAAGACATTCCCGAATTGGCTGTCATTGCCAAAGAAGAATTGGAAAAAATTAGGCAAGAAAAGTCGGCGCTTGAAGCGGAAATCAAAGAAGAACTGACGCCGAAAGATCCGTTGGACAAAAGAAATATTATTGTGGAAATCCGGGCTGGCGCCGGCGGCGATGAAGCCGCAATTTTTGCCGCCGAACTTTTCCGAATGTACTCGCGCTTTGCCGAGCGCAAGGGCTGGCAGACAAGATTGATCTCGGCCAACCGCACTGACCTTGGAGGTTTTAAAGAAATTATTTTTTCTGTTATCGGAAAAGGTGCTTGGGGAAATTTAAAATTTGAAAGCGGCGTGCATCGCGTTCAGCGCGTTCCGGAAACGGAAAAAAGCGGCCGGGTTCATACTTCAACCGCTTCCGTCGCCGTCCTTCCTGAAGCTGAAGAAATTGATATTAAAATTGAACCAAAAGATTTGCGCGTTGATACATTTTTATCCGGCGGCCATGGCGGGCAGAGCGTGCAAACGACATATTCCGCCGTGCGTATTACTCATATTCCGTCGGGCCTTGTTGTCGCCTGCCAAGACGAACGTTCCCAGCAGCAAAATCGGGAAAAAGCCATGCAAGTTTTGCGCGCCCGACTTTTTGTAATGGAGCAGGAAAAACGCCAGGCGGCGGAAGTCGCGGCGCGACGTTCGCAGATCGGTTCGGCCATGCGCGCGGAAAAAATCAGAACTTATAATTTTCCTCAAGACCGCGTTTCCGATCACCGCGTTAAAGAAAGTTGGCATAGTATAAATAACGTGATGGATGGCGAACTTGACCCGATCATTGAAGTGTTGAAAAAAGAAACAATGAACCCCTCCCCTTAAGATAAGGGGGGGTTGGGTGGCGTTATGAACCGTGGATTTTAAAATCGCCGCTCATAACGCCCCCGCCCGCCACGCAAGCCAGCCCCGCCTGCAACGCTATGCTTGCATTAGCGGGCAGGTTGCTGGCGTTGCGGGCAGGCCCAGCCCCTCTTACCTTAAGAGGGGAAAATTGACTGGCCGCAAGGCCGGTTTTTTGATATAAATTTTGATATAAAAAAGAGTCGGCCGAACAGGTGTTCGACCGACAGGCACAACGCGAAACGTAGCGGTGTGCAAAGAAGGGTGACCTCCTTACCCGCTAAAAGCGGATTTGGAGGATCGAAAACGCGGGGGAGATTTCAGTCCACGTCTGCTTCACGGGCAGCTCGCGGACCGGGTTCCTGCTGACCACCCCGTGGGTCCTTTGCCTCAAGGTCGGCCGCGCATCAACGCGCTGTTCGCCAACCAGGGGCTCTAGATTTGGGATGAAAAAAGATTACCCATGACGCCAGTGCGCTGCTGGCATCAGCCGAACAGGACTCCCCATTACCCTTGCCGTAATACTCTATCATAATTAAAAAATTTGTCAAGGGGGTTGACAAATTAATCTTTTTGTAATATTATGAAATCAACAAACAGGGTGGCTTTGCGCCGTTGACACGCGTCAAAACGCAAGGAAGGTGGCCCTACATCTCGGCCCGATGGACGGGACGAGTTGTCAATAGAGATCGTAGGGAAGGTTGAGGAGGACAGGGATGTCAAAGGGAGTTTTCATGCACGATGGCACGCCTCTCTCGCGCGACGGATCTCGCATCATTCCGGACGGAGGGCCGTTCGTGATCGAGAGGCGTCGGCCGAATCATCGCCGCGCCGACGGGTTCATCCCCGACGACGAGGAGGAACGCCGCCAAGCCGAAGGAGCCAGGCGGAAGGCGCGCGAATACCGCCTTCACGGCACCGACCAGTAGTAGTCCACCCCCGAACAACGTGAGAGCTGCGAGTTCCTAACCCGCTCGTTCTCCGTCCAAATTCGCGCCCCTCCCGAAACCACAGGAGAGCCCCGGCGCGAAGCCCGCGTACTGCCGCGTGGAAAGGTCTTAGACCTCCCACCCCCTCCCGGCAGTCCGCGGGCTCTTTTTTTATCTTGACAAACAAAATTTTTTAAACTAATGTGCGGGTAGAAAGGTCTTGCCAAAATTCCCCGCGTGTCGCGGGCAAAGGCAAGCGAAGGAAAACCATGGAAGACAGACGGGAAATGGCGAAGGTATTTCTTGCGGACGGCCTGGAGAAGGCTTACCTGACGGGGTTCCTGAGGGTCGAGGACATCGTGGCCAAGATCCTGGCCATCCCCGGCGAGGGCCTGAAGCCGAGCTTCGTCGCCGGCCTGAAGCGTCTCGTCGGACTGCACGGCTTCGCGAAGATCGTCGGACCCTTCTACGCCGGCTGGCATGGAAGCGTGGAGGACAATCTGACTCTCTTCGAGGCGGCCACCAAGGACTTCAAGTTGTTCGTCGACGAGCTGTTCAAGCGAATCCCTCACGATGAAACTGTGACGGCTTTCGAGGAGTTCCTCCACACGGAAGACTCCGACGGTCACCCCGTCACGTGGAGCAACCTCGTCAACGCTTTCCCCTACCGTGAGCTCGACGCTTGTGTCACCGAGAGCCGAGCGGAGGCCACGAAAGCCGCCACGGAAGAAGCTGACGCTCCGGAAGCCGAGGTCGTCGAGGAGGAGCTGGAGGTCGTCGAGCCCACCGCCGGCAAGCCCACCTGAACGTAGCCCACCGCGGAACGAATTCCAAGGAGGTGCCTGAGTGCGCAAGTGCTCAGGCCTTTTTTTATGTTATAATAACGCTATGACTATCAAGCAATCGCTCATTGAGGCAATAAAAATTTTACAAAAAAATAAAATTTCCTCCCCTGCCTTGGATGCAGAGATTCTTTTAGCTTTTGTTACAAAAAAACCAAAAGAATTTTTGTACGCGCATCCTAAAAAAAAATTGGCCGCGGGACAACTGGCTAAATTTAAAAAACTTATTGCTCGGCGAGTACGGCATGAACCAATCGCCTACCTCACGGACCACAAATATTTTTACGGCCTGGATTTTTTTGTTGATAAAAATGTTCTAATCCCCCGCCCCGAAACGGAAACATTAGTTGAAGCCGCAATAGATAAAAATCCAACTGCAATCATTGATGTCGGAACCGGAAGCGGCGCCATCGCCATAACACTCGCCCACCATCTTCCCAAAGCAAAAATCTTCGCCACAGAAATTTCGGCGGCGGCGTTAAAAGTAGCGCGAAAAAATATTCTTCATCATAAAGTCGCCGTTACTTTGCTACACGGCAATTTGCTTGAGCCATTGATGACTATTCCATCGCGGAATAGCAGCCGTGAGGCTGCGTCACAAGCGCGCCCTTACGGGCGCTACTCCAACTTAATAATCGTTGCCAATTTGCCATACCTCACTACCACGCAGTGGCGACATACTCAACCGGAAATTAAAAAATATGAACCGAAGCAAGCTCTGGACGGCGGTTCTGACGGCCTCAATTACTACCGCCAACTCCTAAAACAAATCAAAAATTTTCAAGTTTCAAGTTTTAAGTTTCATATTTCATGTTTCTTCGAAATTGACCCATCGCAAAAAAAATCTATCACAAAACTAATCAAGCGCCGTTTTCCCGCCGCGAAAATAAAGATTAAACAAGACCTGGCGGGAAGAAATAGAGTTGTTATTTTTAAAATATAAAACTGCGCCTCTGTCATAAGTCAAAGAGAAATAAACCCCCACACCAATGCATTGGTGTGGGGGTAAAAAAAGATCTCGCCGGCCGAGATCGAATTATTATATTACAAATCGAGACCAAAAAATAATTTAATTACTTAGTTACTATTAGTTACTTAATTACGAGATTGTAATTAAGTAATTGGGTAACTGGGTAATTACGGAAATTAAAATTAAAACTCGACCTCAGTATCTATCGGCACTACTTCAACCCAGGTCACTCCCGGGTTGAATTTTATTTCCGCGCCAGTCGCATCAAAAAATTTCGTCCGGTCGCCCCGCGTTTCTTTCCGCCAAGTTCCGTCGATTCTAACGCCATCCTGAAAAACAATCGCGTCGCCGCTCCCCTGCGTTTCAATATCTTTTCGTCCGACATCGTCCAAAACAATCACGTCAGTAAGCTGAACAATAATATTTTTTGCCCGAACTTCGGAACCGTCTCTATCTTGCTGAATGACGCCGGCCTGATAACGCAAATAGTCATTTGCCTCTCGGTCATATTGCCAGCCGACTTCGTAGGTTTTTGTGGAAAAATAAATTTTTGCCCGTTTTTCTTCGCTCGGCCGCGCTTCCGCCAAAACTTCATTTTTAAACTGCCAAGATGAGAAAATTTTTACCTCGCCATTCTTCGCCGCGAAAGCTTCATTTAAAAGTTCAACTGAAGTATAAAGATTGTGCGGCATGTATCTTGATTTTGACCGCCAAAAAAATCTGCCGTTTGCGAATTCATTCAGGTCAAAAATGTCGTATTGCGGAATTAATCGCAAGGCCTCCGGACTGCCGCCCGAGTGGGCGTAAAGCGCGCCATATTCTTCAGCCCAATCAAGAAAGTATGGTCTCGCGCTTCGGACCGGTCCGATTTCCGGCACATCGTCGTCCGCCGCGTAAACCGCGAGCAATCTCGTAATGCCGGCCTCGGCTAAAGTTTCATAAACCAAACTGGCGCCGGAGACTCCGGAAAGCGGCCTGGCGTCAACCATGTTTTCAATCTGCACGGCGAAGAGCGGCGGATTTATTTTTGTCTCGTCGGAAACAGCCACCCCGTCAATCAAACGGTAAAATCCGTTCTCCGAAGATGAATTCACATTACTAATTTCTTGCGCCGAACTGTTTCTGGAAAAAAAATCCAAAAAAGAAGTTCTGGAAAGGAGCAAATAACCTCCGCCGGCCACCACAAAAACTGAAATTAAAAGCAAAGAAACAACCAGCCAAATGCGCGGTTGTTTCTTCACAAAAGCAATTATTTTTGAGAATAATTCCTTCATTATAATAATTTCTATTATTACTTTTTCTTCTCTTCTTTTTTCTCTTCTTTCTTCTCGCCCGCTGCTTCCGGAGCGGCTGCGGCCTCTTCTTCTCCTTCTTTCTTGGCTTTTTCCACAACTTCAACTTCTTCAACTTTTTCCGCGACCGGCGTTTCAAGTTCAGCCTTCAATTCTTCCTCGGTTAAAGGCGCTTCAACCGCGGCAATTGTCGCGTTCATATCAGCCAAAATTTTCACGCCAGAAGATACCTTTAAATCTTTGACATGAATTCTCTCTTCAAAAGTTTTGAGCGAGGAAATATCAACTTCAATTTCATGAACCAAATCTTGCGGCAAACATTCAATTTCCACTTTATCCATGCTGTGAACAAAAGTACCGCCGAGTTCTTTCACGGCCGGCGCTTCACCGATAAATTTCAACAAAGCGTCCACTTTAAGTTTTTCCGTCATCTTGATTTGGTGAAAATCAATGTGGGCGAATTTCCCAGTCAGTGGATCTCGTTGTACATCTTGAACCAGAACTTTGACCGGCGTCGCTTCATCAACTTTTAAATCAATGAGCGTGCTTTCTCCGGCTTCTTTGTAAAGTTTGCTGAAAGGAAGATACTCCACAAGCAAATTTAAGGACGGCACGTCTTTTCCATAAATAACGGCCGGAATCAAATTTTGTTTACGGAGATTCTTTACTCCCTTACCAGTCACTTCCCGTTTTTTGACATTCAGACCAAAGGTCATAAGAATTCTCTATTTATGAATTAATTATTTTAAAAAATACGATAATTAGATGTTAGCAGCAAACACCGAAATCGTCAAGTGGCCGATTCTAAATTCTATTTTCTACTTTCTATTTTCTAATTTACGATCTTGCCGCAATACTCTCTAAAATCCCGACCATCGCTAAATTTACGACCAGCGCGCTGCCGCCATAACTTAAAAACGGCAAAGAAATACCGGTCACCGGCGCTACTCCGACTGTCATACCAATATTAATAAAAATCTGAATCAAAAAGACAATCGCTGTACCGGCCGCGAAAAATAAGCTGAAATCGTCGCGGGCGCGTCTCGCGATTCGGACAACCCGCCAAAAAATAACGCCCCAAAGAGCAAGAATAAGCGCCGCGCCCAAAAAACCCAATTCTTCGGCTAAAACGGCGAAAATAAAATCCGTCTGGCTTTCCGGAACGAAACGCAATTGGCTTTGCGGTCCAAAACCAATTCCTCGGCCGAGCATTTGGCCCGAACCGACGGCAATCTGCGCCTGAGTAATATTGTAGCCGCGGCCGAGCGGATCGCGCGAAGCGTCAAAAAAACTCAAAACTCTTTCTTTTTGATAATCCTGAAAAACAAAAAACCACGAACCGGCGAGAAGCACCGCAACCAAAACTAAAAGTAAAATCAAGTGCGATCTCTTTATTCCAATTAAAAATAACATCGCGAGCCACAAGAAAAAAAGAACCAACGCCGAACCAAAATCCGGCTGCAGCAAAACTAAACCGATCAAAACTCCTGAAAAAACTCCGCTTATCGCGATATATTTAAAATTAAAAATTTCATGCGCCCCGCGGGAAAAATATTTCGCCAAAAAAATAATCATGGCAAGTTTCGCCACTTCCACCGGCTGAAAATTAAACCAACCAAAACCAAACCAACCCTGAGTTCCGCGAATAACCTGGCCAAAAATCAAAACAGCGATTAACAAAATCATCGCCAGACCGTAAATGGGAAAACTGTAAAATTTCAACCACTTATAATCCAAAATACTAAGAACAAAAAATCCCGCCAAGCCGACAAAAATAAAAATCAACTGCTTATTAAAATTTAAAAAATCCGGCGGGGCTTTGCTTAAAGAAATGCTGTAAAGCGCGACTAAACTTAAAACCATAAGCAAAAATACTGAAGTCGCGAGTACCCAGTCAAAACGTTTTAAAAATGAAAAATACCGCGAGAGCACTTTGGTTAAATAGTTAAATGGTTAAATAGTTAATCAGTTAAAAAAATGGCGACTAAATTGCCACAAACAAAAACTACCCAACAAAACCAAAAACTGATTAACTAATCAACTGATTAACAGATTAACTGACTTTAATCCACTGGCATGAACACTTTCGGATCAAAAATATTCACTTCCGGCATGACTTTTACCTGGCTTATTGACGGCAATGTCTCAAACCAACTTACTTCAACCGGACGGTTTTGTCCAGAACGGAATTCTTCAAGAGTTATGTAATTTACGCCCGCGAGTGAACTGCCGCGATAAAGAAGAACGGCAAAACCCACGTCCCAAAAACTAAAGGCCGAGGCGTTTCTCGCCGTAAATGAAGCCCGGCTGATGGAAAGCGCATTTTCCTGAACTGCGGCCGGCGTAAATTTTACATTTTCAACAATGAAATTCAAGCGTTCGTCTTGCCAGGCGGCGTAATCGGGAATTTCATGGACGTTTATCCTCTTCCATTGTAAATTTTTTATTTCTAAAACCGCCTGGCGAGGTTTGCTTTTTGCCGAAACGCCCAAATCAAAAATAAATTTTTCTTCACCCGGTAAAGTAAAACCATTCTTCTCCAAACGCGCCGTTCCGTCCACCAAAAAGTCGTAAGTGAATTCGGCCCGCCAGCCGCTGTTCGGATTAAAAATTTTCGCGACAAAATCATATCTCTCTTTTCCTGAAGAAAAAATCGTCGTCGTTCCGATTTCAAAATTCTTTGGCGCCGCGGCCTGATTTATGGCGGAATAATCAATGGGGCTGGAAAGTTCCCTCATTTCCGCCGCGAATTTCGGTCCTTCAATAAAATAGTAGTTTACAAGTCCGTAAAGTCCGTAGCCCAAAAGAATGGCATTTAAAAATATCAAAAAACCAATCAAAATTTTCTTCAATAAAATTTTGTGGGAAACGTACCATGAAGCGAATTTTAATTGACCTTCGGAAAAATCTGTCGGCTGATCTTGGATGGCCATATTTTTATGATTACTTTTTTAATGTATTGATTCCCGCGTAATTTGTCGCTCGATTCTCTTTCTCGCCGCGGCCATACCAATAATTTTTAACGCGGCAAAATGGCTGTCAATAATTTTTTCCGTCGGCTCATCAATATCTCCCCTATGCCGGTCCATAAACCCGGCTATCTCTCCCAAATTTTTAAGTTCTCTCTCGCGGGCCAAAAATCCGCGCCGATGCAAGGTGTAATTTATAAATCCAAACAGTTGCTCGCTCGCGGAATCCAAAAAATCAAACATTTCCGGTGCAAATTTTTCCTCGCGCGATCCGGCAACAAGCATTTTTTGAAGTTCAAAAGTTTTTTCGGGTCCCAAAGCCAAAACGACGCAAGGCATTTCCACTTTTCCCCGATTTCCGTCCGGGTCTTCAAAATATTTCACTTTGGCCATTTCTCCAAATCCCAATTTTCTGAAAATTCTTTCTTTTTTCCTGTCCAAAACAAAACGGTCGACGGCGGTAGTGGCGTCAATGGCCAGATTAACAAACTGACCGCTTTCTTCGTCGTAAAAAGTTACGACAAAATCAACTCCGTTTTTTACGTCATCGTATTCTGAAGTTTTCCGGACTGATTCAACTTCATCGCCAAACCAACCGTGAACTTTTATTCCATCCATCAAAACATATTCCAGGGCGACTGTCTCGCTCCCCCGCTCATGCCTAAAATCCGGGGATTTTTTAATATCATCAATTTTTTTCAAATCTCCTTCCACTTCCCCTCGCGGATAAGGTTTGCCGATAAACTCGTACGGATCAAACGCCGATCTCTTCCACGGCTGAGCAATTTCCCGATTAAAATTTTCGTCGTCAGTGTAGCCCCAAACCCGCCGGCGATCCAACTCCGCGGCCATTCTTCCTTCAATTCCCGTAGCCATATCTTTAAAAACAAGATTTGTAAATTACATCTTCATTATAGCAAAAAAATAAAATCTGGGCGAACGGCTGCAGATTGCCCGACTTTCGTCGGGATTCCGTTTTTTCTGGATTCCCAGCGAAAGCTGGGCAAGTTTATCTATAAAACTTCTTTTAGAGGGGCTTTTGTCCCCTTGTTTTATAAAATATTCTATGCTATAATAACTTAATAAATATTAGCAAATTTTACTTCTTTTTCCGCCCACGGCGGAGAGGTTCAATTTTTTTATTATGTCTCCAAAAGTTAAAGCCAAAAAAGAAGAATACGGCGCAAAACAAATTACCGTTTTGGAAGGTTTGGAAGCCGTCCGCCGCCGGCCCGGAATGTACATCGGCTCAACCGGTCCGGAAGGTTTGCATCATTTAGTTTGGGAAGTTGTTGATAACTCCATTGATGAAGCCATGGCCGGCCACTGCACGGAAATTGAAGTCCGCCTCCTTTCAAACAGCCGCGTTTCAGTCTTTGACAACGGCCGCGGCATTCCGGTTGAAATTCATAAACAAACAAAAAAATCTGCTCTGGAAACGGTTTTGACTATCCTCCACGCCGGCGGAAAATTCGGCGAAGGCGGATATAAAGTTTCCGGCGGTCTGCACGGCGTCGGCGTTTCGGTCGTAAACGCTCTTTCAAAATATATGCGCGCTGAAGTGAAGCGCGACGGAAAACTTTGGATGCAGGAATACGCCAAAGGAAAACCGCAGGGCAAAGTAAAACCTATCGGCACAGCGCGCGGCACTGGCACAACAATTATTTTTGAACCTGATCCGGAAATTTTTACCACGACTGAATTTGATTTGCAAACTATCCTGACCCATCTCCGCCAACAGGCCTACCTCACAAAAGGCGTAAAAATTATTATTTTTGACGAACGCAAGGCGGAAAAAGGAAAAAAGAAAGACCAGCCGACTTACGCTTTTTATTTTGAAGACGGCGTTGCCTCTTACGTCGGTTATCTAAATCATCACAAAGAATTAAAACAGGAAAATGTTTTTTACGTCCAAAAAGACTCCGCCGGGATTGGCGTGGAAGTCGCGGTGCAATATACTGCCGATTTTAAAGAAACCGTTTTCGCTTTCTGTAATAATATTTACAATCCTGAAGGCGGAACACACCTTGTCGGTTTCCGCACGGCTCTGACTCGCGTTTTAAATAACTATGCGAGAAATAAAGGATACCTGAAAGAAAAAGATGAAAATCTGACTGGTGAAGACGTGCGCGAAGGTTTGACCGCGGTTGTAAGCGTCAAAGTCAAAGACCCACAATTTGAAGGCCAGACCAAGGCAAAACTCGGCAATCCCGAAGTTCGGCCGGCGGTTGACACTATTTTTTCCGAAGCCCTTACCACTTTTTTGGAAGAACATCCGCGAGACGCCGAGGGCATTATTGAAAAAAGCATTTTGGCCTCCCGCGCGAGAAACGCGGCCCGCGTCGCCCGCGAAACAATTCTCCGCAAGGGCGTTTTAGAAGGTTTAACTCTTCCGGGAAAACTTTCCGATTGTTCCGATCGCGAACCGGAAAAAACCGAACTCTATATCGTTGAGGGAGATTCGGCCGGCGGCTCGGCCAAACAAGGCCGCAACCGCGATTACCAAGCCATTCTCCCCTTGCGCGGAAAAATTCTAAATGTGGAACGAGCGCGGCTTGATAAAATGCTCGCCAACAACGAAATAAAATCATTGATTATCGCCATGGGCACGAACATCGGCGAACAATTTGATATCACGGGTTTAAGATACGGAAAAATTATCATTATGACTGATGCCGATGTTGACGGCGCGCATATCCGCACCTTGCTTTTAACTCTTTTTTACCGCTACTTCCCGGAATTGATTACCAAAGGACATATTTTCATTGCCCAACCGCCTCTTTACAAAATCCAATCCGGCAAAGACGTAAGATATGTTTATAGCGATGAAGAAAAAGATAAAACTATCGCGGAATTTCAGAAAAATAAAAAGACTGACAATAAAAAAGTAAAAAAAGAAACTGATGAAAAACCAGTGGCCGAAGTTGTGGAAGGTGAAGAAGCCGCCGCGACCGTTTCCGGCATCGGCATCCAACGCTACAAAGGTTTGGGCGAAATGAACCCGGAACAACTTTGGGAAACAACCATGGATCCGGCAAGACGGCTTATGAAACAAGTCAATGTTCATGACGCGAAAGAAGCCGACGAGGTTTTCAACGTCTTGATGGGCGATGAAGTTGAACCGCGCAAACGTTTTATTCAGACTCATGCAAAGGCGGTCAAAAATTTGGATATTTAATCAACTACAAATTACAAATTCGGTACAAATATACAAATTCTTGCTAACACGTTAATTTGGTAAAACTCATTTTTCCGTTATTTGTAAATTTGTAAATAATTTGTAATTCGCAGAGTGGATCTTGCGCTATTTTTAACCTGTGCTATACTAATCCTAAATAGCCCCCAGGGCTGTTTTAAAAACCTTAAAATCTTCCGCGTAAATCCGCGTTTTGATCCGCGTAAATCTGCTTCTATAAATTATCATTCCCGCAGAAAAACGCCGATAATAACGCCGAAAAACGCAGAAAAAATAAATGACACTTGCTGAAAACAAATTAACAAATTACCTTCGGGAGTCGTATCAGGAATTGAAAAAAGTCGTCTGGCCGACAAGACGGGAAACAATAAACCACACCCTGGTTGTGATTGGCATAAGTTTGGGCGTGGCCGCTTTTTTGGGAGCACTGGACTTTCTTTTCACCTGGCTTTTGGAAAAGTACATAAAATAACTAATCCAAAATTTTTGAATTTTGAATTTTGACTTTTGAATTTTATTTATGCCTAAACAAATAGCCCAAAGAGGCCGGCGCTGGTATGCGATTCACACTTATTCCGGATACGAAGAAAACGTCGCCCATAATTTAAAACAAAGAATTGAATCCATGGCAATGCAGGACAAGATTTTCAATGTCTTGATTCCTACCGAGAAAAAGATAAAAATAAAAAACGGCAAACGCCGGACGGTCATTGAAAAAATTTTCCCGGGTTACGTTTTGGTGGAAATGCTCGTTACCGACGATTCGTGGTATGTGGTCAGAAACACTCCGAACGTTACGGGATTTATCGGTACGGGCACGATTCCGACCCCCCTTTCCGATGAAGAAATAAAAGTTTTGCAGAAAAGAATGGGCGAAGAAGAACCTCAATATAAAATTGACGTCACGGTTGGCGCGCCGGTTAAAATTAACGATGGACCGTTCAAAGGTTTTGAAGGAAAAATTTCAGCCATTGACGAAGCTCGCGGCAAAGTTAAAGTGTTGGTTAGCATGTTCGGCCGCGAAACTCCGGTGGAATTAGATTTTTTACAAGTTAAAAAAATATAAATGTAGCGATACAAATATACGAATGTATACGAATAATACGAATTATTCGTTTCATTCGCATTAATTCGTAAATTCGCATCGAGTTCTATGGCTAAAAAAATTAAAACAGTAATAAAATTACAAATCCCAGCCGGCAAGGCAAATCCCGCGCCGCCAATCGGCCCGGCGCTCGGCCAGCATGGTTTGAATATCGCTGAATTCTGCTCAAAGTTCAACGCCGCGACCGCGAAAATGGCTGGCGACATCATTCCGGCGGAAATCACTGTTTTTGAGGACCGCACCTACACCTTTGTTTTAAAAACCCCTCCGGCGGCCGAACTTTTGAAAAAAGCCGCGGGAATTGAAAAGGGTTCCGGAAAACCGCTTCAGGAAAAAGTCGGCAAGGTTACCAGGGCGCAAGTCCGGGAAATCGCCGAGAAAAAAATGCCCGACTTAAACGCTCATGATATTGACGCGGCGATGAGAATTATTGAAGGCACGGCGCGGCAAATGGGTTTGGAAATAGTTGGCTAATCAGTTACTCAGTTAATCGGTGACTGCCTTCGACAAAACTACTTAACCATTTAACTGATTAACTATTTAACTAAATCTATGGCTTTTAAACTAAGCTCAATCCGAACGGTTTATTTCTACCTAATTGCCTTGATTGCTTTAATGATGATTGTTTGGGGAACAGTTGATCTCGCGAATCTCGGGCTCAAAACCTGGGTTTTTAAAACCGCGGATAAAGCCGACGATTGGGCGCCGCCAGTCCCGTACCTCATGACATCTGAAATAAAACTTGGCCAAACAGCCGAACGCTGCGCAGATAAATGTGATTTAACAGCCGACGAAAAACAACAAATTCAAAACTGGCTCGTTGATTATAAAAATTGGCAGGACCAACAAGGAATTATGAAAGTCGCGAGAAAACAGAAAAATGCCGTTCGCGACATTTCCATGCTCCTTGTCGCCATTCCCCTATTCTTGTGGCACTGGAAAATGATTAGCAAAGAAACCAAAGAATCAAAAGAAAATAACAACAAAGAAGTTTAATAACTCTACAAATTACAAATCATTTACAAATATACAAATAGCGATAAAGTATATTTTTATTAGATCAACATGTAAGCAAGAATTTGTATATTTGTATCAAAATTTGTAATTTGTAGTTAATAACAGTGGGAGCTCCATTCGGGGCGTTAACACCACACCAAAAAACTTATGCGCGGAAAACGCTATCAAGAAGTAAAAAAATCCATTGATCCAAAAAAGAGTTATTCTTTTGCGGAGGCCTTGGATCTAATCAAAAATGGCCCTAAGGAAAAATTTGATGCCGGCGTGGAAGTCCACATCAAACTCGGCATTGATCCTAAAAAGGGCGAACAGTTAGTGCGCGGTACTTTAGTTTTGCCGCACGGCATTGGCAAGACCAAAAAAATCGCCGCTTTTGTTGAACCGGCTTTGGAAAAAGAAGCCAAAGAGGCCGGCGCGGAAATTGTCGGCGGCGAAGATTTGATTAAAGAGATTAAATCTTCAGAAAGAGCTAATTTTGAAATCGCGGTGGCGACGCCGACTATGATGTCAAAATTGGCGCAAATCGCGAAAATTTTGGGTCCAAAGGGTTTGATGCCAAATCCAAAAACAGAAACTGTTAATCCAAATATCAAAAAAATCATCAGTGAACTGAAAAAGGGAAAAATTAATTTCAAAAACGACGACGGTGGAAATATCCATCAATTACTCGGCAAGGTTTCCTATGATAAAGAAAAACTTTTGGAAAACCTGACGATGTTTATTGAAGCGGTAAAAAAAGCCAAACCGGCTGCGGCCAAAGGCGTCTACATCCAAACCGCCGTTCTCTGCACGACCATGGGTCCGGCAATAAAACTTAGTGTGTAATTAAAATTTCTATAGAAAAACACCCTCTAAACCGGGGTGTTTTTTTGTTAATTTTAACACTATCCAACCCCCTTGATTTTAATTGCCTAATCTTTTTCGTTTTGCTAAAATAGAGGGACTAACTAACATATAAAATTATATGGGTAATTTACAAAATCCTAGAAAAAACCGCTTGTCTTGGGACGAAACTTTTATGAATTTAGCGCTGATTGTCGCGCAACGCACCGCCTGTAAATTTCATACCGCCGGAGTTGTCGTGGTTGATACAAATAAAAGAATTGTTTCTATGGGTTACAACGGTCCGACCGCCGGCGATGACCATTGTTTAGAAGTCGGTTGCGCGAAAGTTGACGGCGATCCCATTACTAAAAAATTAAAACGCTGCCGCGGCGCGCATGCCGAAATAAATAGCATTATCAACGCGCAGGATACGAGAAGATTAAACGGGGCAACGGTTTATACCGCTCTTTATCCTTGTTACGACTGTATGAAAGCGTTTAACAACGTTGGCGTGAAAGAAATAGTTTATTTTGAAAAATACGAACGGATAAAAACCGGCGGCGAAGGAAAAGAAGAAGAAAACGAAGCGCAAGAGTTGGCCGACAAACGAGGAATTAAAATCAGGAAATACGACGGCCCGGTTTATTGCAATATTGATTTTACAAAATAAACTTTATAATCGATAGGAGTTCACCCTTTAGGGTGTATTTTACGAACGCCGCAACGTACAGGCTAAAGCCTGAACTCCACGGTAATTAGAAAATATGATTCTTGGAATAAAAAAATTACACGAATTGGTTAAAGAAATGAATTTGGTGGAAAATTTATGCGACCGGGAAAAAAATAATCCCGAAGGCGCAGGTTTTGATTTGCGGCTCGGAGAAATTTACGAACTTGAGGGCGATGGATTTTTGGGAGTGGAAGAACGAAACACTCCGGCCATAAAATTGGTGGCAAAAAATGAAGAAGGAAAATCCGAACGCGATAATTCTTTTGTTTTTGAACCGGGAAAATATTATTTGGTAAAGACGATGGAAAAAGTAAATTTGCCCGTTACCGTTTCCGGCATTATTTTCCCGCGCACAACTCTCTTCCGCTCCGGACTGGGACTCTTTAATGGCATCGTTCAACCCGGGTATCAGGGTGAGTTGACTTTTGGACTCTGCAATCTCGGAAAATCAAATATTAAAATTTCTTTCGGCGCGCGCGTTGTTCACATCACTTTTCACGAAGTTTTGGGCGAAGGCAACCAATACCGCGGCCAGTGGCAAGGCGGCCGAGTCGCGACCGGCGGCAAAGAAGTGCAAGTGTAAGAAAAAACATCTAAATAATAGATTAAATATGACAAAAGAAGAAATAATTTTAGAAATCAAACGTACCGCCGATGAAAATGGGGGCAAACCATTAGGCATACGGAAATTTTGTAAATTAACTGGGATACCAAATAGTGCTTGGTTGGGAAAATATTGGCGCAGCTGGAACTCTGCTATCAAAGAAGCAGGTCTCGAAAAAAATGAAATGAAAAAAGCTTACAGCAATGAGTTCATGATTCATAGCATCATTTTATTAACTCGAAAAAACAAACAATTTCCGGCACAGTCTGACATGAAAATAGAAAAAAGGATAAATGAATCTTTCCCAAGCTATGAGGCTATTTTTCGCCTCGGCAATGCCAGCAAGCGACTTGAGCTTGTTAGAAACTATGCAACTGATAATAGCGAATATTCAGACATTCTTCAGTTTTTACCAGATACCAAGCCAACAACTTACGATGATAATTCTGAAATATCAGATTTAGAAAAAACTGACGGATTTGTTTACATGGTAAAAGAACAATACAGTAAGCAATATAAAATCGGGAAAACATTTGATGTGCCTCGGCGTCATAGGGAAATTGCTCTTGAGCTTCCGGGAGATTTAAAAAAGGTTCATGCCATAAGAACAGATGATCCTTCTGGAATCGAGGCCTATTGGCACAAACGTTTTGAAAATAAACATACCAATGGGGAGTGGTTTACTTTGACTCCAGATGATATAAGAGCATTCAAGCGACGTAAGTTTATGTAAATATTTCTCAATCGTTTGATAAAAATAATCTAACTCTATGGACAAACATCCCGAATACCAATATTTAAATTTGCTCCAAGATATTTTGGACCATGGTTCGGATAAAAAATTATTTTTTACGCCCGAAGTTTTGCAGCAATATAAGGATAAAGGCGAAGAACCGCCCTATATCCGCTCTGTTTTTGGCCGGCAAATACGTTTTGATTTGAGGCAAGGTTTTCCAATTCTAACGACAAAAAAAGTTTTTTACCGCGGGATCATTGAAGAATTGATCTGGTTTTTATCCGGCAGTACGAATGTTAAACCGCTCGTGGATAAAGACGTCCATATTTGGGACGAGTGGGCCTGGAAAAGATATCATAAATATTGTTTGCAAAATAAACCCGAAGAAGATTTGACCCAGGAAAATTTTATAAAAAAAATTAAAGAACTTTCGGCGGACGATGAATTTGTAAAAAAATGGGGCGACCTGATAGCGGTATACGGAAAAATGTGGCGGCGCTGGCCGGCCTCCGACGGTCGCGAGATTGATCAGTTGGGCTGGTGCATTCAAGGTTTAAAAGAAAAACCTTTCAGAAAATCTTATGTTGTTTCCGCCTGGAATCCGGATTTTATTTACGCCATGGCAAGCAAGGGTAATGCCAACGAAGTGCCGCCTTTCTGCCACACGATGTTTCAATTCCAAGTCGCCAATGACAAACTAAACTTAGGCATGTATCAGAGAAGTGCTGATGTTTTTTTGGGCGTGCCGTTTAATATCGCCAGTTACGCCTTATTACTTCTAATGGTTTCCCATGTCACGGGAATACCAGTCGGAGAATTTGTTCATACTTTTGGCGATGTTCATATTTACTCTAATCATTTTGAGGCAGTTAGAGAACAATTATCGCGCAAACCCTTCCCCTTCCCTACTGTCAGATTGAATCCTGACATAAAAAATATTGATGATTTTAAATTTGAAGATTTTGAATTGCAAAATTACGAATCTCATCCGGCCATCAAAGCCGAGATTGCTAATATCGGCGGATTTTAATTAAATTCGTTTTTCCTCCCCTTAAGATAAGGGGAGGTTAGGAGGGGTTATGAACCGCGAAATAAATTTTCACCACTCATAACTCCCCTTAATCCCCTCTTACCTTAAGAGGGGAAATAAAAAAATATGATAATCTCTGCTATCGCCGTCACTAACAAAAACCGCGCGATCGGTTTTAAAAATAAATTGCTCTGGAATCTTCCGCCCGACCTGGAACATTTCAAAAAAATTACCGCGGGACACACGGTGATAATGGGCGGCAATACTTTTGTTTCGCTCGGCCGTCCCCTTCCGAACCGCGTGAATATTGTTATAACTAAAAATAAAGATTTTTTGGCGCCGGGATGTATCGTTGTTTTTTCTCCGGAAGAAGCCTTGGTGCGCGCGAAGGCGGAAGAAGAAAAATTAGAAAATGAGCACAAAGAAATTTTTATAATTGGCGGGGCTTCAATTTACGCTCAAATGTTGGCTGTGGTCAACAAATTATATCTCACGATTGTTGATGATACGACAGTCGAAGCCGACACTTTTTTTCCGGATTATTCTGAATTCAAAAAAATAATTTCTGAATCAGAACCGCAAGAATACAACGGATTGAAATATAAATTTATTGAATTAACGAGATAATTTTTAAAATGAATAAATTTATCGCTTTAGTCGGGATGCCCGGCGCAGGAAAAAGTGAAGTGGCCGATGAATTCATTAAACGCAGCTACAAATACATTCGTTTTGGCCAAATCACTTTGGATGAAGTCAAAAAACGCGGCCTCGAACCGACTGAAGAAAATGAAAGACCAATCCGAGAAGAACTCCGGAAACAATACGGACCAGGCGCTTTTGCTATTTTGAATATTCCCAAATTTGATGAGGTGTTAAAAACCGGCAATGTGGTTGGCGACGGACTTTACAGTTGGTCTGAATACAAAATTTTAGAAGATAAATACGGAGAAAATTTAATTATTATCGCGGTTTACGCGCCGCCAAAATTAAGATACAAAAGATTATCCGGCAGGGCTGCGCGCCACGGCGATGATCCAAAATTAAAATACCGTTCATTTACCCCCGAATCGGCAAAAATCCGCGACTTTGCGGAAATTGAAAATATAGAAAAAGGCGGACCAATCGCCATGGCTGATTACACAATTTTAAATACCGGCACACTAGATGAGCTTCGCGCCGAGGCGGAAAAAATTATAACAACGCTCTAGAAAAAATTGTTAACCATATCGAATGTATGACTATCAAAAAAAATAAAGGCATCCTCGTCATGGTTGACGGAATCGACGGAAGCGGAAAGGGAGTAATCGTCAAAGCCTTGGCCGATTGGGCGTTGGCCAAGAAGATGAAAATTTTTGATTTAAGAAATTATTGGAAAGAAAAACATACTTTCCCAGAGCCGGAAGAAATCGCTAAATACGACGTAATAATTTCCGCCGAGCCGACTTATTCCATGGTTGGCCAGGCCATTCGCGAAGAAATCGTCCGAGATAACAATCGCCATTACTCCGCCTGGACCACAGCCGAAGCATTTTCTCTTGACCGCGAAATTCTTTACCGCCGAATTATTATCCCCGCCCTGGAACAAGGAAAAATTATTTTTCAGGAACGCGGCGTCACAACTTCCATAATTTACCAGCCGGTTCAGGAAGAACCGCTGGAACTGGAAAAAATTTTAAATTTATCCGGAAATAAATTGGCGCTGGAATATCGGCCCGATCTGCTTATCGTCACGCAGGTTGAACCAAAAGAGGCCATTCGACGATTGGCGGAACGAGCCAAAAAAGATAACTCTATCTTTGAAAAACTCCCATTTTTGGAAAAAATCGCCGAAAGGTTCGCCGCGCCGTGGTTTCGCGAACTTATGGAATCGCACGGCAGTAAATTTGTTTATTTAAAGACAGATAAAACCGTTTATGATACAATAGATGAAACAGTTAATATCTGGGAAAATTTTTTAAAAAAACATTAATAACCGCGAATTTTTGCGAAAATTCGCATAACAAACACTATGCTTATCAAAGTCGGCGCTTTAATGCGTGAAAGTTGGGCTATTTACAAAAATAACTTCAGCCTTTTCTTGAAAATCACGGCTTGGCTTCTGATCCCCGTCGTTATTTTATCTTTTCTCCCGTACTTAATTTCTAATTCCGTCATTTTTTTAGCGACAAATTTCTTTCTCTCGCTTCTCTCTTGGGTATTTAGTGTTTTTATCTCCATTGCCCTAGTTTTAACAATAAGCGCTCTCTCCAAAAAAGAATCCGTTGATCTCCGGTCAATTTACAATCTTAGTTATTCCAAAACTTTTTGGGGAGTTATTGTTTCAATTTTAGTGACCCTAGCCGTCGGCTTTGGCACGCTTCTTTTAATCATCCCTGGAATAATTTTTTCCGTTTGGTTTTCTTTCAGTCTTTATGTTTTTGTTCTTGAAAACAAAAAAGGAACCGATGCCCTTGCAAGGAGCCATCAACTGGTAAAAGGGCGCTTCTGGCCTGTTCTCTGGCGCTGGATCGCTCCGAATTTTGTCTACGGCATAATTCTTCTTATCGTCATTTTAATTCCAATCTACATCATTGACTTTGCCGTCGGCCAGCCGGGCGCCAGTTTTACCGCAACTCCTCCGTGGTGGTCAGTATTGATTTCTAATATAATTCCCGTTTTAGTCACCCCCCTGCTTTACGCCGTTGGTTTTATTTTATACGACGCTCTGAAAAAAGAAAAAGAAACAACGCCGGAAAAAACCCAATAATTTACGAGATAATCCCGTAATCCATTTTTCTTATTTAGGATTTGGATTTTAGGATTTAGAATTTTACAGCTATGCATCTTGTCCCAGTCATTGGACTTGAGATCCATATACAATTGAAGACAAAATCAAAGATGTTTTGCGGTTGCGATAATACCGGCGAAGATCAGCCGCCGAATACCACGGTTTGCCCGATTTGCATGGGACATCCGGGCACGCTGCCTGTGATTAACGAACAGGCCTTGGAATGGGCGGGGCTAATGGCTCTGGCTCTGAATTGTGAAATTCAAAACGCGTCAAAGTTTGACCGCAAACAATATTTTTACCCTGATTTACCAAAAGGTTATCAAATTTCTCAATATGATAAACCGATTTGTCTGAACGGCTTGCTTGAAATTGACATTCCGACCAAAGATGAAAAAAAACAGCGCCCTTGGGCAAAAATAAAAATTAACCGCGCGCATCTTGAGGAAGACGCGGCCAAATTGCTCCACGGCGGAGATGGAAAGCACAGTCTTGTTGATTATAATCGCTCCGGTACGCCGCTTTTGGAAATTGTCACTGAACCGGATTTGCATTCGCCGCTTGAAGCGAAAATTTTTATGCAAGAATTGCAGACAATCGCCCGCTATCTTGAAATCTCCGATGCCGATATGGAAAAAGGCCATCTGCGCTGCGACGCCAATATTTCTCTTCGCGAAGTTCTTGACGATCCGGCTAAAGAGAAAAAAAATATTTCTAAACTTAATCCTAAAACTGAAATAAAAAATCTTAATTCTTTCCGCGCCGTGGAACGAGCTCTGGAGTATGAAACAAAAAGACAAACTGAACTCTGGGAAAAAGGAAAACCGCCGGCCATTACCACGACTCGCGGCTGGAACGACGCTAAACAGATTACTGAAGAGCAGCGAACCAAAGAGGCAGAAAATGATTACCGTTATTTCCCCGAACCAGATTTGCCGCCGCTTGATTTGACCGATTTACGCGAAAAAATTGTGGGTTCTCTTCCCGAACTTCCCCGAGCCAAACGTGCAAGATTCGTCATGCAATATGAATTCACGCCCGATGAAGCAAAAATTTTAGTTGAAGATAAAAAATTGGCCAATTACGCGGAAAATGTTATTTCTGAACTCAAGGCCTGGCTTATCGCTCTGGAAGAGGTGGAAGGAACTGAAGACGAAATTTGGGAAAAACATAAAAAACAATTGGTTCGGCTTGTGGCTGGCTGGTTAATTAATAAACTCGGCGGTTTAATGGCAGATAATAAAATTGACATCAGGCGGCTAAAAATTACTCCTGAAAATTTTGCCGAATTTATAACTCTGATTTATCAAAATAAAATTTCCGGCCCAACAGCCATAAAAATTCTGGAAGAAATGATGCTGACCGGCGGCGATCCTTCGCAAATAATGGAGACAAAAAATCTCGGACAAATAAGTGATACCAACGAACTTGAAAAGATTATTGAAACGATTATTGCCGAACATCCCGATGAAGCCGCGGAATACAAACAAGGAAAGCTGACGCTCCTACAATTCTTCATCGGCCAGACGATGAAGAAAACTGGAGGTAAGGCAAATCCGAAGATAGCTGAAAAAATTATCAAGGACAAAATAAAATAAGCAACGACCCGCCAATCTTTGGCGGGTTTTTATATAGATAAGGATGGGCGGTCGTCAAAAATCTTTTGCTCTCTTGGCATAGAAAGGAGAAGCAGCCATGAGCGCGAAAAGAAGGGACGTCTCAACCGATCCGAATCAGCCGAGGTGCAAGCACAAAATCCTCTGGGGCCAGTGCCCGTCTTGCCGCGGAAATTTCGGCAGGTTGGTTGTTGAGCTTGGCCGCATGTTCGGCGGCACGGAACCGTCTCAAGAACTCATCAGCCAACAGGTAGCCGAAAGCATTGAGAGAACGCGCCGCGGCAAAGGGAAAATAACCCCCGGAGCAAGAGGGATAATTGACACGCTGGTCGCTGAACTCGACCGCTTGTTTTTCTCTCCCGAGCCGGCTGAATTCATCGGCGAACAAGTTGCCGTATGTATTCAGAGAATGCGTATCAGAAAGGAGGAAGTCACCCACGGTGAATCAATCTCTTCCTGACAGCATCAGACAGGACCAAAAAGGGCGTTACGCTTCATGCGTCACGCCCTCAATTCTTTATTTAAGCCACTTCCCTATTTTATTTTTCGCTTCTTTATAATTTTTTATCCACTTTATTCTTTTGTCGCGACGAAACCAAGTCATCTGCCGCCGGGCGTAGGCATGCGTTCGCCACTTTATTTCCTGAATTTTATTTTCTAAAATTTTCTTCCTTAACTTTTCACTTTTAACTTTTAACTTTTCACCCAAATACTCCCCCATTTCTTTATAGCCGATTCCACTCATTGACGGCAACTCTTGGAACTTGGAACTTGGAACTTGAAACTTTTTAACTAACTTTTTAGTTTCTGTGACCAATCCATCTTTCATCATTTGGTCTACGCGCCGATCAATATTTTCATAAAGTTTTTTTCGCGGAATACTTATCCCAATTTGTAAAACCTCAAAGAGCGGCTCGCCTTTTTCCCGCAACTTTGAAAATTGCCGTCCGGTCGCGAGGCAAACTTCAAGAGCGCGAATAATTCTTCGCGGATTATTTTTATCTACCACAAATGCCGCGCCTGGATCAATTTTTAATAATTTTTTGTACCATTTCGCGAGAGCTCCGGGTTTTTTAATTTCTTTTTCAAATTGCGCTCGCAATTTTTTGTTCGGCGGCACAGCCGGAATCTCCAAATTATCTACTATAGCTTGGATATACAACCCTGTTCCCCCGACCAAAAATGGCGTTTTCCCGCGTTTTAAAATATCACGAATCGCCGCCACGGCTTTCTTTTTATAATCAACCAAAGTAAATTCTTCGTCAGGATCTATTACATCAAGTAAATAATGTTTAACACTTTTTTTATCAACCACTTTTCCCGTCCCAATATCCATTCCTTTATAAATTTGCCGCGAGTCTGCATTCACAATTTCACCCTTAAACTTTTTTGCCAATTCCAAAGACAGGCTAGTCTTTCCCGAGGCCGTCGGACCTAAAATTACGATTAGTTTTGGTAGCGTTGACATTTTATATATTTTATATTAATCTAAAATCGGCAAAGGAGGAAGCAATGAATTTAGGAGAAGACCTGTATAGGAGAAACAACACGCGCGGAGCCAAGATCTTCGGAGCGCTCACATTCCTACTGCTGGCAATGGGCATTTGGGCGTCGTACAATGACGTCCTCCCCTTTGGGGTCAACTTGGTCTTGGCCAGTGAAGGATTCGGCGGAGCGATCTGCTGCTTCTTTGGCATGATTGTGTCGCTCATCTTCATATCCACCGACAACTGTTAGGGGAGGAAGAACGCGATGGCTGAAACGTCGGCCGAAAAGTATCTTGACCACCTGATTTCTTTCGTCGTGCCGAATCCGAACCGTCGTCTTCCGAGTGACGATCCTTGGATCGGCTGGATCGGCGAGGTGATCTCGGTCTACGGCCCTGTCTTTCGTCTCGCACCCTGCGACTTCAATCGACCGCACAAGCGCCTGGGCGAGATGACTCACTGGTTCGACATCCGTCACGTCCACGACGTCAAAATCGTCGAATAACGGACACTCAAACCAAATGGTATGGCTCCACCTAAAAACGGGCCACTTTTTTATCTCTATCCTTCCAAAATCCACTCAAATGCTTTTTTAATTTTGACATTAAAAATTTTTCCCACCATATTTTTCTTTCCCACAAACCTCACTCGCTTCATTTCCAGAGAATTTCCAACACATTTTCCATTTTTATAATCGTCCACTAAAACAGATACTGTTTTCCCTACATATTTTTGATTTTTTTCAAAAACAATTTTCTCCATTAAATTTTGTAAAACATCCCGTCGGCGCTTTTTT
Source organism: Candidatus Falkowiibacteriota bacterium (assembly GCA_016214745.1). GTDB lineage: Bacteria > Patescibacteriota > Patescibacteriia > XYB2-FULL-38-15 > XYB2-FULL-38-15 > JAHIRI01. Next base: position 5,506 of record JACRNW010000006.1, on the reverse strand, counting down.
TCGGCGCGCGGGACATCGTCAACCAACTTCGCCGCCGCCGTCCCCTGCCGCGGCGAATATATTGCCAAATAAGCAATATCAAAATTCGCTTTTTTATATAGTGCCACCGTGTTCTCAAAAGCCTTTTTCGTTTCGCCGGGAAAACCGACAATAATATCCGTGCCGAGTGCAACACCCGGCCTTTTTTTATTTATCCTTGCAACCAGTTTTAAATAATCCACGGTCGTGTAACTGCGGTTCATTTTTTTCAAAACTTTATCATCGCCGGCCTGAAGCGGCAGATGAAGATAATTTACCATTTTTGGCAAAGTCAGAGCATCAATCACTTCATCGGTCATGTCGCGCGGATGCGGCGCGGTAAAAAATATTCTCCGAACACCGGAAATCTGATTTACTTCCCAGAGCAGGGCGGCGAAGGGATGCTTGTACGGATTTTTTTTGGAAAAATTTTTCACATCGGCAGGCCGATAGGCATTTACATTTTGCCCCAGAAGCATTATTTCCAAACAACCATTTTTGCCAGATTCTTTACTTCGGCGATGACTTCGGAAACTGGACGACTGACTTCCCTACCTCGCACGTACGGCACGGCGCAGTATGAACAAAAATTATTACAACCGGTCATAATCGGCACGAAAGCGGAAAATTTTGTTGAGTATCGCGGCTCAATTTTAAAATAATGCTCGTGCCAACTTTGGCAATAATTTTTAAATTTTTCCAAATCGGTGATCTGTTTTAAATCCAAAACTAAATCAAATTTATCAATAAATTTTTTCTTATCCCGCGGCAGAACGCAACCGGTCAAAATAGTTTTAAAATCAGGATTGTTTTTTTTAATTTTATTTAATTCTCGCGCCCGGCCGTATAAACGGTCCACCGCCGCCTGACGAACCGAACAAGCCACAAGCACGGCTAAATCAGCCTGTTTTTCGCTCAGAGCGGGCTTATAGCCGATCTTTTCCAGTATAGTCGCCACTCTTTCGCTATCAGATTTATTCATCTGGCAGCCGTAGGCAATGATGTGATATTTATTTTTTCCCATAGCAATACTTTAACAAAATCATTAATTATTGACAAACATCAATTTTAAATATAGACTTAAATAATAAATTTTAAATTAACACACCTATGCCAGAACGATTTAGGGAAAACCCCCAACACCCCGAAGCTGGCGTCTGTTGCCATGGAAATAAAGAAGCCACCTGCCCAGAATGTTTGAAAGATATCGAGGCCGTGGCTGAATCTTTAAGGAGATCTCGGGAGCCGCACAAAAAACAAAAACCAACTGAACAACGCTAAAAACATAGATACTATAAAAGACAGCCTTTCAGGGGCTGTCTTTTCGAGGACTTGACAAATCTGCGGTAGTCTTATAAGATAAAGGGTTCCCGGAAAGGAGTGAAACCATGGGTGAAGTTGTGAGCATCTTTGCCGATGGTCGACTCCATCGGCAGATCCTGGACCGGATCAAGGCGCTTGAGCCGACTTCCATGAACAACTGCCTTTTTCTTCGCTTGACTGCAACGGGCGACCTGCACCACGAGTGGCTCATAAACCACGTGGTTTATCGCTTCATCGTGAACGGTGGCGAAAGAACTCTCACGGGGCGATGTGTAAGAGTACAGTATTGGAACAACGAAAAGAACAACCACTACGCAGGGATTGAGTTCCGCGACCCAGAAACTGGCCGCGAAGAACCCCTCGGCGAGTGGGAAACTCTGGAAATTGTCTTCATCGCTGGTACGGAAGAAAGGTCGTTCACAGCCACCAAAAACAAGGGGGGCGCACCCGAGGTCAAGGAGATCTCGTGAGAGTAAGGGACCGAAAATGAAAGGACACTTCGGTCCCTCTTTTTTTATCTTGACTTTTCTCTTTAAATACGCTATAATTTTATGCTATTATTAAAGAATAATTCTTGATTAATTCATATGCCACGAACTTCAAAGGCAGAAAAAATTTCCGCGCCAGAAACAGAAAAAATTGCGGCTCATATTGCCATAACTTCTGAAAAATCAAAAGATCATGCAGATAACGAGGATTCTACTCTCACAGACGCCAAAAAAGAATTGTCTGGTCTTTTTGACGGTATGGGAGGCGGTTTGGCCGGAAAACAAGCCAGTGAATTAGCCGCTAAAATTACTTCTGAAGAACTATCAAATGTTCCCGAAGGAACTGACGCGAAAATATGGCAAACAGCCATTGAAAAAGCTCTAGAAAAATCTCAAGAAGGAGTTGTAAAACTTGGTAACGAAATTTTTTTTGAACAATTAAACGATCCTTTTGTCGCGGCGACCTACAAAGACCAGCCCCAAGATAAAATACAGGAATTTATAGTGGAACAAGGAAAATCCCCTGCCGGGACGACTGCTTCCGTTACTAAGATGGTTGAGAGGCCCGACGGCAGCGCTGATTTGGTCTTTGGCCATATTGGCGACAGCAGAATTTATGTTTTAAAAGGAGGTAAAGAATTAAAAAGATTAACAAAAGACCAAGGCACCCTTGAAGAAGCAGTCCAAAATAAATATATCACAAAAGAGGAAGCTGACTTTATTGACCAAGCTACCAGTAAAGAAGAAATTCTAAAAAAATTTGGTCCGGAAAGAGGAAAAACCGTGCTCTTTCTTTACAAAGATCTACGCCGCGGCGTAAAAAGCGCGCTTGGTTTGAGTGAAAGCAAAATCCAAACTGGTATTGAGCCTCTTGAGCCGGGCGACTTAGCGATCATCACTTCAGACGGCATTCATGACAATCTGACTGATGAAGAAATCCGAACAGAAATAATGAGGGGCGGCACACCCGCGGAAATTTCTGCGCGACTTGTTAAGGCTGCAGGAAAACGCGTTACTGAAAAAACATTAAGATCAAAAGAAGATGACAAAACCGCCGTGGTCCTTGAAGTTCCAAAAACCATTGAAGCCGCGGCGGCTGAGGAACTGCCCTCACTTACATCCGAGCAGATTGAACAATACCGCGCCGCGGCAGAGGCATTAAGGGAAGAATCCGTAGAACTGCAAAAACTCTTGCCTCTTGCCAAACACGTAGAAGCTGGAAGGCCAGTTTTAACTAGTAAAGAAAAGAAAAAGAAAATAGCCGAATTCGGTGTGACGGGCATTGAAGAGAGGTTGCAAAAAATTGAGGAAGACATTATAAGTTATGAATATGCCTTGGCGCAAAACAGCGGAGACGAAGTGACAGCGGAAAAAATGAAAAACAGATATCAAGAATTACAAAAAGAAAAATTGGAACGCTTAAGGGCGCGCGACAAAGAACAATCTGCCTCTCAAATTGAAAAAATAAAAAAAGCAATTGGGGCGTAACAAGGTATTTTAAAAGACCCGCCGATTTTGGCGGGTCTTTTTTGATCTATTATTTTCTTTTTTCAATTTCCGTTTTTATCTTTTCAATAAACTTTTTCACCGTCATGGCCACGGTTTTTTGTTTGCCGCGAACGCGGACATTCAACTTCTTCCCGCCCATTTCTTTGTCGCCGACGACGAGCATGTACGGCGCTTTTTGTTTTTCCGCTTTTCTGATTTTGTAACCGACTGTTTCGTTGGCGTCTTCAACCTGAACTCTAATCCCCTCTTCGCGAAGCATTTTAGCCAGTTTAAACGCCGGCTTTACGTGGCGTTTCCCAACCGGGATCACGGCAACTTGCACTGGCGCGAGCCACGTCGGAAAAGCGCCGGCGTAATGTTCAAGTAAAAACCCTATCATCCTTTCGTGGGTGGAAAGCGGGGCGCGATGAATACAAATCGGAGTTTTATCTTTCCCGTCGGCGTCTTTGTAAGTTAAATGAAATCTCTCCGGCACGGCGAAATCAACTTGATTCGTCGCCAACGTGAACTCACGGCCAATCGCGCTCCAAATTTGTACGTCAATTTTCGGACCGTAAAATGCCGCTTCGTCGGCCGCTTCAACAAAGGGAACTTTTCCTTTTTTCATCACTTCGCGAACCATCTCTTCGGTTTTCTGCCATAATTTTGGATTATCAATATATTTTTTCCCTAAACCTTCCTTGCTGTGCAAACTCAGCCGCATCACGTATTTTTTAATTCCAAAAATCTTAAAATATTTTAAGTAAAGTTTTATCACACCCATAAACTCGTCGGCAAATTGTTCTTCGATGCAATAAATATGGGCATCATTCATGGAAAGCATTCGAACGCGCATCAAGCCAAAAAGTTCACCGCTTTTTTCATAGCGATAGCAAGTTCCGTATTCGGACAATCGTAACGGCAAATCGCGATAACTCCGTGGTTCCGCCGCGAAAATCTGATGATGATGCGGACAATTCATCGCCTTTAAGTAGTACTTTGATTTTTTGCCGCTCTCTTCCATCATAATCATCGGGGGGAACATACTGTCGGCGTAATAAGGAAGATGCCCTGAAGTCAAATACATTTCTTCTTTCGCGAGGTGCGGCGTTCTCACTTCTTTGTATCCGGCTTCTTCTTCGGTGGTTTTAGCTAATTTTTCCAACTCTTCAATAACAATCGCGCCGTTCGGCAGCCAAAGCGGTAAACCGGGACCAACCAAATCACTAAAAGTAAAAATCTGAAGATCTTTGCCAAGTTTTCTGTGATCACGTTTTTCCGTTTCCTCGCGCATTTTTAAATATTCTTCAAGTTCTTTTGGAGTTTCAAAAGCCACGCCATAAATTCTCTGAAGCATCGGCTTATTTTCATCGCCGCGCCAATACGCGCCGGCGACAGTAGTCAATTTAAACGCGCCAATCGCCTTGGCCGTCGCGACATGCGGCCCGCGGCAAAGATCAGTAAATTTTCCGGTTTTGTAAATTGTCACGCGCTCGCCGAGCGATTCCATTTTTCCTTCAACGCCCACCGTGCCTTCGCGCAATAGTTCTAATTTATATGGCTGTTTAAATTGTTCAAAAAGTTTTATCGCCTCGTCGCAGGACATTTCTTGCCTTTCAAAGGGCAAATTTCTTTTTATAATTTCTCTCATTTTACTTTCAATTTTCGGCAAATCGGCTGTGGTTAAATTTTTTCCCAACTCAAAATCATAATAAAATCCATTTTCTACGACTGGCCCGACGCCGAACTTCGCGGTCGGATATAATTCTAAAACAGCGGCTGCCAAAACATGAGCCGCGGAGTGGCGCATTATTTCTAATTTTTCTTTATCCATACAAAACTTTCCTTCACTCCTTTTATTTTATTATTATTTTTATATTACTTTTCATCTGCGGTACTTTTTTCACCCAGAACGGAGAAAACTTTATGGTGATGCGCTCAATTTCCGGATAAATGGATAAGTACTGAATTATTTTTTCTTTCGGAAGACCGATAAATTTATCTTTATCAAAAATTGGACTGTCGGCCTTCAGAGCCATCTCCCCGGCTAAGTGAACCATAATGTTGGCTTCGCCGCTTTTAATATCATATTTTTCCACCAAAAATGTCAAATCGTTATAATTAACGTTTACAAGTTCTTTGTCGGTCGGAACTTTGGTATTCAGCTGATCCTGAGCTAATTTTTCAAT
>JACRNW010000014.1 GCA_016214745.1 Candidatus Falkowiibacteriota bacterium | reverse complement strand
GCAATGACCTTTTTCTCCAAAAGGTCATTATCCCTTGCGATTTTGACGAGGGTTGTAGCGACTTTTATCCAATTCTGGAATGGTTCGAGCCTATCATTCTGCTTTTGTTCAATCCGCGCCATTTTCTCGTCCAGCGACTTCTTTTCAGATAATAATTTTGCCTTTTGTTCTCGGTAGTCCTCGCGCTCAATATCTTGCTCCAAATAGCCGTTCAAAAGTCGCTGGACGAGAAAATGGCGCGGATTGAACAAAAGCAGAATGATTGGCTCGAACCATTCCAGAATTGGATAAAAGTCGCTACAACCCTCGTCAAAATCGCAAGGGATAATGACCTTTTGGAGAAAAAGGTCATTGCCAAAGAAATCTTTGGCTCGAACCTGCGCTTGGCGAGCCGCGCTGTGCGCGGCGAGCCAGTGTTTCCCTATTCAGCCGCGCGAAACGCGGCCAATCTCGTCGGGCAAATTCCCGAAAGTCAAATTCTGGTGGGCGGCACAGGAGTCGAACCTGTGACCTTTACAATGTCAATGTAACGCTCTAACCAGCTGAGCTAGCCGCCCACGAAGTGTATAGTAATATTTTATATGATTAGTTTAAAAAAGCAAGAGTCTGTCCCAATTTACATTTTTCTCAATTTGTGATAACTTTCTTTTGGTTACTTCAAAATCAAAAAACATCGGGGGAAGGCTGCCGGCGCTTAAAGCTACGGCAGCCAAGGAGGAAGGAAGATGGCGGGTCAGTCAATCGTGGTTGTGGGCGTTCAGTGGGGCGACGAGGGCAAGGGCAAGGTCGTTGACATTCTGACCGAGTTCGCTGATGCGGTCGTGCGTTTCCAGGGCGGCGACAACGCCGGCCACACGGTGGTGTTGGGGTACAACGGCAAGACGTTCAAGTTGCATTTGATGCCGTCAGGCATCGCCCGGCCGGATGTACTTTGCATGATTGGAAGTGGCGTGGTCGTGAACGCGCGGACGCTCCGCAGAGAAATTGACGAGCTCCTCAAGTTCGACATCGTCATCACTTCCCAGAACCTTCTCGTGTCGGAGAGGGCTTCGCTCATTCTTCCGCTTCACATTGAGCTGGATCGTCTGCGCGAAGAACGGAGCGGCAAGGGCAAGATCGGCACGACAGGCCGAGGCATCGGACCGGCTTACGAAGACCGGGTCGCCCGTCGAGGAGTCAGGTTCTGCGATCTGGCCTATCCGCGGATTTCGATACGCGGCTCGACGTTTTGCTCGATCACCACAACGCTCTGCGCCGCGGTTACGGCGTTCCCGAACTGCAAAAGGAAGACGTGGCGGCTGATATCCGGGAAGGAACAACTAGTATCTTGCCTTTTGTGGGTTCGGTTTCTAGCGAGTTGGGGAACCTCTGCGGGAACGGCATGAACATCATCTTCGAGGGCGCGCAGGGCGCGATGCTCGACGTGAACCATGGCACCTATCCGTACGTGACTTCTTCATCCACCTTCGCGGCCCAAGCGGCGCTCGGCTCGGGCTTCAATTTCCGCTGCTTCAGTTCGGTCGTCGGAGTGGCCAAGGCCTACTCGACCCGCGTCGGCGAAGGGCCGTTCCCAACCGAACTCAAGGATGAAGTCGGCGAAGGGTTGCGGAAAGTCGGGGGTGAATTCGGAACGACTACCGGCCGACCGCGGCGTTGCGGATGGTTTGACGCCGTCCAGGTCAAGGAAGCTATCCAGCTTGGCGGGGTGGACCGTCTGGCTCTGACCAAGCTCGATGTCCTGGACGCACTGCCCGAGATTAAGGTCTGCGTCGCCTACAAGTTGGACGGACAGGTTGTGCGTCATTTGCCGGCGGAGCCCGCGGCGCAGGCCAAAGTCCAGCCGGTTTACCAATCGGTTCCCGGCTGGCAGAAATCGACTGCGGGAACCACTTCGTTCCAGGATCTTCCCCAGAGAGCGCAGGAGTACGTTGACTATCTGGAGAACTGGTTGGGTGTGCCCATTGATCTTGTCTCGACCGGCGCCCGGCGCGAAGACACGATCGTGCGTCGGGAAATTTTTCCCCGGCGTTAGAGGAGTGGAGGATTAGCAAAACAAAAATACCTTGGGTAAAACCAGGGTATTCGGAGGAGCCTCGCGGACAATTCGCTTTCGCGGGGCTTTTTTTATTATCAAGCGAGTGAGAGAAATGAAATCTATTTCATTTCCGAGCGAGCGCAGATATCAACGCAGCGCGTTATCTTTTCATCAGTAAATTCATTTTTATCTCTTCAATAATTTCTTTTTCTGCATCGGTGAGATGCATGCCAGTGAGACAAAACTGTTTAAAATCTTTGGTGCCTTCGGCGGCGCGAGAGATCAGTTTATCGGCCGTGGCGCCTTTTAGGGTTTTTACCAAACAGCAAATTTTTACCTCAGGTGAGTTGGTATAGGGAATTTCATAAAAAAGCACGACAATGTCCGCGTCGGGAGAATTAGCAATTAATTCATCAATCACTTCGGGAAGATCCTCGGATTCGGCGCCGGAGGTAATAAAATCGTCGCGCGTCAAAAGCGACCAGACAATTTTTGCCGCCGGATCATTTTTTAAGCGCATCAGGGCTCGGCCCCAAAGTTTTAAAGTGCCGATAGTTTTTGTCTGATAAAGATTTTTTACAATTTCTTCGCGCCGCGCGCCGCGAGCCACAAGCTGGCTTGCGATACCGAGCGTTCGTGGCGTAACGTTTGGAGATTTAAAACTTCTGGTTTTGGAAATCATTCCGGCCAGAAGCAGAGTAGCCACTTCTTCGTCGATCAAGCGCGGGTCAAGAGATTCCAAAAAATTGAAAAGAGTTTCCGCGGTGGAAGTGGAATTCATTTCCACGAGATTTATCTGGCCAAATTGTTCATTCGCGGGACTGTGATCAATATTTACAACCGGCGTGCGGTAGAAAAATTCAGAATTTTTATGATAAATGCCGCCGAGTGATTCCAAGTCCGGCGTGTCCAAGACCAGGGCGAGATCGTATTTATAATCTGAAAAAGTGGTGCTGATATTTTTTGCGTCCAGATTTTTTTCTTCCGGTGCGACAAAAATATTTAATTTGTCGCCATTCATTTCATAATGCAGGCCGCCAATCTGGTTTCCCGCCACATCCAGACTAATAATCAATTTTCGCAGATTATTTATATCCGGCTTGATGGCGCTAACTTCCGGGAGAAAGTTAAAATTTTTCGGGGCGGAAAAACCGTCGGAGGCGACATCAACCATTGGTTTGCCCAGTTTCCGTAAAACGGCGCGCAACGCTAAACTTGTGGCCACGGCATCGCCGCTCCAATTTTTGCGAAAAGCAATCAGAGGATGACTGCTTTTTTGCAATGTTTCAAATATTTGTTGGTTTAGGTTTAACGCCACAAAATTGATTAGAATCTAGAAGTTAGAATCTAGAAGTTAGTTTTAAAGTCAGTCTAACAGTATAGTTTAATACGGGGTTTGTGTCAATTTAAGGGGAAAGGTTGTGATTTTAGGGTTTTTCTGCTAAAATTTAGGAATTAATTAGGGCGAAGTTTTATTATGAGAGAACTCGAAAAAGTCTACAATCCAAAAGCCGTGGAAGACGGGATTTACGATAAATGGGAGAAATCTGGGTATTTTAATCCAGATAATTTGCCGCGTCAAGCGAAGCCTCGCCAAGGGCGGGGAAAGTCATTTTCCATTGTCATGCCGCCGCCGAACGTCACAGGAACTCTTCATTTGGGTCATGCCGTGATGTTGGCCGTGGAAGATATTTTAATTCGCTATCACCGGATGCGGGGCGAGCGGGCGCTTTGGCTTCCGGGCACGGATCACGCGGCCATTGCCACCCAGACTAAAGTGGAAAAACTTTTAAAAGAGCGGGGAGGCAAAACCCGCCACGATTTGGGCCGAGATAAATTTTTGGACGAGGTAGATAAATTTATCACGAGCACAAAAAGCACGATAAAAAATCAGGTTCGGAAAATGGGCTCGTCTTGCGACTGGTCGCGCGAGGCCTATACCTTGGATGAGCCGCGTTCACGGGCGGTACGCACGGTTTTTAAAATGATGCACGATGATGGTTTGATTTATCGCGGCGAACGGATTGTGAATTGGTGTCCGGGTTGCGGTTCAACTTTGGCGGATGATGAAGTGGAGTATAAAACGCAAAAAGCAAAATTTTATACTTTTAAATACAGCCCGGATTTTCCATTTGCCATTTCTACAACTCGGCCGGAAACAAAATTAGGCGATACGGCCGTGGCAGTTAGTCCAAAGGACGAAAGATATAAAGAATATGTCGGAAAAATTTTTAAGATAAATTTTGTCGGTGTGCCTTTGAAAATAAAAATTATTGCCGACCGGTCGATTGATATGGCTTTTGGAACGGGCGCGCTTGGCGTGACGCCGGCCCATTCCATGGCCGACTGGCAGATGGCCGAGAAAAATAATTTGCCGATTATAAAAGTAATTGATGAACAAGGAAAAATCCGGCCAGGTTTTGCGGAATATTCTGGAAAATCCACGACCGAGGCGCGCGAGAAGATTATTGAAAAATTGAAAGCGGCCGGACTTTTGGAAAAAGAGGAAGAGATAGAAAATAATTTATCCGTTTGTTATCGCTGTGGCACGCCGGTTGAGCCGTTGCCCTCGCTTCAGTGGTTTATTGACGTTAATAAAAAAATTCTAAAATATAAAAAGTCGTTAAAAGAGCTATCTCTTGAAGCAGTCAAAAAAGGAGTCTTCGGCCAGAAAAAAATAAAAATTATTCCCGAGAGATTTGAGAAAGTTTATTTTCACTGGATGGAGAATTTACGCGATTGGTGCATTTCGCGGCAAATTTGGTTTGGGCATCGCGTGCCGGTTTGGTACCGCGGCGCGGAAATTTATGTCGGTGTAGAGCCGCCGCAAGGCGAGGGATGGAAACAGGATCCGGATACGCTGGACACATGGTTTTCTTCCGGGCTTTGGACTTTTTCAACTTTGGGTTGGCCGGAAAAAACAAAAGATTTGAAAAATTATCATCCGACTTCGGTTTTGGAAACTGGTTATGATATTTTATTTTTTTGGATTGCCCGGATGATTTTGATGACGACTTATGTTTTGGGCGACATTCCTTTTTATAATGTATATCTCCACGGGTTGATTCGCGATGAGAAAGGAAGAAAAATGTCCAAGTCACTCGGCAACATTATTGATCCGTTAGATATGATAGAAAAATATGGCACGGACGCGGTGCGCTTGAGTTTAGTGCTTGGCACTTCGCCGGGTAATGATACGAAGTTGAGCGACGAAAAAATCGCCGGTTTCAGAAATTTTACCAATAAGTTATGGAACATTGGACGATATGTTATAGAAAAAACAAAAGGCGAATCTGGAAATAAAAAATTAGCGGCAAAAACTTTGGCCGAGAAATGGATTTTGTCGCGGCTTAATAGCGTCGTCAATGAGGTGACGAAAAATCTTGATGAATTTGAATTTTCTCAGGCCGGGGAAAAATTGCGCGCCTTTACTTGGGACGAATTTGCCGACTGGTACATCGAAATTAGTAAAATCCAATCCAATCCCTCATTACTCGTTACTCTTTACTCATTACTTCTCAAATTGTGGCACCCGTTTATGCCATATGTTACGGAAGTTTTATGGCCGAATTTTGATGAAAAATTATTAATGATTTCTGATTGGCCGAAAGTAGAAAAAAAGTTAGTTAATAAAAAAGCGGAAAAAGATTTTGAAGTTTTAAAAAATGTTGTCACCGCAATCCGCGGGATGCGCGCCGATTATAAGATAGAGCCGGCGAAAAGAGTGTCAATTGAGATATTTGGGGGAATAAAGACTAAGCTTTTGGAAGAGCAGGCGGGGATTATAAAGACTTTGGCGCGAGTGGAAAATTTAGTGATAAAAAAATCCGGTACAAAACCGGAGTGGTCCGTCGGATCTGTGGTGGAAGGTGTGGAAATTTATCTGCCACTTGCTGGGTTGATTGATGTGCCAAAAGAAAAAGCACGGCTAGAAAAAGAATTATCCGAGGCGGAAAAATATTTGGGAGTTTTAGAAAATAAATTATTCAACAAGGCGTTTCTCGCGAACGCGCCGAAGGAACTCGTGGCCGGGGAAAAGGAAAAACTGAAATTGCAAAAAGAAAAAGTTCAAAAAATTAAAGATCAATTAAAATCTTTGTCATAAATTTATGAAAGTGAATACTGACGAGAAAAAAATCCAGGAAATTTTGACGCGGGGAGTGGAAGAGGTAATTGTTAAGGAAAGCCTGGAAAAGAAATTGAAAAGCGGCAAGCAGTTACGTGTTAAATTTGGTATTGATCCGACGGGAACAGACTTACATATCGGCCACGCCGTGCCGCTCCGCAAACTAAAACAGTTTCAAGATTTAGGTCACAAAATAATTTTGTTGATTGGTGACTATACGGCAAGGATTGGGGATCCGAGCGGGCGAGATAAAACGAGGCCAGTGCTTAGTGAAAAAGAGGTGAAGCGCAACATGAAAACTTATGTCGCCCAGGCCGCTAAAGTTATTGATATTAAAAAAGTAGAGATTAGATATAATAGTGAATGGTATGGGAAGCGGGATTTTACATATCTTTTGATGGATTTAACTTCAAAAATCACCGTGGCGCGTGTTTTGGAAAGAGATGATTTTCAGAAAAGATTAAAAGAGGGATCGGATATACAAATGCAAGAAATGGTTTATCCTCTACTACAGGGCTATGATTCTGTGGCGCTTCAGGCAGACGTGGAATTGGGAGGCAGCGATCAAAAATTTAATCTTTTGATGGGAAGGAAGGTTCAGAAAAGATATGACCAACCGGAACAGGATATTATTACTGTGCCGCTTTTGGAGGGGATCGATGGCGAAAAGAAAATGAGCAAAAGCTACGGTAATTATATTGCGCTTTTGGATTCGCCCGAAGATATGTTTGGAAAAGTAATGTCTATACCCGATGCTTTGATATTAAAATATTTTGAACTGACGACTGATGTGCCGCTTGAAGAGGCGAGAAAAAATATTGAGGACAACCCGATGGGAGCCAAGAAGCGCTTGGCGCGGGAAATTGTGACACTTTATCACTCAGTCAAGGAGGCGAAAGAAGCCGAGGAAAATTTTGTTAAAATTTTTCAGAAAAAAGAAGCGCCAAGTGAAGTTTTAAGTTTTAAGTTAAAAGTTAAAAGTTTGAACATTGTTGATTTGTTGACGGAAACCGGATTGGCGGCAAGCAGAAGTGAAGCACGGCGGCTCGTGGAACAGGGCGGCGTAAAAGTTGGCGACAAAATAATTAATGACATCAATGCCGTGGTAGAAATTCCTGCTGAAGGAGTTTTGGTACAAAAAGGAAAAAGACATTTTGTAAAAGTTAAAAGTTAAAATTCCATGTGGTTAAAAATAAAAAAAGAAATTACCGGTTTGGTTAAGAAAAATTTTCCAGATCTTCCGGTTTCGGAAGAAGATTTTGCTTTTCCGCCAAATTCGGAATTCGGTGATTTGTCATTGCCTTGTTTTAATTTTACCAAGGTGCTGCCGAATTCTCCGCCGGAAATTGCCAAAGAACTCAGTGAAAAAATTGAGCCGTCCGGCATTGTCGGGAAAATTGTCGCGGCTGGGCCGTATCTGAATTTTTTTCTTGATAAAAGAAAAATGGCAAGCTTGGTTTTAAACCAGATTTTGAAAGAAAAAGAAAAATACGGGAAGAGCAAAATGGGAAAGGGGAAGAGAATAATGATAGAATTTTCCAACGCCAATACCCATAAAGAATATCATGTTGGGCATCTTAGAAATCTTTGTTACGGCGACGCGGTGACGAGGCTTCTCGCGGTTACTGGGAACAAAGCGATTCCTGTTTCGTATATTAATGATTTTGGAATTCACGTGGCAAAAACTCTTTGGGCTTATGAAAAATTTTACAAAAACGAAAAGCCGCCGGAAAATCTAGGATATTTTCTCGGACAAATTTATGTCCGTTCGACGCAAGAATTAGAAAAAGACCCAAAAGCCAAAGAAGAAGTTGGCGTCCTGATGGCAAAAATTGAAAGTCGGCGTGGGTCGGAGTATAAACTTTGGCAGAAGACGCGCGAATGGAGCATTGAACAATTTGAGAAAATTTATAAAGAAATGGGCGTGAAATTTGATAAAGTTTTTTATGAAAGTGAAGTGATTGATGAGGGGAGAAAAATAGTTGATGAACTTTTCCGAAAAAATTTTTTGATAAAAAGCCAAGGAGCGGTTATCGCAGATTTAGAAAAATACAATCTCGGGGTTTTGCTATTTTTGCGTTCTGACGGAACAGCTCTGTATCCGGTAGCCGATGTTCCCTTGGCGATAAAAAAATTTAAAAAATATAAATTAGATGAGTCAATTTATGTAGTGGACGTTCGCCAAAGTTTATATTTTCAACAGTTGTTTAAAATTTTAGAGTTGCTCGGATATAAACAAAAGATGATTCATTTGGGATATGAGTTTGTAAAATTGCCGTCGGGTATGATGTCTTCGCGAACTGGCAACGTCATCACGTATGAAAATTTATGGGCAGAGGCGACGGAGCGGGCAATTGCCGAAACAAAAAAACGCCATACTAACTGGAGCGAAAGGCAGATTAATGAGACGGCAAAAAAAATCGTTGTCGGGGCAATAAAATTTGAAATGGTAAAAGTTGGCAAGGAACAAACAATTACTTTTGATATTGACAGATCCCTGCGCTTTGAAGGTTTTACCGCCGCGTATCTGCAATACACGCACGCGAGAATTTGCTCCATTATTAGAAAGGCGGGAATAAAAATATCGGGGAAAATTGATTTTGATAAATTTCAGGAAAAATGGGAATATAATTTAATGGTTGAACTCGCGAAGTTTCCGGAAATTTTAGAAAAAGCGGCGCGCACTTATAACCCAGCCGTGCTTGCCGATTATCTTCATGATTTGGCAAAAATTTTTAGTGATTTTTATCGTGATGTCAAAGTTATTGATGCGGATTTGGAAGCCCAAAAAGCGAGAATCGCTTTAATTGGCGCAGTGAAAATTGTTTTGGCTAAGGGTTTGGGGGTCTTGGGCATCGCCGCGCCGGAAGAAATGTAGGGATTTGCTTCAGCTTGTTTTGGGCAATTATTAGTGGTAAGATATAAGAGTAATTTTAAAAAAATAAAGTTAAATTTATGTTTAAGGAACTCTATCCGAAAGAGGGGGGAGACGTCGAAACGGTCATCGGACCGTCAGTGAAAGTGGAGGGAGATTTTACGAGTAAAGGTAATGTAACCGTGGAAGGAGTGGTTCACGGATCTTTAAAAACCGAGAAAGACTTGAAAGTCGGCGTGGGCGCGAAAATTTCCGCCAGCGTTTTCGCCAACAATGCTTTTATCGCCGGAGAGGTCAAGGGTAATGTAAAAGCGAGCGGGCGATTGGAACTTACTGACACGTCAAAAATTTACGGAGATATTGAAGCAAAAACAATTATTATGGCTGCCGGAGCATTGATGAACGGCAAATGCACGATGTGCAACGATGCTCTGCCGCTTCCTCATCTTCAGGACAATGACGCCATGAAAAAGAATAACAAAAAGTAGCCGCAGTTTTTCGTTTTTAGATTTTTGTTATGTACCAATATATTTATGATGCTTTTCTCTCGGAGGAAAAGTATCTCCGCCCGATGACGATTATTGAAAATCGTCTCGCCGATCTCGGACTTCAAGGGCGGGTGAATCGCCTGAATCTTTTTAAAGATCCGAGAGAACTGATTTTAGAAGGAATGAAAAGAGGAGTTGATACGATTGTGGCGGTAGGCAATGATGAAACTCTTTGTCGCGTCGTGAACGCCGTTTGCGGTTTTGATTTAACGGTTGGGATGATTCCCTTGGGCCCCAAAAATGAAATTACAAAAACTCTTGGCATAGAGGAAGGGCTCGCGGCTTGCGATTGTCTTTCGAGCCGTTTGATAAAAAAAATAGATTTAGGAAAAATAAATGATGTTTATTTTCTCGCCCACCTGAAAGCGAGTTCGGCGGTAAGCCTGAGGCAGGGGAAAGAATATTGCGTCAGAGCATTAAAAAATAATTTAGTAGAAATTTACAATTTGCCGACGGAGGAAGAGGAGGCCGATCCGGAAGACGGCTATCTTGAAGCGCGCATCAGGCCGGCTGGACGGAATTTTTTTAAAAAAAATGGCGGAAAAGATTTATCTCTGGGCGGGACAAGTTCCTTTCCTATCCGTGAGATAATTTTGGAGGGTGAAAAAGGAGCGAGGGTTTTGGTTGACGGTTTGCGGTTAGTCAATACTCCGGCCGAAGTCCAAATCTTGCCGCGCCAACTTAAAATTATTGTCGGGAAAAATAGATTATTTTAAAATTAATTCTAATTTACAGATTAAATACAGATATATTTTTATATATTTGTAAATAATTCGTAGGTATAAAAAAATATGAAACCAATAATAGATAAAGATTTATGTATTGGCTGCGGGCTTTGCGAATCGCTTTGTCCGGCGGTTTTTAAATTAAATGATGGAAAGTCAAACGTGCTTCCCGGCGTTGACTACAAGGTCAATAAAGATTGTATTCAAAAGGCGATTGAAAATTGTCCGGTTCAAGCCATTAGCTGGGAGCAGAAATAGCACAGAGTGGACAAGAAGATTAAAATGCGCTAAATTAAGTTACGCGCCGTAAAGTTTTGCGCGGGTGGCGAAATTGGTAGACGCACTACCTTGAGGTGGTAGCGCCCGCAAGGGCTTGGAGGTTCGAGTCCTCTCCCGCGCACCAGAAAGGAAAAGTCAAAGAGTTTTGGTTCGCCTCGCGGAGTTTATCCGCCCTTTTGGCGGACTCGGCGACTAATTCGTATTGGATTTTCGGGGCAAAAACGAATTTGCGATTTTCTAAAACATGGTTCGAGCCGATTGTTTTCAGAAATGTTGGCAATTCCGAAAGATTATTCTCCTCAATCAATTTCGCGGCTTGATTCAAGGATAAAACGAACTCACGAGCCGGTTCGAGCCAAGACAACCCTTTTGTCTCAAAGTCGGTGATTTTCTCGCTCAACGACATTTTTTGAGACATCAAACTTTGCTTTTTGGCGGCGTATTCCTCTGTGCATAAAGCGTCTGCTAAATAGACATCAAGTAGTTTTGCTAACTTTGTTTCTACGCTCGCTAACTGCTCTTTCAAAACGCCAACTTCGGCTTGTGCGTCTTGTCGCGCTTTCTCTTGTTCGCTGTCTAACGCCGCCAAAACTTTTTCGGTGTCTTGGCTCGACAAAGAAACTTTTTGAAGATAAGAAGTGATTTGTTCGGCCAATGCTTCTTCTCGGAGATAGTGCTTTTCTTGGCATAAACCCTTCTTCTTGGTGCAACGGTAATAGTTATGGCCTTTCTGTTTCTCGGCGGTAATCGAGCAACCGCACGAAGCGCATTTCATTAAGCCAAGAAAAGCAAAATCGTTTTTATGAACTTCCTGCACCTTTCCCCGTTTGCTCATCACTTCTTGGCATTTATCGAAAAGTTTCTTTGAAATCAACGGCTCGTGCTGTCCCTCATGAATTTCCCCACCATATTTCATAAGTCCAATGTAGAAAATATTTTGTAGAATACTTTGCGCATTACTCAACGCTATCTCTTTGCCGAGATTACCACGCAGACCTTTTTCTTTGCACCAATTTGCGAGAGAGTGAAGCGTATATGCTCCAGTGGCATACATTTCAAACATTTTGCGGACTTTCGGTGCTTTTTCGCTATCAACATCAATACCGCGTGTCTTGGCGTTGTTGAGATAGCCCACTGGAGCCCAGCCGGGCCAAACTCCATTTCTGATTTTTTGTCGCAAACCTCGCTTCACATTCTCTCGCAAATTATCTACAAAATATTTTGATTGGCCAAAAGCAATATTGAGCATGAACAAACCCTGTGGTGTCGCTTCAAACCAAAAGGTGGGAAATTTGAGGGATTTAATCAAGCCGCGATCTACAAAATGAATTATCTTGCCTCCATCTACAGAATTACGCGCGAGACGATCTGGGTGCCAAGAAATTATCCCATCTGCCTTTCCTCTTTGAATCAACGACAACATTTCTGCGAATTTGATTCGGCCGGGTTCTTTTGCAGTTTTGGCTTCCTGAAAGGAAGCGACGATTTCAAGTTTTTCTTTGGCGGCATACTCTTGCAACTCTACGAGTTGCGCTTCAATACTCAGTACTTGTCGGTCGTCTTCTTCGGTAGATTTTCGTGCGTAAAGTATGTATTTCATAAGTTTTAGAAATTAAAGATTAAAAAATTTTCTTCCCCCAAAATGCGAAATCGTGAATTCATTTTTACCCCCAAAATTGAATACAAATTAGTCGCCGAGTCCGCCAAAAGGGCGGATAAACTCCGCGAGGCGAACCAAAACTCTTTGACTTTTCCTTTCTGGTGCAGTATTCTTGAATTAGTCCGAACGCATTTCGCCGCCTGCGGCGGCGAGGAAGTCCCCCCGCGAAAATCCGGAAAGGCGGCGCCTGCCCGCCGAAGCCTCGGCGCAGGCGGGGAGCCGCACCGCTCAAAGCCGCAAAAGAACCCGGAGAAAAACATCGGCTCGAACCATATTTTAATTTTGGGGGAAGAAAATTTTTTAATCAAAACCATAAAACTCTTTTTAATAATTAACCAATAAAAATATATGAGCATAGAAAATCCGTTCAATAACCCAACACCACCACAAGAACAAACTCCGAAACCAAAACCGGAGACAGTTGAGCAGGCGGAGCGAAAAGAAGAATTGCCAAATCTCGGTGAACGGCTAACTGAAGCCGAAGCGACAATGCGGAGATATGAGGAACTGACGCGAGAAGTAAGAAACACTGGGAAAACAAGTGACCCCGAGTATTCACAAAAACGAGAGGCGGCACAGAAAGAATTAAGCGATCTTTCTAAAGAGTTTGCGGATCGCTTCGGTGTAAATTTGAATGATACTTGGGTTTCCGATGGTGAAGTTTTTAATAAAGGCAGGGAATCAGTTTTGCTTGGGAAAGCAGTTGGTATAGCAAGAGAAGCCCAAGAAATGAGTTTTGATAAAAATCTTGACGACAATGGTTTAGTTGAAGAAGCAAAACGACTCATAGAAGATTATCAAATTTACACCGAACCAGTTGTTAGAACTGGTCAGTCTCCTGATAAAAATTATTCTTCTCGACGCGAAGCAAAACAACTTTTGGTAGAAAGTATCGCTCGCGAACTTGCAAAACGTCTGAACGTCGGAGACGGCATCGAAGTAAATTCCATTAAAGCATTGAGTGAAAAAACTGGGGTTGATTTTTCCAAGGCGGTTAGAAAAGTTGAGCGAGTTTATCGAGCACCGACATCGAAGAAAGAACAAGAATCTCGTGGAAGATTGCCACAAATGGGTGCAAGTGGCACATGGAAAACTCCCGGCGGTTATGTCAGTGGAAAAGTTATTTCCGGACGACCTGGCGGACCATATACAATTGAAACTCCACAGGGGAGAATTCAAGTTGATAAAATTGATTAGGTATTTACTTTGTAAATTCATAATTGAATGCCGCCAAAGAAAAACTTGAAATTGTCAGCGGTGCGGCTCCCCGCCTGCGCCGAGGCTTCGGCGGGCAGGCGCCGCCTTTCCGGATTTTCGCGGGGGGACTTCCTCGCCGCCGCAGGCGGCGAAATGCGTTCGGACTAATTCAAGAATACTGCACCAAACTGGACTTCCTGATTTTTTGCGGAGGGAAACAAGAGTTCGCTCGCCGCGCCGAACGGCGCGGCTCGCGAGGAATTGGGCGGTAAAATCAAACGGCGGGGCGAAATCCCAAGAAACAATTTTTTCGGAAATGAGGCGGTTCGTTCCAATTTTTTGCGCAAAATGAGCAATCTCTTGCGGAGATTGCTCCGAGGCGATTTTTCCCGCGTAAATTAAGGTATTTATGTAATCCCGCATTGGTT
>JACRNW010000013.1 GCA_016214745.1 Candidatus Falkowiibacteriota bacterium | reverse complement strand
CGAGCCAGTGTTTCCCTATTCAGCCGCGCGAAACGCGGCCAATCTCGTCGGGCAAATTCCCGAAAGTCAAATTCTGGTGCGTTTATTCTACCAAATCCGAACCTACTTTGAGCGAAACTGCCTGCTTAGGGTGTGCGGGCGACAAAAGAAACTCCCCCTAATTGCGCATTACATCATTTTACTTCCTTCTCAATATCCTCAATTTCTTTTCTTACAAGTTTTTCTGCAACGTCCAAATCTTTCTTGAGCCGCTTTACAATTTTATCCTCCTCCTCGGTGAGCTGACGCTTGGTACGCGTTTTTTCAAGCAGCTTGACCTGTTCTCGTATATCTTCTTTCAATGTATCAAACACTCGGTGAAGGGCGGATTCCGCTTCGCGGACTTCTTTTCTGAGTCGCTTTCTTAAAAACGAAAATCTGCGCCATCCGTACCAAAGAATAAGAAGAAGCGCGATGATGAGTACGACGAGCGGAATTACCACGGAAAGAAAACTAACCGTCCAAGTTCCAATACGAAAAATCGCCGACTTCGCCACTAAAATAATTATTTTTTCAGTTGGCAAACTTTTCGCGCCTCGACTATCCACTGCCTCCGCCCATATTTTGTAAATACCATCCTTTAATTTTTCTTCGGCCACAAAAGTAAAGTTTCCGCCATCGTCGCTTTTAACGATCTGGCTCTGCGGTTCATCTTTTTCTTTTTGAAGCCAAACCACCGCTTGGGCGTTCGGGTAAGCTGTTCCTTTGACTATCAAAACCTCTCCGCTTGCGAGTGTTTTGGGATAATCAATAATTGTCGGCGATTTCAGCGCTTCAATAGTGAATTCGGCGGAATTTGCCAAAGAATTACCAGCTTTATCAAAAACTTTTGTAATAAGCGTGTGCTTTCCCGGACCCAAAGCCGGCGCTTCAAACACACCGCTTCCGTCGTCTTGCCACACCTGCGGACTACCATCGTCAATTTGAACTTCATAATAATCTACGCCGGAAATTTCGTCGCGAGAGTCAAAGATAAATTTAACCCTTGGATCGGTGGGGTCTTTGCGTTCAATTTCTCTTATATCAAATCTGCTCGGTTTTTCAGTATCAATCTGAAGGCGGAAATGAAAAATCCCTCCCCAGCCGGCGGAATTTTTCATTTTTATATGGAAATACCAAATTCCATCGTCAACATTTTCATAGGACTTGGAGGTAAACGAGCCATCGGACACAGGACCTGGATTGGAAGTCGGACTTTGACTGAAATAAATACCAACTCCAGTAACACCGGCCGGCAAAGCCCAAGAAAACCGCGGATTTTTATTATTATACCATTTATTGGAATCAGGGTGAGTGGAAGATGATACTTTAGGTACGGAGGGCGGACCCGAAACACCGGGAATATCGGAAGGAGCGGGCGTCTCGGGAACGGGAGTCTCGCCGCCTAAATTGAATTGCGCTTTGCCCAAACCGGCCAAGATATTAGTGCCCTGTCCGTCATTGGCAAGCGCGGAACCGGAAGAAAAGTTCAGCGCGGCAACGCCAGCCGCTTTTACTCTAAAATTTACCGTAATAAGTTTTCCGCTGGCTCCGGTGAATCCCGGATTAAGCGCAATGCCTTCAAGATTTACAGTCCCGGCGCCGTTTGAAAACGATGGCTCTTGCACCCAAAGAGAAAAAATGGACCCGCTTTTTGAAACAGAAACGACCTCTAATTTATCTTTGGGGAAAGAAATCACTCCCGAAGCGGCGTTCATAGCCTGGTCAGCGCTTGAAACATACGCGCTTACCGAAAAAGTCGTGCCAACCGCGTGCGAGCCGGAAGAAGGAGAAAAATACAAGCTAGCGGCTTCTGCCACTGAGCTTGAAACACCAAAAATCACGAATACAAAACCAAAAAACACTAAAATTTTCGTGAACTTTCGCGCGAGTATTCGTGTTATTTCGTGTTTTTTCTTTTCCATAAAATTTTTCGTATAAGATACACTAATGCTATCGTCGCTATTATCAGTATAGCGAGAATTGCGTAATCCTTATACCACGGCCGCGGGAATCGCGCCGGAATCGTGGCATCTCTTTCATTGCCGCTTTTGTCCACTGCTTTGACTATAATTTCTTCGTCCAAATTTTGATTTTGCAAAAGGTAGGGGCTTTCAACAGTAACGCATTTTCTTTTTCCTTCACAAACTTCGTAATTGTCAATCCCCGACCCTTTGTCTTGCGTAGCGAAAACTAAAAACCATTTTCCTTCAAAAATGGCGGGGTCGGCCGCGATTTGCGGCGCAAACTCCTCAGGCGGCTCGTTATCTTTAATTTCTGGCATTGGGATTTCTGAAATTGGGATTTGTTTGGAAATTAGAAATTGGAAATTAGAAATTTTTACATCGGTTTCCGTTCCTTGTCCGTCGTTTCGCAGCGCTTTTACGCCGCCAAATTCAATCGCGCCGTTGCCTTCTTTTTTGGCTGAAAATACGATTGATAAAATTAGTCCTTGACCGCCATTATATCCGCCGGGAGTGATGCCTGAAAATATAATTTCTCCATTTTTGGCTTTGGGCCGTTCAATCCAGAAATTAATTATTGAATTGCCATCGCGAATTTCTTTTACCTCTAACAGATTGGATGGAAACACGACCCTGCCCTCAATCGCGTTAATATCCTCTTCTTCGGAATTGATAAAAACGCCGACTTCAAACAATTGATTTACTTTTATCTCTTGGGTTTTTGTATCAAAGGAAACTTCTGCCGCAAAAGCAGACCCAGAAAATAGAAAATAGAAAGTAGAAAGTAGAAATAAAATTTTTAATTTTGGGAATTTGATCATTTGAATTTGTTTGGAAATTGAAAATTGGAAATTAGAAATTCCGCCTGAGCGCAAGCGAGGTGCGGCTACCCTGTCCAATAAAACGCCATAATACTGAAATCAACAAGATCAACCTTGCCATCGCCGCTCAACCGTTCAATTTCTTTCGGTCTGAAATCAGCGCTAATCGGCCTTTTATACCAATAAGCCGCAATGGAAAAATCAACAAGATTTACACGGCTATCATTATTCAAATCTCCCTTCAAAAATTTTGCTGTCGGTTGGGCAAGTATATTTTTTGTGCCGACGACAAAACTTATAGTTTTACTAAAAGAACTAATCTCGCCGTTTAAGGCGGCTTTTGATTTTGTAAAATGCTGTTCCACCGTTAATGGAGAGGTGTCAAAATTATATAAATACGCGCCGCTAGCGTCCGCTTTGATTTTATTAAAAAATTCCTCATCAGAATTAACAGAAATGGTTATTTCGCTGTTAGGAACTGACTGACCAAAAATGGCGATATTGTCGCCGCGCTTCACTTCGCTTTTGTCAACCGCGATAGTGGGCGCGAGAAAAATGCCGCTCACTTGAGTGGTGGCGCCGGAAGTAACGCTCACGGGAAAAGTCAAAAGAGACGACCGATTGCCTTTGTTATCTTCGGAATAAATGCTAAAAAGATAGTTGCCGCCGGAGAGGCCGGTCAAAGTTATGGAAAAATTAGAATCCGCTCCGGCAATTGTTGTCGCGGCAATTTGTGCGTCTTTCAAAAGCGTCACCGTACTTTTAGGATACGCGCGGCCGTTGAAAATAGCACTGGTCGCGGGGGCAACATCTCCACCGCCGCCGCCTCCGCCCCCACCTCCACCACCGCCTCCTCCACCGCCGCCGGAGGTACAGGCCGAGGTGACAAAATTACAGCTTGAGTTGCAACTTAAAGTGCCGCCGGTATAGCCCTGGCTTGTGCAGCTTGCCCCAGCCAAATCGGTGCCGTCGCATTGTTCGCCCGATTCTTTAATATTGTTCCCGCACAAAGTAAGAATTTCAATTTTG
This sequence comes from Candidatus Falkowiibacteriota bacterium, assembly GCA_016214745.1. Taxonomy (GTDB): domain Bacteria; phylum Patescibacteriota; class Patescibacteriia; order XYB2-FULL-38-15; family XYB2-FULL-38-15; genus JAHIRI01. Next base: position 29,366 of record JACRNW010000013.1, on the reverse strand, counting down.
AAATTGCTTGTTCCTGAGGCCAACGCGGGGCTATCAGAAAGTAGAAAGTAGAAAGTAGAAAGTAGAACAGCTACGCAGAAAATAGAAAATAGAGAGTAGAAAGTAGAATTTAGAAACTGGAATTTCATTTTTGTAAAAAATTATTCAAAATTTTCATTACTTCGGTTAATAAACTTTCAGCTTCGAGACAATTTAAATTTGGAAATAAAACCTTGGCGATTTCTATTTGGCTTTCCAACTCCGAACCGGAACCAAAAGCAATTGATAAAAACCGTTGTTTTTCTTTTTTATGAAAACGATGATAGCTTTCGGCGATATTAGATGAAATTGAAATAACGGCGCGCCGCATCTGGTTTGTTAATCCGTAAAGTTCTGATTTTGGAAACTGTTCTGTTAATTTATAAATCGCTACCGCCAAATCGCGCGACTTTTGCCAAACAATTAAATCTTTAAATGACTTTGTATTACTCATAATTCTACTTTCTAACAACTTCTATTTTCTACTTTCTATTTTCTAAATTCTAACTGGCGGTTACCGTCAAGGTCATATTGATATTATAATCGCTGGCAACCGGCTGTTCTGCGGGTATAGTTTGGGAAACGGTAATGCCGGTGGTATCCCAATAGCAATTGGTACCGGCAGAAGATCCGGCGGAGAGAAGAGTGATAGTATCGGTTACGCCTTCTGAATACGCGGCTGAAGATCCGAGCGTCAGGCCGGTGGTATTACATCCGCTCTGAGGCGTAATTGTCGCGCCCGATGGATTAATGGTCATCTGGCCGCCCAAACTATCGGCATCTCCACCGTCGCCCGCATTGGCGGTTGGATCATTAAAATCGTAATCCGGGCCCGCGCTCGCCCAAAAAGCAGTCGAGCCACTAGTCGCGGCTAAACTTAATGACCATTGAGGATTGCCGGTTGTATTATCCACTCTTATTTTTTGGGTTGAAACGCCAAAGGTGCCATTGACTGTTTGATAAGTAAAAGAAAGCGCTGTCGCCCCCATTGCTATTGTCGGACTGCCAACCGGAGTCCCGCCCGAATCAACGATGTCAACGGAAAGAGTACCCGCCGCCGCGCTTGCACATATTTTATATTCGCTATAGGCAGTTGTATTCCCCACGTGCGAGTTAGTTGTGGCCTTCATTGAAGCAAGCGTGGTGTCAAATCCAGTGCAATTCGTTGCTTGATACCCCACCGAAACCGTGCCGCCCGACGGAACAGAAATGCAGGCATTATTGGCGCCGGCGTAATCCGCGAGTTGATTCTGTCTGGCATGGGCATTGGTGGCGCCGGACAATTTTAGCGCTGTCGCAAAAGTGCCGGAGCAGGAATTTCCAAGCCCCGTCACTCCCGTACAGCAGACAAGATTGTTATAACTTGCGGCCGGAAGCCCGGCATGGGAATTCGTTGTGTTTTGCATTTCAAAAATCTCAACTTCACCGCCGTTGCACGAAGAAGTCCGCACCGTGCAGGAAAGCGTGCCGGCATAAGTTGTGTCCACAAAAAATATCCCTGTAATAAACCCCGTTAGAAATAGAACGCGAACAATAAAATGGTTTTTGAATGGCATATAAGTATATATTACACCGAAAACAGTGCGCAAAATATTAATCACTAGCGTTCGCGATTTCTAACGGGGTAAGCAGGGCAATAAAAATTGTCAAAAAATTTTTATTTGAAAATTTGCCCATTATATCATATAGCTATTATCGTTGTTGATCCGTCTTCAGTTTGCTGAATAACCGGCGCGGGTGTTGCTTGCGGTGAGCTTGTCGAATCCGCCTCGGGCGTTGAAGTTGAATCCACCCCGTTAGAAATTATGTTTTTAACGGGGTCAACTGGCGTAGAATCCGGCAGTGGCGCGAGTGGCGTCGCTCCACTGTCAATAATATCAATAATTGGTGGAATAAAGTCATCGCCTACAGTTGATTTAATATCGGCAAAATAAAAATCGCCATAGTCATTGGCCGAAGGCGCAGAAATTCTAATTCCAAAAGGCTCATTATCCCAACTGGTTTGGCTGTCAAACCATTCAGACCAGTTATTATCGTCAATTTTAACCCGAATCTTAAAATCGCTCTTTCTCCAGCCAAGAGAGATTTTATGCCATTCTCCTTGTGTTATTTGCCCTATTTCCGCGACATCGGTGGAATTGGCCTTTGAAAGTAAAAGCATATTTGAGCGATTGTCAAAATTATTGCCAAACCTGAAAAGGGCCACATATTCTTCGCCAATGCCTTTATAAATTCCAAACAAATCTTGATTATCGGAAAAGTCATTATCGTCTATCTGTATTTCTGTGCTTACAACTCCATTTTCTAAAAATTCTTTTTTCAATTCTTTATAATCTATGCCACCAAATTCTGCCTGATTTTTTATTGCTTTTGTTCCTTGAAATTTCACTTTATCTTGTACTAATAAAGAATTCCATTTATTTGACCACCCGTCTTGGCTATTGATTTCTCCATTACTGTAATTATCGAGGACACTGAAACTGTCCTGAGCAAAAACAATATGTATGCCGCTAGCTGTGGTTATTATTATGAAAATAATAAAAAATATTTTTTCATAATTACTCTATATAAATATATCCGCCGTAAATTGTCGTTGCTGGATTTGTCGCCCAAGTTGGTTGAACACCTTTGATCTCAATATAATCTCCAGCCGCTACGGCAATACTCAGGCCTGTGTTGGAAAAAACTCTTTCCGATGTTGCGGCCGAAACTGTAGCGATCAAAGTGTCGGTAGTGTTATTTTTCCTTATATAAAGCGACCATGCCTCACTTGTGCCAGCAGTTCCCGAATAAACATAAATTTGAGCAATTTTAATTGTTCCTGCTTTCCGGATATAAACCTTACTCGTAGCTGCGACCGTCACCGGCGCTTTTGGCAGCTGGCCAAAATAAACTGTTGCCGCGTCAGTCGGGCTTGAGGTGAGAGCCTGAACAGATAGTGCGTAACCCATCCCTGTAGTCGGCGTGGCGCTTGTCCAAGTCGAGCCATCAGAAGTCAGAACATTCCCAGAAGTTCCTGGGGCAACGAATGTCGGCGCGCTCGCCCCATTACCAAGAATGACATTGTTAGCCGTAAGTGTGGAAAGGCTCGTGCCGCCGTTTGCAACAGGCAAAGCGCCCGCGGTAGAAGGTAAAGCACTCAAGAGCGACCAGCTTGGCGCCCCTGCGGCAGTATTCATCAAAACCGCGCCGGTTGTACCGCCGGGCGCTAATAAAAGGGCATTGCCCGTCCCATTTCCATAAATCAAGTTGTTCGCAGTAATGGAAGTTAAACCGGTGCCTCCTTGCGCAACGGTAACTGCCGTATTGCCTGTGAGTACTGTTGCATTCGCATCAGGAAATGTGTATGTTCTGGCAACTGTTGGACCGGCGGCGGTGAAATAAGCTATACCCGTACCGCCGTTCGCGGTAGGCAGAATTCCGCTAACATCGGCTGTCAAACTAACCGCGCTCCACGCCGGCGCGGCCGCTCCGGTTGATTTCAAAAATCCGGCTGATCCGGCTAATCTGGTCGCCGCTCCACTGGCTCCGCCATAAATAATATCTCCCAATGTGGTCATGGGGTTGGTCATTTTCGCATTCCAAGTGGCAGCCGAGGATATATTTCCATCTGGCAACGCGCCGGTCACCCCATTGGTCAAATCAACCTGCGCCCAGGCGGGATTACTGCTTGCGCCACTATTAGAGAGATAGCGGGAAGCGGTAGTATTTTTTGTGAGAGCTGAAAGAACATCAGCAGCCGAACCATAAAGAAGATCTCCTTGTGCGACACCGCCAGAGCTTTCCGTAAAATTGTGCCCGGGGTCTGGGGCTGTTGCAAACACGATGGTAACGACGGAAAAGGCGATGGCCAGAAGCAAAAAGACGCTAAGAATAATATTGCGATTAATTTTTGGAGTTTTTTTGTCCATAACTATGTTGCTAATTTATTTCAATTCGACCTTTTGAATAACGCAAAAACAAGCCGACGCCAATCTCTAATAACCTCAACGTGCCGAATAGGTTTTTATTTTGTCGGCGGGACTTTAATTTTTTCTCCTGTTTTAAGCGCATAGGGCGGTTGTAATTTATTTGTCTTGGCAATAAGTTTCCACGACACATCAAATCGCTCGGCCAGAGATTTAATGTCCTCGCCGGATTTTATTTCATAGCTAACCCAATTTTCTTTGATCCACCTTTTGCGTTTCTGCGAAAGCCAGAAAAGAAATCCACCAAATGCTAAAGCCAAGAGAATAATAATCTCTATTGCTAAAGCCGCCGGTGTCGGCGAGCTCCAAAACCAAATAGACGACCCCTCAAGTCGCGTCAATTCCTTGCCGCCTTTTACTCCTACGCCAGCTTCTGGATTGGTATCATATTCCACAACAAAACTTGAGCGATACCAGCCGCCCCAGAAGGGCTTTTTCAGTTCAAAATTCCAGTCCGATGTATCACCTCGCAGAATCGGATACTGCCCGCCATGCGTGGTGTGGGTCAAGCCAAAAAAATACCGCGTTATCACCTGTGCGTCCGCGTCAATGGAAACATTGCCAAGATTTTTCACTTGAGGATGCAAGAGAAAACCGCCGTCTTTGCCCTTGGTTACGGTAAATCCGACAAGTTCAAGTTTTCTTGTAAGTTCTCCCGGAATAGTAATGGCAACCCGAAGTCCCGTGCGAAAAGACAAACTGACGCCGCTCTGATCTTGGGCTTTTTCTTTCTTTTCCTGCATCACAATACAGCCATTGTGCTCGCCCACGCTCGCGTTTTGAGGAACGCGGATCGTGAAAGGAACAAGTTCATTCGTTCCTGGCTCAAGCGTTACTTCTTCTTTTTCAAGCGTTATCCACGCGCCCACATCATCAGAAATTTCCGACTTCTGGGCGCAGGCAAACGCGCCTCCAGTGGACGGAGTGGAATCAACCGCGTAAACCAACATTGTCTTTCGCTCGGCTGAATTGTTCACCATGCGCACGCCTTCTTCCTGAACATCGCCCGGCTCAAGCGTGTGAACAAAGATGGATTCTGTGCGGGGGTTATCCGCTCTCGGATACGCCGGCCTGCCACCAAAGCCTCCGTATTCAATAGCTCGCGCCAAAGGCGCGAATACACTAAACAACGCGAACGAGAACATTAACATCACGCTAATGCCAACAAATCGCACTTTTAATTTTTTAATGCGTAAATATTTCATATTCTACCTTCTAACAACTTCTATTTTCTACTTTCTCTATTTTCTAAATTCTAACTTGCGACAATGGAAAGCACCATATTGATATCGTAGTCGCTTGCCGCCGGCTGTTCCGCCGGAATTTTCTGACTAATACTCACTCCCTGTAGCGTCCAGTCGCCGATGTCAACCGAGGCCGCGGCTCCAGTCAGAATGGTGATGGTGTCGGTCGTGCCCTCGCTAAAGGCAGCCGAAGATCCTTTGGAAATGTTTGCTACTCCATGGGCACTCTGACCCTGCGCAAGCGTTGCCCCACTTGGATCAACCGTCATCTGCCCACCCACACTGTCGCCGGCATCCGCGCCGTCAGTGCAGCCCGAGCCGGTCGGGTCGTTAAAGTCAAAGTCCGTGCCCGCGCTATCCCAGATATTAGTTGTTGCCTGAGCCGCCAAACTAACTGTCCAGCCGTTATCCGCCGCGTCCGGATTGGCAACATAGATTTGCTGGGAAGCTGTGCCGAATGAACCGGTGTTAGTTTGGCAAGTGAAACTGAAAGTTGCCGCGGTCATTGCCATAGTAGGACTCCCAACCGTCACATAACTGCCGTCAACAATATCCACTGCCAGCGCGCCGGCGTTAATCGTCTGGGTAAAGTTGGATGTACCCGACGCCAAAACATAACTCGCACCGCCCAATCCTCCGGTCATCACCATCACGAGCGTTAACGCAATGGTGATATTTAATTTTCTTAACAATTTTCTGATTATTTTGTGCATAATTGATCAGTTATATTTATTAATTTTTTATGTTTCTATCGACATAGAAACTATTTTTTATTTTCGACCTTTTCGAAAACACAAAAAGCGCCATAAAATAGCGCTTATCAAGTGTTTGCAATAATTATAAAATTTAAATCAAAATCGCGAAGCGATTTTACCCTCCCCCCCCCCCATATTGACGCCTCACCCACACCGACGCCTCGAGTGGGTTACGGGGCGAGTAGGTTTTTGCGAATTTATTGATCATATCGCTGATAATTATAACAAAAACTCAAAATAAAGAGTAGAGAAATTTGCTACTTAACTTAAGTATACCATAATTTTGATAAAGTGAGTAATGTGCGGATTTTTTGTTTTAGATAAATATTTTGGTAGTAGCCCCGGCACTAATTTTTGATCAATTTCACGGCGAAGCGCTGCGCCCGAAACGGGATGCGCTATTCGCGCCCGCGCTTCGCGTTGACGTGAGTTATAAATTTTTAGACCACGCTCACTGTACAAAAACGGAAAAATTAATGCGGGGTTAAATATTTGTAGCCGCTCGGACGGCGTCTCTGACTTGTCCTCGCGGACAAATATTTAATAATTCTGGCACCACGGTTCGTAGTACGCGCGCGGTTTGCCGCAGGCCGGACATTTGGCCGGCGGTTCAGTTCCTTCGTGGACATAACCACAGTTTAAACATTTCCAGCGAATCGGCTGCTCACTTTTGAAAACTCCTTTTGCTTTAACTTTTTCAATTAAAATTCTATATCGTTTTTCGTGCTTCTCTTCCACTTCACCAATTTCCCGGAACATATCGGCAATTTCTTTTTCTCCTTCTTCGCGGGCGATTTTTTCAAATCCCGGATACATTTCATTCCACTCCCACTTCTCTCCTGCCGCAGCTGCTTCCAAATTTTCCGCCGTGCCGCCGACCGCCGGCACACTGTAGTTTAGAAAACTCGTAATCACTTCGCCCTTCATAAAACTCATTTCGCGTTCGGCGTGGGCTCGCTCGTTGTCCGCCGTTTCTTCAAAAACTCTGGCAATACCTTCAAATCCTTCTTCCCGCGCCTTAGCCGCAAAAAAAGTATATTTGTTGCGGGCCATTGATTCTCCGGCAAATGCTTTGCGCAAATTTTCCTCTGTCTTGGACATATTGAAAATTTAAACTATCGTTAAATTTTTTCTTCTTCTGATTCCCCTTCTTCTTCACTTCCCGCTTCTTCAATTAATTCCATTTCTTCTTCACAGCAAACTAAAGTGCCGCCGCCCACTTCTTTGACAGTGACTTCGTTGCCGCAAACATTGCAGCGATAATGTTCGTTGACGTTTTTGACTGACATAGTTTGTTTCTTTAATTTTTAGTGAACTCCGCCGAAATGGAGAGTTCAATTAAAATCTATTTTACTCTTCTTTGCCTTTTTTGCAATAGTAGCCGGATTGCAAATTATTTTCCATATGCACCAAGCAATTCATGCAAATACAGCCGTTCATCGGAACTTCGCAAGAACTTTTGTCCTTGCCGCAAAAAAGTTTCTGGCTGCCCCCGCGCATGCACGCGTTATAACTCGGACACGGTTCGCAGCCGCACTTGGAAAAATTTTCCTGATTATCCTGAACCATATTTTAAAAAATTAATTATTATTCGCAGGCCGGAATTATATTTTTTTTGTAATTAAATTTCATTTCGGAAAATTTAATCACGTTGTTGGCCACAGCCCGGACAAATTCGCGCGTTTTTTTATCCGCCTTAAAATACGGCTTGTCTTCTTCGGTCTTGTACTGCGCTCCGTGCGTCGTATAGGTGATGCCATACGGCGCCAAGACGCAACCCATATTTTCTAGATACATCAAAATATCAAAAGCCGTTTTATACGCGCCGTCTTCATGGCCGTTAATGATTATGCCGCAAGTTTTTCCAAGCATTGGCGTCGTCCCGTTTACCAAAAACATATTCTGAATCGCCGTCAGGCGGTCAAGAAAATGTTTCAGGAGGGCTGACATATTGTTCCAATTAATCGGCGAGACAATGATAAATCCCTTGCATTTTTTAAGCAAAGAATAAAAATATTTCATGTCATCATCCTGATTTTGGCAGGGGTCATGGCAGAGATTTTGAAACATGGAATAACAATGCCAACAAAGATCAACCCGATATTCGGACAAATTAATCACCTGATACGATTTTTTTTGCTCCTTAAAAACTTCCGCGACCATATCCGTGAAAAGGCGCGTATTGTGCGCGCGATGTTTTGAACCGTTGATAATCAAATAATCCGTCGGCTTCAAAGCTTTGGCGCGCTCGGATGACGGCTTAACCGGCATCAAATTAAATTCCCCGGCTTCCGAACCGCATCGCGGACAATTTTTCGGCGGTTGATCACCGGAATGAATAAAACCGCAGTTGTTGCAAACCCACATTTTTTGAGCCATAAAATTATTGCACCGTAATCGTGCCGGTCATGGACGGATGAATAGCGCAGTGATAATCGTAAGTTCCGGCTTGATTAAAAGTGAAAGAATACGAATCGCCCTGATTTAATTGGTTGCTGTCAAAACCAGTTCCCGCAATTTTGTGGCCAACCGAATCGTAATTTTCCCATTTCACGGTCGTCCCGGCGTTGACGGTAAGATTAGCCGGATCAAAAACAAAATTTCTGATGTCCACTGTAACCGTCGTCGGCACCGGCTGGTTGGTGTTCACGGGAGCCGGAGTTGAGACATTCATATTCGTCGGCGGAAAATATTCCGTGTTGGAATTAATGACCGGCGTGCCGGTTTGCGGCGCGTTCGTTTCCGGCGTCCCGTATGACGGCAGACAACCCGCACCCAAGAGCGCCACCGCTAAAAGGGCAAAAATGATGAAATAAATTTTTTTCATAAATTTAAAATTACTAATTTAGTTATTTAATTTGAAAATTAAAAAACCAAATTCCCAAACCCCAGTAGGCATGGATGAGAGCAATGATAAATAAAAACGCGGCGTTGATTTTATGAAGTTTCAAAAGATTCATTCTGCCTCGGACCATCATAATGCCAAGATAAATTTGAAAAATTAAAAGCACGCCCAAAATAATGCCCAACCAAATATTCGCCGGCCTGCCCCAAAGAAGCGGTACTGTGGTTAAAAAATCCATACTATTGAGTTAATAGTTATTGGTTCACGGTTCATAGATTACAAAAGTCTATGAACTATTAACTATAAACCATGAACCGCTCAAACGCTCTCCCAAAGTCCGTGAATATTGCATTCCTCGCGGGCCATCAAAATATCTTCTGGTTTCAAATCCGGAATTTCAAAAATCGCCTCGGCTGGTTTTCCCACTTCAAGATTTTTTTGTTCCACGAGTTCCTTGTTGCGGTAAAGTTCAATCCACATAATATGATGCGCCTCTTCCATCGGATGTGGCACGAGCCCGACGCGAACCATCACTTCGCCGCTTGTTCCCACTCGCTCAATGACCGGCGTGTGTTTTTTTTCAAGTTCAGTCGGATTCATAAAATCTTTCATTTTTTGAACTTCCATATTTTTACACAATTAATAATTATTTCCCCATTATACCACAAAAAAGACAAAATAAAAATCGTCAAGAGGGCGGACTCATTATTATTTTCTTTCCTCTCGGTCCCAAATGTTTCGGCAACATCTGCCAGAAATAAAAAAGAATGGAAATGTTTAAAATGACGGCCAAAAATTTGAAAAAAGAAAAATCAATCGCGAGCGAAGCAATGCCGTAAATCGCCACGCCGGAAAAGAAAATAATGCCGATGTCCCGGACGATCCAGGAGCGAAACCAGACGGCGACGGCAATGGCCACATCAATCATGCCCAAAATGACAAGACCCAGCCCCAAGGAAATTGATTTTTGTAAAATGCCGCTCGGATCATGCGCCGCGAGCCAGTTTATAAAAATTCCCTGCGGATCTTCGGCGAGTTCCCGGGCGATTAAACCACGGATAAAATCGCTCCCCGCCGCGTGGCGAATCACGGAACTGAAAATCAAGGCAAGTGCGCCCAGAGTAATTTCCACAAATCCTAAAACGCCTTTGTAAAAAACAATCAAAATCAAACCAAGCGGACGTTTAAAATATTTGTTTAACTTTTGAATCATTAAATTTAATTCGGAAAAATTATTTCGTTTTCAAAATAATTTTTTGCTCAACCGATTTGTCCCGGCTGACTTCGACGGTCGGCGTATCCTCGGGATATTCCAGATTGGCGGGAAAATTTCCGCTGTTGAAAAAAACGACGTACTTACCCGGCTTAATGGAAAAAGCGGCAATGCCCTGGTCGTCCGTGCTCGCGGAACCTCCCTCAGCCGGCGGTCCGGGCGTTTCAGCAACATCAACTTCCAAATTTTTCACCGGCTCGTTTTTATCCGTAACGACCGTCACTTTTAGCACCGCTTCTCCCTTGATGCTCGGCCCCTGTTGTCCATTTTGATGTGCTAGGGCGTAAAGGCCATAAAAACATAAAACAAGAATAATGAGAATTGTCACGTCAAAACGCCAGCGAAATTTTGAAGTGAACATAAAATAAATTCCGGCGGCAATAATCGGATCAAGAATAAAAGCGACCGGAAACGTAAACATAAACATCAAAATCAAAACTGGTGATTGGTTGGTCAAAAGCGGCACGCCGACTAAGACGAAAAGAATGAGCCCAATACCAAAGACATAACGAAAAATTCTCGCGGCCGAGAGCCAATAATTTTTAGTCTGCGGCGTCAAATTTTCTGGCATAAATTTATCAAAAATTATTTTTTATTCTACTTATCTTCTCTTTGAAATCCGCCAGACCGAGGCGAGAGCTGAAAGAGTCGCGACCAAAAAAATTACAGAAAGCGCGTTTTGGGGCACGCCCCAGCCGTAGAGTTTTGTGAGATCGTAAAAAACATAAATCGCGAAAGTAAACGCCAGACCGTACATATACGAACGTCCGCGAAACGCCGCCACAGCCGAGATAAGGGCGACCAATCCTTCAAGCGCAATTGAGGTAATTTGGAGAATTTCTGGGTAATTCATAGTAAAAAAGTTAAATTATCTTAAATGAATTATCTCAAAAAATCGACATTGAGTCAAAATAAAATAAATAAAAAAACCGTCTCTCCTCCCTCAACGAGAAACGGTTTTTGTTTCAGCTCTTTCCTGCCAGCCTACCAGCCGCAACCTATGCGGCCAAGATAGATTTCCCAGTCGCCGTCACGGTTGTCGGACCAGGCAAAGATGTATTCATGCCTCGTCCAGATCACTACCACTTTTTCCCAGACTCTTGCAGCGTTTGCGATTTGAATTTCCGTTCCAAGTATTGCACCATCTTCGTCCAGACGAACAAAGTAGGCGTTCGCCAACAAACTCGAACTTTCCTCCCAAGTGGCCCCGTATTCACTCCCGTTCCAAGTGAGGGCGACACGGTAGATGATGTCCGGACTACTCGCAATCAGAACTTCGGGAGCAAGTGGCACGCCAGCCGCGTCTATCCTCCGGAAGTAGACTTCTCTCGCTCCGCTGGCCATGTTCTTGGTCCAAAGCAAAGCGAATTCCGAACCTCGCCAGACAAGGTCAACTGTCTCGGCATACAATCTCCCCAGCGAATCAAACGCGGCAACTGTTGTGACGCCGCCAATTCTTGCACCAAAGGAATCAGCCCGCGCGAAGAGGATTTGCTGAAAGCCGTCGAATGAAACGGTGTATGCCAAACCGTATTGGGTTCCTGTCCAAACAAGAGTTGGAACATTCTCCGTTCCGCCATCACTGATAATCGGCGCTTCGGGAGCAATTGCTGTTCCACTCGAATTGAGTCGAATGAAATAGATATCCATGGGACTGACTCGACTGTCCAAAAAGGCGATGCCGTACTCACTTCCCATCCAGACAAACGACAGAGCGTAGCTCGCGCCGGAAAGAGCAAAGTGGTCTGTCAACTGAACATCGTCGCCGATTTCCAAACCCGCAGCGTCAAGACGAGTAAAATAGATTTCGGGACGGCTCATGTCGCGTCGGCTGTCGTACCAGGCCACGCCGTATTCCAAAGATGTCCAGACCAAAGACGGCTCGCGCGATCCCCATGAGGCATTCGTCACTCTGACTTCATCGCCAATTCTCACAAGCGAAGTGTTTGCCCGGGCAAAGTAGATCTCCGCGTTGGGAATGCCCGCTCGCCAATCTTCCCAAGCAACGCCAAGCTCGGTTCCTGCCCACGCCACGGCCGGGATATTGGAATCGCCAACCGAATTTGTCAGCCGCGAATCAACGAAAGCGTACTCCCAAACCGCGGGGTTCAAGTCGTTGCAGTCACTGCCGCCGCAAAGATCGTCCGCGTAGGTGTCGCCGTCGCGGTCGCGCGCTACGTTTTGGCAAAGACCGAAAAGACAGACATCTTCTGTGCAGTCGTTCGTGTCAGCACAGGCGAGTTCCGCCGGGGTTTCGTCAGTTTCACCATCGCAGTCGTTGTCCAGGCCGTCACAGACTTCCGGCATACCCGGACTGCTGTTGCAGTATGAGCCAGAACCACCCAGGGAGCAGACATATGTTCCATCACAAGGAAAAATCCCGCAGGCCGAGCCAAGTTCTGGCCAGTCTTCGTCGGTTTCTGTGTCGCAGTCGTTATCCAGGTTGTCGCAAGTCTCGGGCGTACCAGAAGCAGGCACGGCGTTGCAGACAGTGGTGCCGCGTTCCAGGGGTTCGCACTCCCAAATGCCACTCGCGCGGCATTCGCCAAAACCCATTTCGCACGGTTCGCCAAGATCTGCCAATGACCCCGTTCGCCAGTCTTCGTCTGTTTCGCCGTCGCAATCGTCATCAATGCTGTTGCAGGCTTCGGGATAGATTGTGTAGTCGGCGCCGCAAACCGTTCCACGATGGAACGGCTCACAAATCCAAGTACCAATACGATCACAGTACGGTGTCAGCCGAACCGTGCATACTGAATCAAGTTCTGGCCAAGTTTCGTCTGTTTCGCCATCGCAATCTTCATCAGCACCATCGCAAAGTTCCGCTGCGCCGGGGTAAACATCCGCGTTCGCATCGTCGCAGTCGCCTTCAGATTCAGAAAATCCGTCGCCATCGTCGTCGGTGAGTGTGGGGTCAGCAGCCGGACGTAACCAACCTTCAACGGTGTAATTTCTACTGTCGCTTACAACAGTGTACCTCCCACCCTCAACGGTCATGTCCAGACGGCGAAAACGACCAGAGATGTTGTGCCAGTTCTGCTCAATGAGCGTAACGAAGTTACTCCCCACTTCATAAATGATTGCGATGTGACCATAACGGCCGCCCTGGAAAGTAATGGCATCCCCTCGTCGTGGCGCTTCCGCTTCGCCATTTTGAAAAGATCTCAAGTCAAGTCTTTCGGCCCGACTAAAAATCTGATTAGCATTCCCCCACCGTTCGCCGCTTCTTCCGTTGAATCTCTTCGCATACTCCACACACTGGTAAAACCCTCGTCCCGTACCAGTGCAATTGCCTCGTGCGCCATTTGAGAAGGCGTCGATACCAAGCAAAGAACCGATGGACTCCCCGCAGTTTCCGCTACAGGGCGCGCAGGGGTCGTCCGCCAAAACCCACTCTGGCAAACAAAGACACAGAACTAGAACCCCCAATTGTCCTCTTTTCATTTCATCACTACCTTTCAAAAGTCATTGTGCTCAGTATCTGGTTTTCAAACGCGTCTGGTGTTGTCCCATAGTCCGTGAAGATGTTGTGCTCCTGTCCAAGGTCCGGGAAAAAACGTAATTTTTCCCCGGGTTACTAAAGGCAAGAGTGCCAGGAAACGCTCTATCGTCTGGCGAGCTAATTTCTTGAGTCGATTCGCTAATCCTAACGCCCGCCAACGTGCTGTTGACTGCTACGTCGCTGAGTTCCAATGCTTCACCTACTCGATTGTTGTCCGTCAGCCATTCTCGGGCTGAAAGATGCGACGGATTAGCGACGATCGCAAAAGAGTAAGCGCCGATATAGTCATCACGGCCGACTTCTTTCAATTGCACCTCGTCTAACTCATAGTGGTTTCCGCTCCAATCGAACGGGGAACTTTCAACCACTCGCAAGTTCCAAGTTTCCGGATACTGGAACGAAAACCCGAGTCGCTCGTTCCTGTACTCTGTCCAGCCGGCCGGAACTTCGCCGGTCGTGTCGGACGTGACTTCTGGCGTGTTGTCTGAGGAAGTCTCGGACACCTCGTTTGTGTCCGAGTTTGAATCAGCGGGCGCCGCGGATCTTTGTCCGCAACCCCAACCGACCAAAACCAACGCGCCAACGATCACCGCTACAAAAACGATTCCCTTCTTCATCTTCTTTTCTCCTTCCCCGCCTCTGGCGGGATTGTTAAAGAGCCGACCTTTCTTCCCTCCCTTAAAAAGGTTAAACATACCCCGTTAGAAGCCCTTGGCAAAAAAGAATTTTAAGCGGTTATTGAGATAACGTTTTCCCACACCGGACTTAAGATATCTTTCTCGTGCACGGGCGTCTTGTTTATTTAAAGAAATTTCACAATAAATTAGTTTCCATGGTGCCCCAAATTTAGTTGCCTTATTTTTATTTGTATTATGGCTTAAAATTCTTTTTCTCAAATCACAAGTAGAACCTGTGTACCATCTTTCTGTTTTCTTGCTTTTAAGAAGATAAACATACCACATAGGCTTCTAACGGGGCATAGATTTTTCTGAATTTAAAAATTAATTCTTCCCCTCACCCCCGCCTGCCACGCTAGCGCTGGCGTTGCGGGCAGGCCAACCCTCTCCCCAAAGGGGCGAGGGAGTGATGTTACATAATTTTACCACAAAAAATTTATTAAACAAAAAAAGCAACCGTCGGGTCGCTTTTTAAATCTCCAATTACCAATTACTCGTTACTCGTTACTTCAATTCCACCGTCGCCGCAATCCGGTCCACCACGCCATCCATATCGAACGTTTCCCGCTCCGCCAGGCACTCGCTCTGTTTTGGATTATCATAATTCAAACATTGCGGATAGCGCAGAGTAAATTTTATAGCGATAAGTTTTCCGTCTCGCGCGGTGGTGTAAGTGTACTCAATGTAAGTGGAACCGGCGGCCGCGCCAATTATTTCTTCCATGCAATAAACTCGGCTGTCCACCGTCCGCCGCGTCACTCGCTCCGGCAAACTGCTCGTCAACGGAGTTTCCGCGCAAGTAAATTCTCCCGTCGCCACTGTCACTTTCGGCGGCCATTCTTGAGTGTCAATATATTTTGTCGTCAAAGTTTCGGGATATTTAAATTCTACTCCGCCTTCGTTTGAAGTTTTCCAATCGGACGGCAAGGGACACGGACTAAATTCGCACTTCGGCCCGGTTCGCCCGACAGAACTTCCGTCCGGACAAATTTTGGCTTCCATTGTACAAGCCACTGGCTCATTTGTTGCCGGAGCATTCGTTTGGCCGGAAAAATTCTGCCAAACGAAAATTCCGCCAGCAGCTAAAAGTAAAACTACGACGAGAACGATTAAAATTTTATTCATAATTTTGGATTATGTTATTTCACGATAAACGACTGAGTCATTTTTTCAAAATCGGAAGTGTATCCTTGCCACAAACTATCCAAAGTGTTGTACGAAAGAATCCAAAGATCATTTCCCTTTCCCCAGACGGCAATCATGAGCACATGAAAATCAATGCCGCTTTGGCGAAAAGTCATTTCCATGGCGTAGGCGTCGCGCTGGTTTATTGTTAAAAATTTCTCTTGAGAAAAAACCGCCTCGGGAATCGCCGACCGCAATTCGGTTTTCAAATATTCCACGACCTCGTCTTTTGTTTTTCCTTCCGAGGAGTCGTAAGAAACGGCCAAATAACTCTGGAAATTCATTTTCTTCGCTTCGGGATCAGTAATGTTTTCATTTCCTTTGACAATCATCGCGGACACTCCAGTCATGGCCGGAACCGAGCGCCAACCAACCGGATAAGTTAAAGAAAAATTATCATTGGCAAAAACATTCCCGCCACTCGGCAAAATATTTTGGTTCAAATTATTTCCACCCGCCGCGCGATTGTCATTCACTCCGGCTAAATTATTCCCAACTGTGTTGCTTTGCGTTTTTAAATACCAAAATGTCCCGCCGGCGATTGCGAGGGCGAGGAGGATTAAAACGAGAATTAAGAGAGATTTTTTCATAAAAATAAATTAAATTTTAAAAATATGTCCATGAAAAATTAATCCTTCAAACTTAACTCCATCGCCTCCTCTGACACGTTAAAAATTTTTGCCAAAGGTATCGCGACATAGGAATTAAGGGTCGCACTGTCAATCTTACTTACCTCCGGGTATTTTGCCAAATACTCTCGCTCTATCTTTTCTTTTTCAGCCGCCAATCGATCTCTTGGTACTAAAAGAAAATTGGCAAAACGGTTCGCATGGCCCTCAATAATGCCATACTCCCTACCGATCTGCTCTATAACCTCGTAAAAATCCTCAATACTTTTAATATCAAAAGAAGTATAAAGCTCTTGATGCAAAACAAAATGACCAATTTCGTGGGCCAAAGAAAAGCGCAGCCGATTGTAGCATTTGTCATCCAAATAATTGTCGTTGTCCACGTAAATTGTCTGCCAATCCGAAGAGATGAGCGCGTCGGCGTTGCATTGTTTATATAAATTCGGCACGGGGATTATGCCAATGCGTAATTTAAACTCAATAATTTGCTCAATATCAACGGGCACGGCATCACCCCAATATTTATTCCTGAATTCTTGAGCTTTCCGTTTTAACTCATCATTATTAAAAAATGGTATTTGCATCCCCCCTCAATTATTTTTAATTAAACTAATCAAATCATCAATTTCTTTTTTAGTCGGCTTTTCATTTCTGACCGTTCGGAAAAAAGCCGGCAGAGCTTTTACCAAATCCGCTTCCTGCATAATATAATCCGGAATAATACCTTGGGCGATGTTGGCGAGATCAATAAAATTATAATATTCTGCGCTGCCGTTTTTAATTAAGAGAACTTTGGCCCATTGCGACAGGGTCTCTTTATCGCTTGGCGGCGAAATCAGGCCCCGCTCAATTTTACTCCAATTGCTGGGATCATAATTAATTTTTTTGCAAATGTCCCGCAGACTAAAATTTTTTTTCATTCTTAAATATTTCAAAAGTTCGCCGAATTTTTTTAAATTTTCATTTTTCATAAAATTGATGTTAGATATTTAAAGTGTGGTATTATTATACCACACTAAAAGGGGCTGTCAAATTATAACTGTGGATAAATTTTCGCTTAAAATTATTTATGGACAATTTAATGCTTTTCGCCAACCGGCGGCCACGGCTTCCTCTTCAGTGCAAAACCACCGCTCGCCAGCCGATTCATCAATAACTGTCTTATCATAACTGCCGCAACCCGGCAGATGATAAATTTTTTCCGTGCTGATATTTCCTTTTATCACGCAACCTTCCGGCGCGCCGATACTCGTGTTGGTATTTGTGTTTGTGTCCGCGGAAACTGGATCAGCCACTCCGGCGCAAGTGTCGTCGGCCCAAAGACCGAGTTTATTTTCTCTGGCGTAAGTTTCCGCCTGCTTGAATTCCGTTTGATATTTGTAAGGCGTATTATAAGTATACTCAAAGGCGTAACCTTGTTCAATCATTAATTTATTAAAATTCGTGCCGTCATCCAGAAAAACATATCGCAAAAGTCGGCCATAAACATCACTTTCTCCCTGAGTCGGGTCCGCTTCCAAACGAACTTTCGCGCCGGTTAATAACTCCTTGGCTTTATTTGAGGCCTCCACTCCAAAACATTGCACCGGTTTTCTCGGGTCAACAGTTTCCGGCGTATCAATGCCAATCAAGCGCAAAGTTTCCACTGTTCCATCAATATTCACTTTCACCGTGTCGCCGTCCACCACGCTTGAAACCAAAAACAGATCCGCGCTCGGTTCTGTTTCTGTTTCTGTTTTTGTATTTGTGTTTGTATTCGCGCTCTCCCCACTTTCCAAGGGGGGATTCGAGGGGGATTTTGCCGGTTCATTTACCGCCTCATTTTCCGCCGCCACATTTACCGGCGGAGGAATAATATTAATATCCCGGCTCGCGCAACCGGCCAAACCCAAAACCGCAGCGGAAAAAATTGTGGAATAAAATATTTTTTTCATAACTAATAAACTGTCTGTTCATTATTTTAATTTTTCAATATATGGTTTAAACGCCTTTTCTATTCTAACCATTGAATCAATCATTTTTTCCTGTGCTTCGTTCCATGTCTCTTTATTTTTTAAACCAAACCCCTTATACCTAAGGACGACACGCGAAGCTCTTTTTTTATCTAAGCGTTCCCAGGATAACTGGCCGCCAAATATTTTTTCAATTTCTGCTCTATGTTTATATAGCTCATCAAATCTTTCTTTATTTAATGTCGGGTGATCCTTGCCTCGATCTAAATATACTTCGCTCGAAACATAGTCGTTAGTCACAACATAATTATAACTAACGCCACTTTTACCTGCACCCGCGCCTATCCAATGATAAATGCATGGTGAAACATTTGAATGCAGTTTAGTTTTTAATTTTGCTTTTTCTAATAAACTAGTCCAAAACTCTTTTCGTAGATGATGTCTCTCCGCATATTCTTTCTTTTCCTTACCGACTTCTTTTGATATTTCAGTCGGCTCGGCAACAATTGAAAATAACGGCGCGGGCGCCGAATCCCCAATGCGAACGGCCTCAACTTTAATTAAAAAAAATGAAATATCATCCGGAGTATATTCATTTAACCAGTTTATCGCCTTAATATGCTCATCTCGCGGTTTACTTGTTATCCAAATAGCGGTTTTAGCATCTAAATTAGATAAATATGTGATAACCTTACCCAAATGGTCATGGTCTGTTTTTTCAAGCTGGTTTTCAATGATAGTAATCTGTCCATCTGCATCTTCGGCGATTAAATCAAGGGAAAAATCACCGACAGCTTTTTCTTTTTCAATTATAGAAAAATTTATTTCTAAAGCTTCATTAAGAGTATCAATATTTTCAGAAAGCCAAGCGGTAAAATCCCTAGCTTCATCGCGCCAAATTTCTCTTAGGGGAACTTTTTTAAGTTTTCCAATCATAATATAAAAAATTATTTATTTTTTATCAATCATCTCCTCAACTTTTTTCTTTGCTTCTTCCAACAATCCTTTTGCCTTTTTGCGCGCCGAATGCGAAGCACGGACGAGATCGGCGATTTTTTGTTGGGTGGGTTTGGGCAGAATTGGCACGACGACATTATTCACTGCTTCTTTTGGCACGGCGGTCAAAATTGTCCCTGCACACATTTTTTCTAACTGCATTTGGAAAATTAAACTTCTTGCTAAAACCAGTAAAACCTCCGGCAAAATTTCCTTACTTCTAAATTGGAAAAAACCCGTTGACGCCAAATATCCTTCTTGTTCTTTATCAACGAGCGCTACTTTTCCCAGAGAACCCTCAACGCTTGAAACAATAACATCGCCAGGTTTTAAAACTCTTTTTGCGCGGCTCGGAGCTTCTTTACCCGCTATCTCGGAAAATCCGTCGATTGTGCCGACCGACGCGTTAATATCGGCGAGCTCTACGTATTTAAAATTTTTATCCGGTTGTGCGGCCGCATTAAATTTCGCTGGCACATTTTCTATAACATCACTTAATAATTTTGTATTTTGTTTTCTAATTTTTGAAATTAACCTACCACATTTCGGCTGAAAATATTCCGCATCGCAACGTTTGGCGGTTTTCACGTCGGATAAATTTACCACATTAAATAATCCGCCGCCGTCTTGCTCAAAATTTTTCAACCCCAACTCTTCCAAAAGCAAATTCTCGGCTTGGGAGTAGAAGGATTTAGAATCATTAAATCCTGCCAAACCATTTTGTACTATTTTTTTTATTTCTTCCTGAAGATTATATTTTACGAGTGGCACTAAAAGTTTCTCTAAACTAAATAAATTCATGTGCCCCTGTAGACCGCCACTTGAAGCGCGATCAATCTGAAATCTCCCATACCTAGAATTTAGAAATGCAGTTAGATATTCTGGAATTAACTCCTTTTTTGTTTTTATTAAAATAATGTCGGCGGAATTAGCTGTGGGGAAGTCTTCTGGCACCATGCACGCATCACCAATAGTGCCACTTCTTGCAAGCAAAACAAGCCCTGGAAAAATTTGAGACTTCTTTAATTTTTTATGAAATTCCTCATCAATATAAACTATATCGGCATCGAGGTCTATATAAAATTCTTTAACGTTTTGAGTTCTCAATAAGGGAACACCCTCGTCTCTAAATTCATTTTTCATGGAGGACACAAAACCAACGTCAATTTTTTCAGTAAGCAATTTTAATTCTTTCGGCTCAAATTTTTCTAAATGCCCCAACCAATCCAAATACTCCGGCTGATAATATTCCGCATCCAGCCGCCGCGCACCTTCGAGTTGAGATTTTTGGATAATTAAGTGGACCATACTTTATTTAACCTTCATACCCAGTAGATCATTGAACAAATATTCAAACGATTTTTCTATTTCCTCAAACGTTTCACCATTATAATATTTATTAAAATTATAAATTTTGTTTACGTTTTGTAAGAGAACATCTAAACTATCAAGTATTTCTTTTATTTTTAAAATACCCGTTTTTGTATAAAAAACAAAATCATTTCCGTGGTTTATATATTTAGATAAATGACCAACTTCGGTATGTCTCATCAAAATAAATGATTCAGCCTCATTACAAATTTTAGTAATTTCTTTCCTATCTAATTTTTCAAAAGTGTATAACGAGCAGACGTCCTTTCTCCTATCAAAAAACAATGCTAACTCAACAGCCATAGTTCTAGAAAAACTGTCCAAAATTAATTGAAAAGCCTCGTCGTAACGATACTTATTAAGCTCAATGTTGGTTATCACCTTATCATAAGCAAAGACAAATTTTTTAATTTTCAATAATTTTTTATACAAGAAATTCCACAATTCTAAGTCGCCCATTACGCAAGTTTTTATTTTTTGTTTATCTTCCATATAAAATTTAGACGACACTAATTACGGATGCCTCGCCGCCGCGCACCTTCGAGTTGTGATTTTTTGATTATTGAATAAGTAATCATAAATTTCCTATTCTTTCTAAAAACTGCTCTGGCGTTAAAATACATTTTGCGCCCAACTCCTCCAATGGTTCCCTTTTGCTATTTTTTAAAAAATTCCCATCCCTTGTGATAAAAAAATCTCTTTTATTCCAAATGTGCGCCCACATTATAAGTACATCATTTTTTGCATTTACCCATTTGGCACGTATTTCAGGGCTTGGGCCCTCGAAGGGCAATTTTGGAAAAAGTACGGCATGAATTTCATGATCTAGTTTTTCCAATTCTGGCCCAGAAAGTACAGAATAATCCATAAAACTAATATTTGTGTAACAAATAGGACACAAGAACTCGATGTCCTCAAACCCTATATTTTTTAACCAAACGCGGAACTCCATGAAATTAGTAATCGGCCGCTTACTAATTTTTTTATCAACTGCCGACGATGCAACCACGGCAATTTGTATTTTTTTGTTTCTATGAAGATTATAAATTTCTAAAATATTCTCGTAACCAGTACGTCTTTCTTCAATATCAATTAAACAATTAGTATCGAGAGTAATTTTATACATAAAACAAATCATCTGCGCCCTTTAAACACGTATGCGCCAACCAGATCTTTCGCCTCTTGCCCTAACTCATCTAAAAATTTTTCAAGATAGTTAAAATCGACTACATCAATCAAAGAATATTCAAAACCCGTATTCTCGGCCGAATAATTAGTTTCTAGCGCAAAGATATTTTCGATCGGCTTCGTTTTATAAATATCACCGCCGTTAGACAACTCTATCTCTTGCAATTTATCAAATTTATCGCAAACAATCATCGGATACCTAATAATGTTATTAATTGTTCCGTCACGCCCGCTAAAATGAAAATGTAAAGTTCGACCCTTGTCTTGATGATATGTTTGAGCATTGAGGCATTGGGTTATTGCTTTATAAATTATGTCTTCTTTATTAGTATCGGGAGTAAAAAGTTTAACAGTTTTGTTATATCTGAAATAATGGAATTTGTCAGGCGAAAAACCCTGACTTCTCGATCCATATACAAGGGGTAAATTTGTTATTTTCTCTAATTTAGAAACAACATTATCTCTATTTATATTATCAAACCAAAGGCCTATCTCATTTTTTATATATTTACACTCTAAAAAAAGCTGCACGTTAATTTGTACTTTAGAACTATAAGCCGCATCGGAGACTGAGTAAAAAGGTTTCTCTGCAATTATATCTATCTCTTTTACTGTGTCGGAAATGACATCAAAATAATATGGGCTAACAAACACTTCCCACCCCAGAGTTTTTAGTTTATTTACAGTTTTATAATGAGTTATTATACCGCTCTCTTTAATCAACTCATTGACGGTTTTCTTTTTTTCCATAAATGACTTACTAAAATAAATTTTACCTGATCTTTTGTGTGGATAACCCGCCCTTGACTTTTTATACAAGCGACCATATACTGATAATGTCTTTCAGTTTACCATAGACTGAAAGGGTATTACATCCAAGGGCAACCCTCCTCGCGGAGGGTTGCTTTTATTTTGGTCTATGTTTTAATTCTCTCCCCCATACATCTTCCCTCAAAAGAAGCACATCAAAGTAACCATCTCCCCCGGTCCGTAATTCTTCAGATATATTATTTTTTGAGGAAAAAATATATACCTTTTTACCACCGTTTCTTAAGTGGGTGACCAACGCCAAAAAATCAGAGTCACCAGTAAAGAAAACTGCCGTGTCGTATTTTTTAAAATGGTACATTGCGTCAATTGTCATCTCTACATCCATATTTCCTTTTTCTTCTATGGACTGTCCGGCCTCAGTAATTACGGGAATCCGTTTCAATTCCTTTTTCCTTACAATAAAACCCAACCCCTTTTTTAGAAAAGTAAAAAATTTATGTTTACCATCTATACTATAATCTCGCGTTCCGTCAGCCGGATAAGCGGTGTAGTAAAAAACCTCTATTAACGACCCTCCAAATTTTTCTTTAATAAATGCTCTTAATTTTGCGTAGTCAAAAAATCTGCCTTTTGACTTCTGTGCTTCCCAAAGATTTGAGGCATCAATAAAAACGTAAATAGTGTTTCTGATTTCTTTTACTGTTTGGCCAAACATATTTTTACGTAAACTTAAACTTCTGTTCTTTCGCAAATTTTATAAACGCCTCGGCAATTTCGTCGAGATCGTGATCTAAAACTTTTCGCCCCTTGGCGTCGTGGACAAAACCGCCCGCGGCGTCTTTTTTATAAATATAATCTCCGGAATTATCTTTGCCCGCTTTTTTGGAAACCGCCATAAAGATTGGGTAATCTTTCGGCGACTTTTCATCTTTGTCAAACTTTTGCAAAAATAAGACGCTCGTTTTCGTTCCGGTGTGCGGCTTGAAAGTGTTGCCGTGCAAACCGACGACCGCCAAAATCCGCGCCTTATCAAAAAGATATTGGCGCACGTATTCCATATTTGTATTATTCAAAACTCCTTGCGGCAAAACAATCGCCATACGGCCGCCGGGTCGCAACATGTCCAGCGTTCGCTCAATAAACAAAATGTGCCGCTCAATATTATTTACCAACTTTCCTTTCTTTTTTCCAAAAAAATATTGCCGCAAAATTCCCGAATCTTTTATTTCCCCGGCAAAAGGCGGATTGGTGAGAAGCACATCAAAATTAAAATAATGAAAAGTTTTTTGATTGTCCGCGTTGTCGGCCGAATTGCCAAGATCTAAAAGTTTGGTTTTTAATTTTGCCCTCGCGTCCAAAAGCAAGGAATCTTCACCTTGCCATTCGCGCGGATCAAGAGTATTAAGTTTAAACATATGCGACCGCCCATCTCCGGCGATGAGCATCAAGGCGCGAGAAACTTTTGAAATTTCCTCGGCAAAATCCAAACCCCAAACATGCTCTTTCGCGTATTCCTGCATTGCCTCATTTTTACCGTTCAAATATTTATCTCTTATCCAATACATCGCACTGATTAAAAATCCTCCGGAACCGGCGGCCGGATCAATAACATTTTCATTTTTTTGAGGATTTAACATTTTTACAGCCATGGCAATAACATGCCGCGGCGTAAAATATTGCCCTTTCTTTCCTTTGGCGACTTCCGGAATCAAATGTTCAAACGCTTCATCAATAATTGATAAATCAGAACCGAAGAGCCGCGCCTTTTCCAGTTCGCCAACAACAATTGAAAGGTGCTCTGGCGAAAGATTGATATTTTCTTGTTCGTAAAAAGTACCCGGCCATTTTTTCATGGCGTTTTTAAAAAGATCGTTGATAACTGCGTAAGTTTTGGCTGGATCTTTATATTTTCTAAAGTAAATTTCTTGGTCAGATCGGTTGATCCGAGCTTCGTTTTCGTCGTAGAGTTTGGCATAAATCAATTTAAAAACTTCCACGAAGACATCGATGCCCGCGTTCGCCAAAACTAACTCTTCCATTGATTCAACGATTTGTTTTAAATCGGCTTTGGTGGTTGTGTAATCAAGCAGTGTCTTTTTTGCTTCCAGCAGATCATCAATTGTTTGGCTCGCCATAGGCAAATCCGGCAGCGTGTCATCAAATTCCTTTGGATAAGGACGATAAAGAATAATATGATTTTTCCCATTAGACCAAAATCCGATTTCCGCACCCTCGGCCGAGAGATAGCTTTTTAATTGATCAATGCCTTTTTTCTCGGTCGGACTTTTTACCTCAACAATTATGTACGGCGTGATTTTGTCTTTTTTATAAATAATAATATCCGCGGCCTTGGCATGAATCTCGCGGCCGAAATGGATGCTCTTTTCAATATCCAACCGATCAAGTGGATACTGATATTGTTTATTAAGTTTATAAACCCAAAGCTGGCGGATAATTTCCTCGGGTCTGCCCTTTTGTTTTTCTTCGTCAAAAACAACTCTTAAATTGCCGGACTTTATATCCTTAATATAAAATTTTCCTTTCTCCTCCTCGGTGATATCCAGGGCGTCATCAAAATTTATATTTTCAAACTCTTTCAGACCGTAGGCTGCATCAGTATCGCGAAAAATTTTGTCTAATACTTCTTTAACTTTGTTAACTTTTTTTGTTGGCATAAATTTTTATTTGATTGATTTCCAATATCCATTTTTTAAAACGGAAATAACCTTGCCTTTTAATTCTGCATCGTCTGAAAATAAAATGTTTTTATATTTTGGATTTTCCGGTTTTAAATAAACGTACGGCGGCTTGTCTTCAGACATAAAACGTTTCACGGTCGAATCGCTTCCTATCTGGGCTAAGACAACCTCACCTGAAACAAATTCTTTTTGGCTTTTTACGAGTACTACGTCGCCGTCGTCAATGCCGGCGTTAATCATTGAATCGCCAGAAATTTTTAACAAAAAAACTTCATCTTGAAGTTTTTCAATTTTATCTACAAGCGAGGGCATTGCTTGCCAATTGCCGGCGATTTCTATCGCTTCGATTGGTGCGCCAGCACTTGTGACGCCGCGGAAAGCGACGAGCACTGGCTGACCGAGTGCTGAATATCCCAATGGAAGGATCGCAATATTCCTGGCGCCAGCTTCTTTTTTTTGGATAAAACAACCGGAATTTAATTTCTCCAACAGATCAACTACTGATTGATTGGAGGAAACGTTCAGTCTTTCTCTCATTTCTTCAAATGTCGGCGGGTAACCGGTATCTTTAATATACTGATAAATAATTTCTAGAAGTTCTCTTTGTCTTTTGGTTATTGTGTTTTCCATACATCTATATTATACCCGACTATTTATTCTGGACACAAGAGTTTATCTGTGGATAACTATACCAGACAGAGGTTGTATGTTCCAAAATGGAACTAACTGAAGCGCTCGCCCCTCCGCCAGTTGCGGTTATCCGGAATTTCCGAATAGTTGGATTTTCCCGACATTCACCTTTGCAACGTACATTTTTTGCACATTTGAATATAAACTATCTTGATACTTAGTTTATATTCGGTCGGAACATATAAACTAAGTTTAAATATACAAATTTATCCTCCGATCTTCCTGCCGGTGGCAACTTGTTGCAAATTTCGCAACAACTGATTTTTCTCGCTTCGTAAACAAAAAAACTAATTTATCTTTCCTCAATTATCCCCCCAAAATCGCCTGAAAGTCAAAACAAAAAACCCGCTTCATCAGCGGGTTTTTTATTCTAAACTTCTTTTATTGCGTCTCCCTTACCGCCGGCGCCGGTTCTATCGTCGGTTCGCTTTTCAAAATCGTGGGCGGAGTAACCGTGTTGTTCGCCTCGGCGGCATCCAAAATTTCTTTCGCGAGAGGGATCACCACCGCGGATTTGTAGAACGACCCGTCGGCCGGAGTTGTTTCCAAAACCGGAAACACCAAGGCCGGAACAAGAAGCTCAATGCTCTGATTGCCGTCATATTTCCAATATCTCATATACTGAATTTCCGGCGTGCCGAGTTTCACTTCTGCTTCTTTCACCTGAAAACTTTCAACCGGAAAATCTCCCTGCGACCAAAGATCGCCTTGCAAAGCAAACTTCATCACCCGTTCTTTATTGGTTTCCATGGCGTAATTTGAACTTTGATAATTTTGCGTTTGCAGTCCATAAAGGCTCGTGACTTTCATGGTTCTGATATTAACATTCACGGAAAATCCGGCCTGACTGTAGCCGCCCTGCTCCCAAACTTCTTTTCCATTTACAAGTAAGGGATACAAAACTGTCATGGTGTCTGGAATCCAAATGTCTTCGGCCCGGACTCCGGCATAGCCCAATTTCCAACTTTGGCTTATTTTTGGCGTGCCATAATTTCCCCGGTCAATTCCGTAGCGAGAGAGAAATCCATTTGCCGTCTCAATTAATTTTTCGTCAGACGGCACATCCGATTGGCTGAGGCGCGGCAAGGCTTCATAATTTATCGGCGTAATTCTTTGCCAATTTTCATATATTGAAACTATTCCTTCATAAGGATTGAAATCAACAATATACCCCCCGTCCCGGTCTTCGACGAGCGAGAGGGTTTGGACTTTAACATTACTCAATTTGCTGGCGTCAAAAAGTCCAAAGCTGATTTTGTCTAAAATTGAATTTAATTTTTCACTGCCATAATTTTTGACACGCTTCAACACCGCGACCTCACTTACTTCGGGCAAAGAAAAATCTTCGCCGACGTAAACATAACTATATTTTGTCGCGTATTGCGGCGGCATCATTTTTATATCCGGCGCGGACGCATTCGTTCCCCCGCCTCCGCCCAGTCCCAAAACTTCGCGACCCAAAGCCGCATCGCGAGAAGTTGAGGACATTGTTTGCGGTGTGGAGCCGAGCGGCGCAGCCGGAGCGGCATTTTCTTCCGGAAGATAAGACGAAGTGGCGCGCGCGAGATCTTCTTCGGTCAAC
Organism: Candidatus Falkowiibacteriota bacterium; assembly: GCA_016214745.1. Taxonomy (GTDB): domain Bacteria; phylum Patescibacteriota; class Patescibacteriia; order XYB2-FULL-38-15; family XYB2-FULL-38-15; genus JAHIRI01. The sequence continues at coordinate 2,021 of JACRNW010000013.1, read as the reverse complement.
GGCGCACTTGTTGCTCCAAGATCGCCAAAAGCCCGAACGCCCGCTTCTTGAACTTTAATTCCTCCGGAAAAATTTGCCAAAGGATTTCCTGCTCCAAATTCCGGCATGCCAATCCAGCCGTTTTGTACTGCCGGCACGACTAAAATTACGGCCAAAACGATTGTGGCAGCGGCGAAGGCCATCCCCCGCCAAAATTTTAAACTTCTCCAAAGCGACGGCCGAGCCCTTCCTGCCTTTTCCAATTCCTCGGCCCGTGCGAGCAATTTCATTTTTAACTCTTCCTTAAAACTCTCGTTGAATTTTTCTTCGGGTTTATTGGCAATCATTTTAGCCATAGCGGCCTCCAGTTCTTTCTGATATTTTTTCAAACCTGGATCAATGATAAATAATTCGTCCAAAATTTCTTGAATTATTTTTTCCATACCCCGTTAGAAGTTTGTTTTTCTCGGAAAATTTAATCCGAGTGGCAAACTTCTTCTTTAATAGACCCCGTTCCTATCAATAGAAAAATTCTGAAGAAAATTTTTCGTCAAGAACTTCTAACGGGGCATATGTTTATTAGATTAAAGATTTAAAAACATAAAAAGTAAAAACGTGGCCGCTCCCATTTCCGCCCTGAGCTTTCCCATCTCCCGGGAAAAAATCATTTTACAATTTGCCTCGGAAAGTCCGGCAATTTCGGAAATTTCCCGATAAGACATTTCTCCCCAAAGGCGCATCATAATAATCTCGCGGTGCGCCGGCTTGAATTTCGCCAGATATTTTTTGACTGCCAAAAGTTTTTGCCGCGTGTCCAAATCAATTTCTAAATTTTGATCATCGGAGAGATCCCAAACATCTTCAATATTAATGCTCGGCCGGGCGGCGCGAAAATGATCAACCACAGAGTGGCGGGCGATGCCATAAAGCCAGGCGGAAAAACTCCCGCGGCCGGATTTGTAAGAGCCGATATTTTCCAAGGCTTTCATAAAAACATCTGACACGATGTCTTCGGCCGTTTCCTTGTGATAGGTTTTGTAATAGACAAAGCTGTATATTTTTTTAACATACGCTTCGTAAAGGAGGCCTATGCCCTCAAAGTTTCCGGCTTGGCAGGCCTTCACAATTTGTTTTTCTTGGACTAAATCCATAAAATTCCGGAATTAAAAAGAAGCTTCTATCCTTATCTACGTTTTAAAATTTAAAAAGTAACAGTTCTTTCATTGTATCATAAAGCGGGGCGGCGGGCGCGATCTTTTGACTTTTTTAAAAATTTAGATTTAAATATATTGATCGAGGGCCTTTTGGCAAAGGAGGAACCAATGACACTCGGAGAACTCGCGGCGAGAGGTGATCTCGTGGGCCGGGTTTTCCGGGCTCACGAAAAAAGCGGTTTCGCTTATCGCGGAATCGTCGCCAAAACGGAGGTACGAGGCGACAGCGTTGTCCTTTTCCTTTCCAACCACGCCCGGCGTTTTGAGGGCAAATTATCGCAGGGCTCATGGAAACATCTGCCCGACACTGAGGTTCCCTACAGCAAGAATCTCTCGATCCAAAAAACCGTAGGCGAGACTTTCACTTTTTCTCTTGCCGACGGCGGACGAGGGTACTTTCACCCGCGAGGGACGAAGCTGGAGGAGGTGGAACATGCGCCACTCGTCTGATTGGAAAACGAACGCGCTCACTCTGCTCGCCGCGCTTGCGCTCGCCGCGCTCTACGGCTCGGCGACCGCGCTCGCACTTTGGATGCTCGGGTTTCCCGAAGCCGTGGAAATCGGCGGAATCGTTTCCACCGTTACGGGCATCCTGGCTCTCGTCGTGGCGCTCTTCATCATTCTCTACTTGGTGCCGACAAACAACTTCGAAAAACTTCCGCACTGGATTGCTTTGCCATTCGCCATCTTGGCCATCCTCGCTTTCTACATCCTGATCATTCCGCCGACAATCTTGACTTTCGGACTTTTCTCGTACTGGCTTCTGCGAAGACCGACCGACGAGGAGGAGAACTAGTGCACGCCAGACCGCGAAGCCCTTCGCGGTTT
>JACRNW010000001.1 GCA_016214745.1 Candidatus Falkowiibacteriota bacterium | reverse complement strand
AAATTGGTGGTAACTTCAACCGCGCAGGATTCTTTACGACAGCGACAAGGCCGCGCCGGACGCACTCAGCCGGGCGAATGCCACTTTTTAATCACGCAAGACGAGTTTAATCGCCGTCCCGCCTCCACCAAGCCGGAAATCATGCGGACTTCTTTGCGGGAAGTTGTGTTGCAAATAAAAGCGATGGGTTACTCGCGCGAAGGCGATCCAATTCACTTGATTGATTCGCCGGAAAAGCAGAATTGGAAAACCGCCAAAAACCAACTTCGTTTGCTCGGCGCGCTCAATTCTGAAGACGAAACAAAGCTTTCAGAGTTTGGCCAAAAACTTGCGGAATTGTCGTGCGACCCGCGGGAAGGGACAATGCTATTACACGGTTGCGAAATGGGTTGCGGTCGGGAAATGGCGATTATCGCGGCCATACGCACAAGCCGACGGCTATTTTATCGGCCGCAGGCTGAAGCCGAGCAAGCAGACGCGGCCCGCAAGCAATTTGAAACCTCAAATCTTTCCGATCTCTTGAACTTGGTAAATGTCTACGAACAAGCTGAACGAGCAAATTTTGATTCAAAATGGTGCCGCGATAATTATGTTTCTTGGCTCGCTTTGCGGGAAGTCCGGCAAAATTATTCGCAACTTTTGGAACAGGCGAAAAGATTGGGCTATAAAACAAACAAGGAAAAACAACCGCCGGAAATTCTGTGCCAAGCGATCGCCAAAGGATTTCCTGATAAAGTTTTTGAAAATGCTGGGCGAGGGTGGTACAGGAACAGGACAACCGACGAGCGCGCGCTTTTAGGTCGAGAGTCGTGCGCAACAGGTAACTTGATTGTTGCCAATGAATTGATTACAATACAAACTAAGCGAGGCGGCGAATTGCCCCTCATCACTCTGGCAACCAAAGTCGAGCCGGAGTGGATTAAATAATTTAATTTTTAGAAAGGAAAAATTTATGCCAGAAAAATTCACACCAGAGACGCAAGCGTCTCAAGAAGTTAGAGAGGGCGAACCGAAGATTGAGAAATTGTCAGTCAACGATTTCGCTCGCGAAATTGGACTTCAGCCCGATGCCCAGGGTCGCATTACTTTCGGTCCGGAGCATGACCGATTGGCGTACGAGTATGCCGAAAAATTTGCTCGCGATAAAAAAGCAGAAGGCATTGTTATTGACGGCGTTGCTTCGCCTGGAGTTATTTCCAGTCTCTTGCATGGCGCGCATCCGGCAGAGGGTTATCTAACATATATGTCGAAAGACCCCGAAGGAAAAATGACCAAGGGCGAAACGAAGGTCTTGGAGCCGCTTCCCGAAGGCGAGGGTCGAGGGCCGGAAGGTTTTACATGGGCGAAGAAAGAAACTGACGACTATACACTTGTTGAGTTTGCGCTAGGCGGAGACTTCAAACTTGAGGATTTGGACAAAGTGATTCCACCCGATGTTGACCCGACAAAGCCGGTTATTATTTCCGGGCGCGGCCCACTTTATCTGACGCATACTATTGCCGCCGGGTACAGACACTACAAAGGTATTCCGGGCGTTGGTTTCTACCAACCCGCGAGCAAATTTGGGCCAGCCAAAACCGAGATTGGTATTTCTCATGAGGAAGAATTACCGTTGGGATTGAATTTTGGCGAACCGTCAGAAATTGGCTCAGCCAAAGAACAACACGAAAAACGAATCTCGGAAGGACTAGCCGGAGTTAAGGAAGGAATTGATAGCAAAAAAGTTGCTTCTGTCGAAGTAAGTGGCAAAGTAATAAAAATTACTTTGGATAGCGGTGAGAGTTATAATGTTTCTGTCCGTGAAGTGATTAGGGATAAATAACGCCGAAGCAAGGATTTGAAATCTGAATCCCACCCACCACCCAATTTGATGTCCCGCCGCCCGAAAAATCCGCTGGGGGTTTCCAGCAGGCGGGCAAAAAGGAAGGGGGTTGGGGGGAAGGAATTTTTGCCCGCCTGTTTCCGTTCCCGTTCCGTTTGAGAAAAGGAAAAGCGGAAGGGGGGTTTGGGGGGGGAATTCCGCTTTTCCTTTGCGAAATCAAATTGTGGACAGCCCCGCCACCTGCCTGAATACTTGGAAGGCAGAACACCACAGAAAAATACTCTTTTCGTTAGAAGAAAAAGAAATCGGGCGCGCGCAAAATGAAAAGAGCAAAGAGTATTTTTCTGTGGTGTGGCAAGCAGAGACTGTTGCCAAACTCAAAAAATAGCGCTTTTTTACCTCAAAAATAAGGTTATTTTGGCGAAAAAGTGTCTAAAAACCGAGTTTGGCAACAGGCTCAAGCAAGGCGCGCAGTGGCGGGGCTGGCTTCCTTGGTCTGGTTTCGTTCAGCAGTTTTTGACAAAATGGGTTCGCGCATTTTCAAACAAAGGGCATTGAGGACGCTTAGCTCAGCGGAAGAGCACTTCCTTTACACGGAAGGGGTCATAGGTTCAAATCCTATAGCGTCCATGATTAAATTATGGTTACAAGAATTATCGTCGGAATCGTCGGCATAGTTATCGGCTCGATTATGGTCATCAGATCAGAATGGCTTTTGTCTTTTTTCGGCCGGATAAATTGGGCGGAAATTCATCTTGGTTCCGAAGGCGGCACGCGGGTTTTTTATAAATTAATCGGCATTTTGACAATCCTAATTTCTCTTATGATTATGACGGGCATGATTGAGGGACTGCTTATGGCAATTTTTGGTCCGCTCTTTGGGCAGCGTTAAATTCAAAAAATAATAAATCGTAAAATATAAATTTTATGCCTGAAGAATTAAAAGTTTTGAAAATTTCCGGCGGCAATATTTTACTTGATCCTTATTTTATTTTTGAACAAATCGGTTTGGGCGCGGGTGAGAAAATCGCGGATTTGGGTTGCGGCGCGGCCGGGCATTTTGTCATTCCGGCGGCAAAAATTGTCGGAGAAAAAGGGACCGTTTACGCCGTGGATCTTTTGAAATCAGTTCTTGACGCGGTAAAGAGCAGGGCGAAACTTGAAGGAGTGGGAAATGTAGAATCGGTTTGGTCAAATCTTGAAATTTACGGAGCCACAGATATTCTGGAAGGCAGTCTTGATTTCGTGCTCTTGGCAAATACTCTTTTTCAGATTCCAAAGAGAGAAGAAGTTTTTCGTGAAGCGACGAGGCTCGTGAAAAAGGGCGGTAAAATCGCGGTAGTGGAATGGGGTTTAATGGCCGCGCCGCTCGGTCCGCCGCTAGATCGTCGTTTAAAAAAAGATACAGTCAGGCAAATGGCCCAGGCCAACGGTTTAACTGAAGTTAAAGAATTTAAGGCCGGTCCTTATCATTACGGTTTAGTTTTTTCTAAATAATATTAAAAAGAATTATGATTAATTTCGCGAGATTGTTAGATCTCGGTTTCTGGTTCGCCATGAAGCCAAGCGCTCCCGGCGGACGAACAATTACAATTTTTGTCATTGGTTTTGCCGTCTTTTTTGTTTTGGCAATTGTTTGCGGCATTTTAGCAAAAACTAAAAAACAAAATCCGCCGATGGTAAAACTCCTCCGAAAGTTTAAAAAGATGTTTTCTACCATGGCCATCATCGGATTTATTTTATTATTTTTCAGTTATGAGCAAATTTATTTTCTGGGCAGCCGTTTCTGGTTTTTAATTTGGTTTTTGGGTATTGTCGTTTGGGTTGTTTTCATTGCGCTTTACGCGGTCCGAAAAATGCCCCGGGAAAAAAATGAGTTGGAAAAAAAGCAAAAATTTCTTAAATATTTAGATCGATAAAATAATGTCGAGGGAACGCCAGGATTTGGGACAGCTTGGGGAAAAATTAGCCTGTGATTTTTTGCGGAAAAATGGATATCAAATTATTGATCAAAATTATCGGACAAGGGGCGGGGAGATAGATATTGTGGCAAAAGATTGCGAGATGATAGTTTTTGTCGAAGTTAAAACCAGAGTCAGTACGGCTTTTGGCTACCCCGAAGAGGCGATTGATGGAAGAAAACAACATAAATTGGCTATGACCGCCGAGTGTTATCTCTCATCTCATAATTTATATGACAGTGATTACCGGATTGACGCGGTCGGCATAGAAATGGAACGAGACGGCCGGTTAATAGATTTGCGGCACGAAAAAGACGTTGTTGGATGGTGAGCGCTTGATTTATTTATTAACGCGTGCTATGATACAAATGTAACTAGTTCCTTCCGGACTAGTTTATTTAATAAGTAAAAGTAAATATTAGAAATTATGGCTTCACCCATTTATCAAGCGATTAAGCAAATTTGCGAAGAAAAAAATATTAAGCCGGAATCGGTTGTTGAAACCATTGAGGCGGCGCTCGCGGCAGCGTACCGCAAGGATTTTGGCACTAAAAATCAAAATATTAAAGTGGAATTTAATCCGGAATCTGGAGACTTCCGTGTTTTTGATATAAAGACCGTAGTCGCCGACGAACTTGCCGCCAAATACGAAGAGGAAAAGAAAGAAAGGGAAGAGCGAATCAAGGAAGGTTTGCCCGAGGAGAAAAAAGAAAGAGAAGAAAAGCCGGAAGAAATTGAAGGCGAAGAAGAATTAAAATTTAATCCTAAATTAAATTTAAGTCTGACCGAAGCGCGGGCGCAGAAAGCCGACGCCGAACTGGACGAAATTATTAAAACCGAGCTTGAGGTGCCGGGAGCTTTTGGTCGGATGGCCGCTCAAACTGCCAAGCAAGTTATCATTCAAAAATTAAGAGAAGCTGAACGTGATACTTTGTTTAATGAATTCAAGGGGAAAGAAGGCGAATTACTCCAGGGTGTTGTTCAGCGTTTTGAAGGAAAACTTGTGCTGGTTGATCTCGGTCACGTAACTGCTCTTCTGCCGCCCGAGGAACAAATTGAAAAAGAAAAATACACGCCCGGAACGCGCATGAAATTTTATTTGAAAGAAGTAACCATGACCACCAAAGGGCCGCAAATTATTGTTTCGCGCTCTCATCCGGAAATTCTTCGGAAACTTTTTACTTTTGAAATTCCGGAAATCGCGAGCGGTGTGGTAAAAATCAGGGCGATCGCGAGAGAAGCTGGCTCACGGTCCAAGATCGCGGTTTCGACCGAAGATGAAAATATTGATCCGATAGGTTCTTGCATCGGCCAGCGCGGGACGCGTATTCAGACGATTATTAACGAATTGAGCGGTGAAAAAATAGACATCGTTCAGTGGAGCGACAATATTGGGGAGTTGATAACTAATGCCCTTTCCCCGGCTAAAATTTCAAGCATTGAAGTTAATGAAGCGGAAAAATCTGCCTCCGTTCAGGTTAAAGCCGATCAGTTATCTTTGGCTATCGGGCGGGGCGGGCAAAACGTCAGGTTGGCCGCGAAGTTGACCGGCTGGAAAATTAATATTCAGGGAGCGGCGGCTCACGAAGGAGCTGTTGCAGTCCAAGATGGCGCGGCTCCGACCGAAGCGCCGGCCGAAAAACCGGCTGAAATTCCGGTTGAGACTCCAGCCGAAGAGCCGACTGAAAAGCCGACCGAAGCGCCAGCTGAAACATCAACTAAAAAAGAAAGAAAAAATAAAAAATCTAAAACCAAGGAGGCGGCCGAAGAAGCCAAACCCTCCGAGGAGGAGGAAGTAAAATAATGATTGCTCTTTTCAACACGATTTTTTATCAGCCATTGTTTAATTTGTTGGTTTGGCTTTATAACGTTATCCCGGGCCATGACATCGGCTTGGCAATTTTTCTTTTGACGGTTTTGATTAAAACTATTCTTTATCCTTTTTCTCTCCAGGCAATTCGCGCTCAAAAATCTTTAGCCGAACTTCAGCCGAAGATTGAGGAATTGAAAATTAAATATAAAGATCAGAAAGAAGAAATGTCAAAGGCGCTGATGAATCTTTATAAAGAAAATAAAGTTAATCCGCTTTCATCTTGTTTGCCGGTTTTAATCCAGCTGCCGTTTTTGATTGCGGTATATCAGGTTTTTATCCATGGCCTCGGTTCACAAGGTTTGGAAAATCTTTATTCTTTTGTCGCGCATCCTGGCCGTATTAATCCGGTAACGCTTGGTTTTCTTGATTTATCAAAACCGAACATAATTTTAGCGGTGCTCGCCGGCGCGGCGCAATTTTGGCAGACCAAAATGATGCCGCGATCTGCTCCGCCTCAAAAAGTTCCCGGATCAAAAGATGAGAGCATGACCGCGATGATGAATAAGCAGATGTTGTATTTTATGCCGGCCATCACGGTTTTTATCGGCGCGACGTTACCCGGCGGCCTGACATTTTATTGGTTTTTGACGACCCTTCTCACGGTCATTCAGCAATATTTTTATTTTAGAAAAAACAAAAAACAAATTGTTCCCTCGACATAATTGCCAAATATGATTTTGAGCAATAAAAATTTAATTGGCTTGCCGGTTTTTTCAAAAAGCGGTTTGCTTTTGGGAAAAATAAAAAGTTTTGAAATTGAAGCCGAAACGCAGACCATTGCCCGTTATAGCGTGAAGACGCGAAATTTGATCGGCAATCTTCTTTCGGAAAAGGATAGCGAATTAATCGTGGGACGTAATCAGGTTATTTCTATCAGTGAAGAAAAAATGATTGTTGACGATGTTTTGGAAAAAATAGCGGAAAGAGCGAGATCGGCCGAACCGATTAGAAAAGATGTGCCGGCTCTCGGAAGTAAAATAAGTATCAATGACAACCGAGCCCAATAAACTGGAAAAATCTATTTTAGCCACCGTTGCTTATTTTGATGTTTTTGACTATCCGCTGACCGTTGCTGAAATTTGGAAGTGGCTTTACAAAGAGAAAGCGCCGGGCGATTTATTAACCCTCGGCGAAATTTGGCAAACTTTAGATAATAGTCAATTAATAAAATCCCTGGTTGGAACAAAGCGGGGATTTTATTTTTTAAAAAATCGCGAAGAGTTGGTGGAAACTCGCCAGGCGAGATATGTTTTGGCCGAGAAAAAAATGAAAAGAGCGAAAAGAGTTGCCGGTTTTCTTAAATTTATTCCCGGAATAAAAATGATCGCGGTGTGCAACAGTCTTGCCTGGACGAATGCCAGCGAGAAAAGCGATATAGATTTTTTTATTGTCACGGCGCCCAGAAAAATCTGGACCGCGCGTTTTTGGGCGGCCGGTTTTTCGCAGCTTCTTGGTCTCCGGCCGAGTAAAAATAATACCCGCGATAAAATTTGTCTCAGTTTTTTTGTTGACGAAGAAGCTTTAAATTTAGAAACGCTTGCTCTCGGACGTCCGGATATTTATTTAATTTATTGGATCGCGCAACTTTGGCCTCTCTACGATCGTGGCGGAGTTTATCAAAAATTTTGGCAAGCCAATAGCTGGATTAAAAATTTTTTACCAAACGTTTTCTCAAGGACGACGGAAGTTCGGGTTGCTGAAAACCGGCCATCGGGGAAAATTGGTCTTGGCGAAAATTTTTTTCGCTGGCTGCAAATGAAATTATTACCAAAAGATTTGTGGAAAGCGGCCAATCGGGACAGCCGGGTGATAGTTACCGACAAAATTTTGAAATTTCATGCCAACGACCGGCGCGAGGAATATAAAAGAATGTGGGAAGAAAAAATCGGCGCATTACTACAAATTACAAATCATTTACAAATATACAAATAACTGTTAAGGTGTTTTTTACTGGATTAATGTGTTAGCAAAATTTGTACATTTGTACCGAATTCGTAATTCGTAGATTTATGAAAATTTTAGAAAAAATTATTGAATACGGTTTGTATCTTTTTGTTTTTCTTCTGCCCTGGCAGACAAGATTGATTTTGCGCGGAGGGGATTTGAATGGTTACTGGGAATACGGAACGATTAGTATTTATGCCACGGAAATTTTGTTATGGGCAATATTTGTTTTGGCGGCGACCTGGTGGATAGTAAATAAAATCCAAAATCCAAAATCCAAAATCCAAATATCAAATGAAATCCAAAATCCAAAATCCAAATCTGCTTATTTGCTTATCTGCTTATTTGCTTTTTTACTTTATTCTTTAGTTTCCATTTTGTGGTCCGACTCAAGAAGTTTGGCGCTTTATGTTTGGCATTGGTTGGCGGAGGCGGCAGTATTATTTTTAATTTTACGCGCGGTAAAATTTGATTTAGTAAAATTAGCTTGGGCTTTCGTGGCCTCGGCAATAATTCAGGCGGGACTCGGCACTTGGCAATTTTTATCTCAATCTACTTTTTCATCAAAATGGCTCGGCATGGCTCTGCACGATCCGCAAGTTCCCGGAACGTTTGTCGTCGAAACCGCGCTCCGCCGATGGCTTCGCGCTTACGGCAGCCTGCCCCATCCAAATATGCTCGCCGGATTTTTGTCCGTGGCGATGTTTTTATCGATCTGGCTTTATCAAAAAATTGGCTATGGATTTAAAAAACTTTTTCTGCCGGCGGTTTTTGCAGTTTTATCTTTTGGCCTATGCGCCACTTTTTCCAAAAGCGTAATCGCGAGTTTTCTTTTGGTTTTGATTTTGTGGTGGATTATTATTTTGGCACGCCGGCAGTCCAAAGAAATAAAAATCAATCTTCTGAAATTTACTTTAGTTTTTTTAGTGATCGCCGCGATTTTTGGTGCGACATTTTGGGAGCCGGTTCAAACGAGAATCATTGGCGCGGAAAGATTGGAAATTAAATCTACAACAGAGCGTCTAAGTTATTTTGGCGAAGCATGGCAATTAATTAAAAATCATCCGTTAATTGGTGCGGGACTCGGTAATTATACTTTGGCCGTGCATAACGAAATTAATCCGAATCTACAAGCTTGGGATTATCAACCGGTCCATAATATTTATTTATTGATTCTGGCGGAACTGGGAATTATTGGTTTTATTTTATGGTTAGCATTGATTTTTATTTTAATAAAAAATTTACCGGTTATCCGTCGCCCGCTGTTTATTATGCTTTTGTTCATCGGCCTTTTTGACCATTATTTTTGGACACTTTATTTTGGTATTATTTTATTTTGGCTGGTTTTCGGGGCAAAACGAAAGGATTTTGATACGACTTGACAGGTCAAAAAATATAACCTAATATATGATGATACAAAATCAGACAAACTAGTCTGCTTTTTATCTCTTAAATTATAATTTATAATTAAAAAAACAATAAATTTATGAGCATCAAACCATTGGGAGATAGAGTGGTTATAAAACCGCTCGCCGAAGATATTACCACTAAGGCAGGCATTGTTTTGCCGGAAACCATGGAAAAAGAAAAGGCCGAGAAGGGCGAGATTTTAGCCGTTGGTCCGGGCCGGATTTTGGATAATGGCCAAATCGCGCCGATGTCAGTCAAGGTCGGTGACAAAGTAATGTTTAAAAAATATAGCCCCGATGAAATTAAGATTGATAATCAGGAATTTTTAATTATTTCCGAATCGGATATCCTGGCAATTTTATAAAATAAATAATCAATTTTAAAAATATGTCTAAGCAAATACTATTCAACGAAAAAGCGCGGCAGGCCTTAAAAGCGGGCGTTGATAAATTGACTGACGCCGTAAAAGTGACGCTTGGTCCGCGCGGCAAAAACGTCGTCTTGGACCGGGGTTTTGGCGCGCCGCAAATCGTGAATGATGGCGTGACGATTGCCAAAGAAATTGAACTTGAAGATAAATTTGAAAATATCGGCGCCGCGCTCGTGAAAGAAGTGGCCTCCAAAACGAATGACGTGGCTGGCGACGGAACTACAACCGCCACGGTTTTGGCACAAGCGATTGTTGCCGAGGGATTTAAAAACGTGGCGGCTGGCGCCAACCCGATTTTGATTAAGTCGGGAATTGAAAAGGGCGTGAAGGCGATTGTTTTGGAACTGCAAAGAATGAAACAGGATATTTCCACCAAAGAAGAGCGGCAGCAAGTCGCTTCCATTTCCGCGAATGACCAAGAAATCGGCCGAGTGATTGCCGAAGCCATGGAAGAAGTCGGGCCGGAAGGCGTGATTACCGTTGAAGAGTCGCAAACTTTCGGCATGCAAAAAGAAGTGGTTGAGGGTATGCAGTTTGATAAGGGATTACTTTCTTCTTACATGATTACAAATGCCGAGCGCATGGAAGCGGTCTATGATGATCCTTACATTTTGATTACTGATAAAAAAATTTCCGCCCTGAATGATATTTTGCCTTTGCTCGAAAAATTGGCGCAGAGCGGTAGAAAAGAACTTGTGATTATTGCCGACGACGTTGACGGCGAAGCTTTAGCAACGCTTGTTGTAAATAAACTCCGTGGAACTTTTAACACTTTGGCCATTAAAGCCCCGGGTTTTGGCGATCGGCGAAAAGAAATGCTTGAAGATATCGCCACGTTGACCGGCGGAAAAGTTATTACCGAAGAAGTCGGTTTAAAAATTGAAAATACGGAAATCGGCGACCTTGGCCAGGCGAGACGCGTAGTCGCGACCAAAGAAAATACGACCATTGTTGAGGGTAAAGGTGATGAAGAAAAAATCAAAGCCAGAATTTCCCAGATTAAAAAAGAAATTGAAACAACTGAATCGGAATTTGATAAAGAAAAATTACAAGAACGGCTGGCCAAATTATCCGGCGGCGTGGCGGTTTTGAAAGTTGGCGCGGCGACTGAAACTGAAATTAAAGAAAAAAAATTAAGAATTGAAGACGCCTTGTCGGCGACCAAAGCCGCGGTGGCCGAAGGAATTGTGGTCGGCGGCGGCGTGGCTTTGCTTCGCGCCTCCAAAGTTTTAGACGGCGTTCAGACGGAAGGCGAGGAATCAATTGGCGTGGATATTTTGCGTCGGGCTATACTTGAGCCTGTTCGCCAGATTGCCAACAACGCGGGTAAGAACGGTGACGTGGTCGTTGAAGAAGTGAGACGCCAGCCGGGAAATTACGGCTATAACGCGGTGGCTGATAAATATGAAGATTTGGTTGAAGCAGGAATTATTGATCCAACTAAAGTGACGCGAACTGCGCTCCAAAACGCGGCTTCCATCGCGGCCATGCTTTTGACGACTGAAGCGATTGTTACCGATTTGCCGGAAAAGAAAGAAGAACACAGTCACGGCGGCATGGGCGGGGGAATGGGTTACTAAAAAATTTAAGAATCAAGATTTAAGAATTGAAAGTCGTTCGTTGAATTAGCGAGCGGCTTTTTGTTTAGCACACCCCCACGCCAAATTTGTTTAGTAAAATTAAATAAATGAGTTTAAACGTTCTTGACCCGTCTAATTTGGTGTGGGGGTAAATTTATGTTATAATAATGAAGGTATTTTAATCTAATTTTTATGTTGAAGCGTACAAAAATTGTTTGCACTATCGGCCCCGCCTCAGAGAAGCCGGCAATTTTAAAAAAAATGATTAAAGCCGGCATGAACGTGGCCCGGCTTAATTTTTCTCACGGAACGCACGCTTGGCATGGCCGAGTGATAAAAATAATCAAAAAGATTTCCAAAGAATCCGGCCAGCCGGTGGGAATTATCGCCGATTTGCAGGGACCGCGCATCAGAGTTGGAGAACTTCCCGCCGCGGGGGTGAAACTTTCTCCCAAGGAGAAAGTTACCTTAACGACTGATCTTAAAAAAGCAAAAGGGAAAATTTCCGTTACTTACGAAAATTTGCATAAAGATTTATTACCCGGCAATCGTGTTCTTCTTGATGAAGGACTGATTGAATTAAAAGTTTTAAAAATTTCCGGCAGAGATATTTTATGTGAAGTATTGGTCGGAGGAATTTTAACTTCGCATAAAGGAATGAATTTCCCCGACTCGTCGGTCAGTCTTCCGCCGCTTACGGAAAAAGATAAAGAAGATCTTGAGTTTGCCATTAAGGAAGAGGTTGATTGGGTCGCCCTTTCTTTTGTTTCGCGCGCTTCAGAAATTTACGACTTGCGATATTTAATTCGTGATTTGGAAAAAAAATTAAAAAGGCCGAAAGGTTCGCCGATTCGGATTATCGCTAAAATAGAAAAACATGAGGCAATAAAAAATTTAGATGAGATTTTGGAAGCGGTGGACGGAATAATGATTGCCCGCGGCGATTTAGGCATTGAAACTCCGCCCGAAGACGTTCCGCTTTGGCAGAAAAAAATTATTGACAAATGTTTGGCCGTGGCGAAACCAGTGATTGTTGCGACTCAAATGTTGGATTCCATGATTAGAAAACCGCGCCCGACCAGAGCCGAGGTTTCTGATGTCGCCAACGCCGTGATTGATCATACCGACGCGGTAATGCTTTCCGGAGAAACGGCGAGCGGGCTTTATCCGCTTCTTGCGGTGGAAATGATGGCAAAAATTATTGAAGAAACGGAAAAATCAACCTATGATGATTTGGTCATGGCCGGAATTGTAAAAAACATAAAGAATATTGATGATGCCGTGAGCCAAGTGGCTAAAATTTTATCAAAAACAGTTGAGGCAAGAATTATTTTGGCCGCCTCTCTTTCCGGTTATGCCGGCCGCATCGTCGCCCGTTATCGTCCGGAATTGCCGGTTCTTGTCACAACTGATAATGCCCGGGTACAGCGGCAGCTGACTTTGTCTTGGGGCGTTGTTCCTTTTGTTTTGCCTTCCTGTCGGTCAGTTGAAGAATTAGTAGACCGTTCTATCGGTTACATTAAAAAAAATAAATTTGTCTCCGAGGGTGATAAAATTATCATTATCGCCGGCGAGCCGGTCGGCCGTTCCGGCAATGTCAATTTGATTGAAATCAAGGAAATATAGAAAAGACCTTTTGCAAAATAATCCTTTCTGCTGCAACTCGCAGTTTCGGCTGCAAAAGACTCAAAGCTCCTCCGCTTAATTAAATTATTAAACATCGTCGCTTGTTCGCCTTTTTCGCTCGAAACTGTTTCGTTTCGCGACGAAAAATTATTTCGCGAAAGGTCTTATGGATAAAAATAAAAAAAATATTTTGTGGTTTCGAGAAATAGGCATCCACGATGTCGGTTTGGTCGGCGGAAAAAACGCTTCACTCGGAGAGATGTACCAAAAATTAACGAAGAAAGGGATAAATTTACCGGATGGTTTTGCCATAACTGCCTATGCGTTTAGGCAGTTTTTAAAATTTAATAATTTAGAGAAAAAAATTAAAGATTTGCTTGGATCCGGGGGTTTGGGCGAAATTAAAAATCTTGAAACCGTCGGCCGGAAAATAAGGAGTTTAATTTTGCAAAGCCGGATGCCGCGGACATTAGATCAGGAAATTTGGCGCGCTTACCAAAAATTAACCAAGCGCGCTTCGCCCGGCGTTGCCGTGCGTTCTTCAGCCACGGCCGAAGATTTGCCGCTGGCATCATTTGCCGGACAGCTTGAGAGTTTTTTAAATGTGCGCGGCCAAAATATTTCAAGCACAGTTAAAAAATGTTTTGCTTCTCTTTACACCGACCGGGCTATATCTTATTCCGCCAGCCATAAATTTAATCACGCGAAAATTTCTATTTCCGTGGGCATTCAAAAAATGGTTCGCTCGGACGAGGCTTCCGCGGGCGTGATTTTTACTCTGGATACGGAAACCGGTTTCCGGGATGTGATTTTAGTGAGCGCCGGTTTTGGACTGGGAGAAAATATAGTTAAGGGGCGAATTGTTCCCGATCAATATTATGTTTTTAAACCGACTTTGAAAAAAGGTTTTCGGCCTCTTGTCGGTAAAACTTTAGGCGCTAAATAATTAAAATTAGTTTATGGAAAAAGCAATGAGGCCACTTTAAATTTAAAAACCAGCGAGCGCGAGAAAAAACAATATGCGCTCACGGATGAAGAGGTGATGCAGTTGGCCCGCTGGGCGGAAATAATTGAGAGTCATTATAAAAAGCCGATGGATATTGAATGGGCCAAAGACGGAATTGAAAATAAATTATATATTGTTCAGGCAAGACCCGAAACGGTTCACGCGGAAAAAAACGGAAAAATTTTGGAAGAATATATTTTGGAAAGAAAGAGCGAAATACTTTTGACCGGTACGGCGATCGGCACAAAAATAGGCAAGGGTTGGGTTAAAATTTTAGAAAATGTAAAAGATATTGATAAGTTTAGAGACGGCGAGGTTTTGGTCGCGGAAATGACTGATCCGGATTGGGTGCCGATTATGAAAAAAGCAAGCGCCGTCATTACTGAATCAGGCGGCCGAACCTGCCACGCCGCGATAGTTTCAAGAGAACTCGGAATCCCCTGCGTCGTTGGAGCGGTCGGAGCGCGGAAAATTTTAAAAAATGGCGAAGGAGTTACGGTAAGTTGCGCCGAAGGCGAAGAAGGAAAAATTTATCGCGGTCTTCTGCCGGTAAAAATTAAAAGAATTAATTTGGAAAAAATAGAGCGGCCGAAAACGAAAATTATGATGAATGTTGGTGAACCGGAACAGGCGTTTGATTTTTCATTCATCCCGAACGATGGAGTTGGCTTGGCTCGCGAAGAATTTATTATTTCCAACTATATAAAAATTCACCCGCTCGCATTATTGAAAAATAAAAATTTAAAGTTGAAAGTTAAAAATCAAATTGAAAAATTAACATACGGGTATAAAGACAAGACAAAATTTTTGTGGATAAATTAGCGGAAGGCGTGGGAAGAATTGCCGCCGCCTTTTATCCAAAGCCCGTGATTGTCCGTTTTTCAGATTTTAAATCAAATGAATACGCCGGTCTTATTGGCGGCGCGGGATTTGAGCCCGAAGAAGCGAATCCTATGCTCGGCTGGCGCGGCGCTTCCCGCTATTATGATAAAAATTATGAGAAAGCTTTCGCTCTGGAATGCGAAGCAATAAAAAAAGTTCGCAAAGTTTTTGGTCTGGATAATCTTATTGTGATGGTGCCGTTTTGCCGCACGGTTCCGGAAGGCAAAAGAGTAGTTTCCATGATTAGAGAATCGGGCTTGGGCAAATCACCGAAATTAAAATCATTAAAAATTTATATGATGGTGGAAATACCGTCCAACGTAATTTTGGCGGATAAATTTTCCGAAATTTTTGATGGCTTTAGCATCGGTTCAAACGACTTAACTCAGCTGATTTTGGGCGTGGATCGCGATTCTGGTTTGGTCAGCCGTCTTTTTGATGAACGTAATGAAGCCGTGAAGCGGGCGATCAAGGCTGTTATAAGAACTGCCCGTCAGAAAAAGGTAAAGATCGGCATCTGCGGTCAGGCGCCGTCCGATTTTCCCGACTTTGCGGAATTTTTGGTAAAAAATAAAATTGACAGTATTTCTCTAAATCCGGATTCAGTTTTGAAGACGACTTTAAGAGTTTTAGAGGCAGAGAAAAAATTAAAGAAAAGCAAATAAAATAGACTTGACGGCGACCAAATATTACGTTAAGATTGAAATTGGTCGCTTTTTGTTTATGGCTCATTCACGAGGGGTGGGCCCAAACCGGCCGAGGGAAGGCCAAAGGAGATCGAGGAATGGCGAGACCGCAGTGGAAGGTGACGGTACGGGACAACGAGGGGAACATCGTGGAGGAGCATTTCTGCAAGCGTCAACGGCGGGCGTTGAGGCTCATGGAGGCGGTCGTGAACAACGGCCTCCACGCGGACATGAAGCAGGAGCCCCGAAGGAGGCGTCGGGGACGGCAGTACGTCAACCGCGCTGCGGCAAGACGAGCCGCCTAGTCCAGGGCGGAAGAACATAGATATCGGCAGTTTAGCTGCCAGACCCCGAGCTGGAAGAGCAAAGATGCTCCAAGGCCGGGGTCATTTTATATCAAAAAAACATTGACAGATAAAATTTTTACTGGTAAAGTTATATAAATCAAGAATATTTTATTTTTGATTTTTTATATAAAGATGGGTCCGTGGTGTAGCCCGGTCTAACACGTCTCCCTGTCACGGAGAAGATCGAGGGTTCAAATCCCTTCGGACCCGTTTTGACAAAGCAATCGCTTTTGCGATTGGTTTGTCAAATTGAGCAGATTGGAGAGAATACTCTCCCTTAAATCCTTTTTGCGGCGCCGAGGATTGCACCGAGGAGTCTTCAAATCCCTTCGGACCCGCCATTAAATTTTTAAAGATATGGCTAAATCTCGCAGAAGAGATGCCGCAGAAGAAACCGAATCTGGAAAATTGGTTCATCTTGACGCAGAAAGGCGAGCGGCTGAACGAGAAGAAAAAAAGTCAGAAAAATCCCCCCAAAAATCGAGAGATTGGAAAGGGGGATTGGCAGAGGCGGGCGGTGAAAAATGGGAAGAAGAGAAAAGACAAAAAGAGGCCAAAAAAATGGCCACATATTCTAATTTGCGAACTAAATATGACCAGGGTATTCTAAGTAAAGAAGCCCTGGTTAATTTTTTAAAAACTTTCCCTTCGGCGGAGGAATACGAAGCTTATCAAAGACTCGCTGAAGCTATTCGAGAGGGGGAGGTAAAAGCGGATATAGCAGATCTTAAACAAGAACCGGCAAAAATAGCCCGTACAAGAACTACGACTCAAAGAATTAGAGAACCGAAAGAAGGGCGATGGGTTGATGAGAAAAAAAATGTGGAGGTTGTAAGAAGGCCGGGAATTACTATCTCGACTGGTGCGAAATCAGAGCAAACAGCGGAAGAATGGTATAGAAAAATTTTAAGAGAATACGCGCTTGGTGAATTGACCAAAAAAAATATTCAGTATTTTCTTTCTTCATTTTCATCGGAAGAAAAGGAAGCGCATAAAAAACTTTTAGACGAGATAATCCGGAAAAAATCACCGGAAAAATTTAGCGATGAAGAAATTGATAAAATGGTTTTGGGACTCGGGGAATACTTTTTAAGCCTTCCTTACGGCGAAGGCAAACCAATCTTAGAAAGATTGCAGAAGGTGCAGATGGAAGAATTTAGGAGTATTCTCGGGGAGGGAATTAAAGAGGAAGACGCGGAAAAAAGAACGGCAGAAATTTTAGCCAAAGAAAAAATTGAGCCGGAAGAGGCGAGGGAAAGAGCGGAGAGGGAATTGGTCGCCGAATCAGCCAAAAAATTTTTAGCTACACGGGAATTGTTTACCCATGGCAGATTTGGATACGATAAGGAGAAAAAGCAAATAGGTTTACTGCGTTACTCCGATTTGGATGGTAAATGTGCCGTTGCGCTTTTGGGAAAGGCAGGATTAGACATCAGTAAAGTAGGTTTTCTTACACCGGGAGAAAAAATGCAGGGTCAGGTTACGATTGATTCTGGCAATGAAGATGGTTTGGTGGTTGAGTCTACTGAGACCGTAGATCCCAAAACTGGGGAGCGAAAAAGTGAGATTACTACGGTTATGGACCACCACGGTCCATATTCGGATCGTGGCACTTCGGCTATGAAAAATGTTTATAATGTTTTAACGGAGTTGGGTTTGCTAAAATTTAAAGATGAAAAAGAACAAGAAAAATATGAAAAAGTCGTAGAATGGGTAACGCAGTCGGATAACTTCAGCTTTCCGGATATGGAAAAATATTTTGAAGACTCCGACCGGATGATGTTGGGATTTTTAAAGTCTCCTTTTGTGACCTTGGATACCCTTCTGCGTTTTGCCGAATCAGGCAAGGATGTTACGGATATTTTGGATGAAAAAGACCTGAGAAGATTTGGTTTAATTTATAAAAAGAAAGACGGAGAAGTTGTTGACCATGTGGCCGAACGGCGCAAGGTAATAGAGCAAACGATGGAAGATGTCAGTGATTTGATAGCTAAAAATTGGTTTGTCGTCACTAAAGACGGCAAGAAATTTTTAGTAGATACGCAAAATAAAATCGGCGGCGAAGGCCAATGGGCCGCGGCGAGTCTTGGCTATGACGGAGTAATTCGTTATACGCCGGAAAATCGTAATTTTTTTGTAGCCCTAAATAAAGGAACCCTTGACGAAAAAATTTTTGCCGGTTTGCCGCAAGGAAGATTAATCCGCAAGAGTCTCTTTTTGAAATTAGCGGGCGGGGAAAAATTGACGGTTACGCTGGGAGATTTATTGGGCAGATTAGCGCCGGATTTTAAACCTGGGTCCGAAACGGAATTAAAAAAGTTTTTGGATAATGAGCCGCGGCGGATAAGGGTGGCTGTCGAAAAATCGCCCCAGGGAGATTGGGGGGCTATAACGCCAGATAATAAAAAAGTTATTGTTCGCAGCGTCCCTAAAAATTTTGAAGCCGGCCAGAAACTTTATCTTACTTTGAAAAAGCCGGGCGGAAGAGACGTGCAAAAATACGGCGGTGGAGAATTTTATTTTGGATTTTTTGAGCCGGATGAAATAATTTTACCCCCAAAATCGGCGGAGAAAAAAGAGGAGATCATACCTCCGGCAAAAAAAGAAGTTAAGGTTGCCGCACCGTCCGTAGAAAAATTAAGAACACCCGAAGAGGCCAAAAAAAGAGAGACTGAACGGATAATCAGGCAAACCTTGGCGGACGAGCGAAGAAGAATTTTTTCCGAGTTGGTAAAAAAGTTTGGAGAAAGTCCGGATTATAAAGGAAAGAGCAGGGGGGAGTTAGAAGCGAAGGCCAGAGAAGAACTTGAGCCGATAATAAAATCCGTTGAACAAAGAGAAAGAAAAAAATACGGAATTTAATTTGATTTTTTATTGACGAGCGAGTGCCGTCAACAAAGAATAGACCCTTTATGGCCGATCAAATTTTACAAACTGCGCAAACCGTTATCCGGGATCCAAATATAAAAATATTTTTGGATCAAGTGTCTAGCCGACTAATTAAAGCCGTGGAAGACCGTTTGTCCGCCGCGGGAATTAAACCGGTTGTAGAGGCGAACGCCGCGCCAGTTATTTCCGTTTTAACTGACGAGCAAAAAGCAAAATTGGAATTTGCCAAATACCGGCTAGCCAAAGCGGAAAAAAATTTGAAAGAATACAATAGTCTCTTAAGTCGGTTTTTAGGATTTTTAAAAGGTGGAAATCGGGCCGCAGTGGAAGAAGAATTTGAGAAAGCAAAAAATGATTATGAAAAATTAAAGAAAGAGTTGGGAATTTAGAGGTTTGAAGATTAAAAATATAAAGCGGGCGCATTGCCCGTTTTTTGATATAAAAAAAGCGGGCGGACGACGTTTGGTTCTTCACCTCACGTCGTCCGCCCATGGATCAGTAGATACTCCTTCGCGTCTACTGGCGCGCTTCCTCCAGTTGCCGGGTCCTCCGATCGATCTCACGGAATAGGACGGACACGTCGTCCAGCTGGTGGCGGATGAGCTCGCGCCCATCCACTTCCGTGATGTTGGGCCGTCCCGTCGGCGTTGCCTGGCTGGGCGGCGCCGTGGCCGCCGGTTCGACGGGCGGCTCCGCGCTCGGCGCCGGTGCGACCGTTGTGGTCGCCGCGGCTCCGGGTTCGCCCTGCGGACCCTGGGAGCCTTCGGGACCACGCGGTCCGATCGGGCCCTTGGGCCCTTGCGGACCTTGGGGACCGACCTGGCCCTGGACGCCCTGCGGACCCTGGTCGCCGCTGCTTCCGCAGACGAGGTGGCCGAGCATGACGATGAACGCCAAGGTGGCAAAAACCACCAAGACCCAGTGAGGCCACCGGGGTGCGTCATCGCCCTTCTCGCCCTTGACTTCCGCCTTGAAGGAGGCGTCGGCCTTGAGCGCCGCGATGACTTCATCCTTCGCGGGGCCGTCCTTGCCGGGAGTGCCCTTGATCAGGTCCTGGAAGGTCGGGTCGTTCTTGAGGTCAACCTTCAGCACCGGGGCCAGAGCAGCCTTGAGGTCGGTGACCAGGAAGGACCGGAGGGCCGCGACGATCTCGTCCTTCGTCGGCGCTACGCCGTCCTTGCCCCTGACCTTCGCCAGAAATCCGGCGTCGGCCTTGAGCCTGGCCTCGAGTTCGGCCACAATGGCCGTAAGCTGGTTCGGATCGATCGAGGGTGCGGCGGGTGGGGGTGTGGCCGGCGGCCTCTCGTCGCGCGGCCGCGGAGGAAAGTAGAAGTCGGCCATGATCTCGCGGTCGGGATTCAGGTCGGGGATTCTGCACAGCTTGCCTGCGCCAAGTCCCGCCTTCGCCACCGTCGCCGTTGCGACATCCTTGAAGGCGACGACGGCATTCGCGCCTCGCTCCTCGGGCCTGCCATCTTCGCGTCGCCGGATATCCACGTTGGAGATCCCGTCCTGCCCCACTCCGACGATTTCGCCGACAGCCCTACGGATTTTCTCTTCCGTGATGTCGGGCTTCAGGCCGGTAATCTGGAGGGAGCTTGAGACCTTGTTGCCATTCGCCATCAGCGCTTTCCTTTCCAAACTCTCTCAACCCGGGACCCATCCCGAGTTGCTTGGACCAATTTTGTTGGGTCCTTGAGTAGTTTGATTTGAAAACCAAGAGGTTGAGGAGGAGGCAACCCAGGTATCAAACCAAACTACTACAGGATCCAATTTTGTTTATGTAGATACTGTTTTCCATTCGTTTCAGAACAAGTAAATATACCATATTTTTTAAGTTTTGTCAAGGGGAGTTGACAGATAAAAAAAGGCCGACGTCCGAGACACGATTGTCTCAAAACGTCGGCCTGGTCCTCGGGTGGAGGAAATCCCGAGAACTACTGAGTGACCTGAATGTCGCGGGTCGCCTCCACGATCCCGACGGTTGCCCCGGCCAATGCGGCTGCTGCGCCGATGATGATACCGGCGCATGCCCAGCCGTTTTCGGAGCACCAGTTGCCCTCTTCCTCTTCGGGAGGGGGTAGTGGCTCCATCGGTCCGGGCCGGCTTCCGCCTGCCGCTTCCGCGACCGCCGCCGCTGTTCCCGGGAGGGGTTCATCCTCTTCCGGAATGCCCGGAGGGAGAGGAGGAATTCCGCCAAGATCGGCGATCGTCTGCGCCTGCCGAGCGATGAATTCCTCGTACTGGTCGCGCAGGTGACGCAAGAACGAGAGTTCGGCATCCATCTCGGCGAGCCGTTGTTCCATCTCGCCGACCGTGTCCTCGAGGTTGTCCAGCTCGGCCAGCTGACTGAGAGTCTGGTCGAGCTGCGCTCGAAGGGCGTCACGCTCGGCTTGGAGGGCGGCGATCTGTTGTCCGGCTTCCTCGACCTCGGCAGTAAGAGTCGCGATGTTGTCTCGCATCGCCTGGAGCCGTTCGCGGTTCACCGCTTCGCCGGTGCAGGAGGAGTAGTCGACATCGCCATCCTCTTCGATCGGGTGGCTCATGCCGAGTGGGCAGCCGCACCATCCGCCCCGGCTGTTGCAGTGGTAGGTTCCGCCGGAATGCTCGCAGGCGTTTCGCCGGCGTTCGTAGGTGGCGGGGTTTGCTGTGCAGCAAACCTTGTCGCTTTCGTTGTTCCAGCTCAAGCCCGCGGCGCAGGCGCATTCGCTGCCCTGTACGATCGCGTTCCGCTGCTGGCAGCCTTCCCGCATGGCGGCGTCGAGATCCTGGTGCCCGCACAGTCGGGCGACCGCAGCGCACTGCTCGGAGTTGTCTCCCAAATTCTGCACGCAGTCGCCGTAGTCGGTGCAGCACTGGGTCCCGTCGTCCGCTTCGAGGCAGCTCGTGAGAGCCGCGTTGCCGGCTTCGCCGAGGATGACCGGCGCAGCGGACTGCTCCGTCTGCTCGGTCGACTCCGACGTCTGGGCAAACGCGTTCTGGGCGAAAAGAACCGCCACGATCAGGGTGATGAACCTCATCTCCATTCCCTCCTAAAATCTAAGGGAGGCCCCGTGCCTCCCCCTTGCGCCCATTTAGAGCACTTTATATCTAACCACAAAAGTATTTTTTTGTCAAGGTTTTTTTATAAAATAAAAAAGAGGGGCAGCCACGCTTGATGTTTGACATCTTGCGTGGTTGCCCCAGGGCCTATTGCAGGCCCCTGAGTCGTCCCTCCACTTGTGCCCGCTGGACGAACGCGTCCGGAGGCAGAAGGTCGAGGCATGTCCGGAAGGCTTCTCTGGCCTTCCGAATTTCCCCATGCATCATGAAGACGTTGCCCAGTTCTTTCCAGGCATCTGGTCCTTCAGGCCAGAGTTCTGTTGCCTCCTCGAGTCTTCCGACGGCCGTGCGCCAGTTCCTGGCGTGTTCCGCCGCCGCGAGTAGTTCGGCGTAGCCGTCCGGTGGGCCAGCGTTGGCCGCAGTTTCTACTGCGTCCATCTCGACGACTTCGTTCGGCTCGTCGGTTGTCGCGTCGTCCCGAGGAACTGGAACCGGAACTGGCAGGACGATGACGTCGGGCTGGCCGCTCGGCTGCGGAGGAGTTTCCTTCTCGGAAACGACAACCGCCGTCGTGCTGACCTCGACGCCAGCGTCGGCCGTTCTTGCGCGCTTGCCGGTGTTGGGCGGGTAAGCCGCGAGAAGAACGAACACGATGGTGAGGATGAGGAGGGTACTGCCGATCGCGATCACTGCCGCCCGACTCGAGGGCTTCAGGATCCAGACGCCGAAGTTCTTGGCGAACTGGTGCGCCGTCTCCTCATCAACTGCCCGTTTCAGGTCAGCCGGAGTCATGGTTTTCGCCAAGGCGATCCCGGCCGGCGGCCGCTTGTCAGCGAGCAGACGAGTCGGGGTTTTAGACGAGTCGAGCCGCTCTGACGTTGGCTGATCCTCCATCGCGGTTGGAATGCGCGGCGGAGTGGCGAGCACCCTGCTGCCGTTCACCGGCGAAGGCGGCCGGCTGTCCCGCCAGAACATCTTGTCCTCGGGGACGGCGTCTTCGAGCGCTTCGCGCATGGTTTCGGCGTCGCGGAATCGGTTGTCCGGTTCCTTAGCTAGTGCCGTCATGATGACCGCGTTGAGCGCCGGAGGGATTTCCCCGTTCAGATCGTTCGGAGCTTCCGGGAGACGAGAGAGGTGACCCTGTTGGACTTCGCTCAGGTCGCCCACGAAAGGCGGTCGGCCGGTTGCCATCTCGTAGAGGATGCAGCCGATCGCGTAGAGGTCGGTTCGGTAGTCGACGGGGAGGCCCCGACACTGTTCAGGTGACATGTAAAGGGGCGTGCCCACTATCGTGCCCACCTGAGTCAGCTTGGGATCGGCTTCCTTGAACTTCGCGATCCCGAAGTCGAGAAGCTTGACGCGATATCGCTTGCTTAGCAGCCCGAGGATGAAGACGTTTTCCGGCTTCAGGTCGCGATGGATAATTCCGCTTTCGTGGACCGCTTCCAGCGTCTCGAGAAGCTTCAAGCCGATGTAGCGGATGTGCTGGACGTGAAGCGGCTTGCCTCTCTGGCCATTCTCGTCGAGCACTTGGGCGAGCGTTTTCCCGTCCAGGTACTCCATGACGAAGAAGACCGGAGTTTCTTCCGGCTGGGCACAGTCCAGGATGACAACAATGCCTTCGTGGCCGACACGGTTCACCGCATCGGTTTCCGTGCGGAACCGAGCAACCACGTCGGGCATACCGTGGAACTGCTCGTGCAGAATCTTGATGGCAACGGATCTCTTCGTGCGGATGTCGAAACCGCGATAGACGAGACCCATGCCGCCCCGGCCGATAGGTTCGGGATCTACGACCTTGTAACGCCCGGCGATTAGCCGGCCGTCGATCGGAGAGTGCAGGCCACCACTCTTCTTCTCTGCCATCTTGTTTCCCTCCTTGACGGCATGTTTAGTTTAGGTGAACTACTTACTATATTTTTACCTCGCCTTGCGGCAAGGGTTGTTCAATGAACTAACATTATAGATTACAACGGAATGCCGGATTTGTCAAGGTTGTGTGACAAAACACTGGTTTTGGCCAGTTTGTATTAAAACGAGATTAAATTAAAAATATTACTTTTAAATACTCCGTGTTATCTGCGCTCGCTCGTCCCGCCTTGCCGGGGTCTCACTCGCTTGATAATAAAAAAAGAAGGCCAGCAATCCGGAGGAAAGCTGGCCTTGTCGAAGCAGTCGCAACCGCCCTAGGTCGCGTCTGTGGTTGTTGGACTTGCCTGTTATTGTTCCGACTTGCGTCGGGACAAGGGACTAAACAGGTAAGTTGTTGGTTGGTCTACGAACCGGGGCAGTGGAGAACTGCCCGGGAGATATGGATGTTGGGGTCGCCCCACGGCTGGTCGATCAGCGGCAGAGCCGCACGACCAGCAGCCGCATCCGGGTAGGCGACGCCGTTCACCTGGATCGTCAGACGACCTAGGATCCCGAGCGTTCCGTACCACGGGCGGTCGGCCGTCGAGAACTGACGGGCGCTGACCTCCACCCCTTCCACTCGGCCGCAGGCCTGAGCCTGGGTCAAACTGGTCTGGTAGGGAGCCATGCCCGAGTCGGTGCCATCCACATCCCGGGGATCAGCGGCGAAGTAGACATGAATTTCGGCGGGGTAGGCGTCAGACGAGGTCACGCGGATCGTGACGAAGATGTCGCCGGCGCAACCGGTGCAGTCGGACGCGCACGTCTCGCAGGTTTCGGTGCCGTTGCACATGCCGTCACCGCAGATCGGCGCCGGGCAGGTGCCGCAGTCGTGAGCGCAGGTCGCGCACGTCTCGGAACCGTTGCATACCCAGTCGCCGCAGGTTGCCGAGCAGATGCCGCAGTCGGCCGGGCAGCTCGCGCAGGTCTCGCTGTCGTTGCAGGCGTGATCGCCGCAGAACGGAGCCGCGACGCACGCCGGATCGCTCACGCAGCCCGGGTCGTCGCAGTCGAAGCGACCATCGCGGTCGTTGTCCGCGTCGTCCGTACACTCGCCGGGCTCGTCGCCCTCGTAGTCGTCCGCATCCGCATCCGCATCCGCATCCGCGTCCGCATCGGCGCCGGCATCCCGGTTGTCGAAGTCGTCGCAGGCGTCGCCGATCCCGTCGCCGTCGCAGTCGGCCTGGTCGGGGTTGTCGGCCCGCGGGCAGTTGTCGTACTGCCAGGGGACGGAATCGCCGTCCTGGTCGCCGTCGCAAACGTCGTCGTTGTTGCTGTCCTCACACACGTGGATCGGATCGGGGAGCTGGACGTCCTGACAGGACGCCAGCACCATCACGCACACGAACAGCCCGAACAGGTTCACGTTCTTCATCTCATCCCTCCCTGCCCTCTCGGGGCAGAAGCTTCTGTGGGGTCGACGGGCTTCCGCCTCGCCGACCCCGGGTTGACGAACACTACTCCTGGGTCGCTTCCCACTCGGTGCCAAACCAGACACCGAGGAAGATGGCGGCACCGGCCGCCACGGTCGGCAGCACGATGCACACCAGTACGCCGCCGAACGAATTGGTGCAGAAGTTCTCCTCGTCCTCGTAGCTCGACATCGGCGGTCCCGATGGGAGCGTACTCGGTTCCGGCGGCGTCATTGCCGCCAGTACTCGCTCGGCGTCGACGAAGATTCTATCTTCGCCGCACACCGCCGCCCGATCGCGGATGTAGAGGACTCGCGTCCTCAGTTCATCCGTGTCGGACCGGACGATCCAGGTCTCGGGAGCGACCTGCGCCAGAGGCGCAAGCTCGTTCGCGAGTCTCGCGATCTCCTCGTTCGGACAGACCGTGAGGCTCACGTTGCAGTCCGGGCAGGTCGGCGTCGGGCCGGGTTGAACCGGAGGCGTCGTCGGGCCCGGAGGCTGAGCTGGCGGCGCGGACGGCGGAGGGCTTTCCCTCGGCCGTTCGTAGTCGCAGTGACACGAGCTCTCATCCCAGTGCCAGTTTCCGCCGCGCCTGTCGCAGGATTCCCGCTTGCAGGCGTCTTCCCATTTCACACATTCGAGCTGGATTCCGGTCTCGGAACGAACTACGCAGTCGATGACCGGGCTTCCCCTCAGGTACATGACCCGGGGAGCCGAGCCGTCGGCCTGCGTCTCGGTGCAGACCTGGATTTCTCCGGGTCCGCAAACGAGCGCACGCGCCTCGCCATCGGCCAGTTGCTGCTGCGCCTCGGCGATCGCCGGGACGCAGAGCATCGCGAACACGAACATCGTCGCGAAGGTCTTCGTCATCTAGGAACTCCTTCCCTTCGTTGGCCCCGCGTCTCGCGAAGCCGGTTATGGTGTCCAAACTTGTAACCTCCGGAACAACCACGCTCCGGGGGTTTTGTTTTATATATCGTCAACAGGCCTAAGCCTGAGAAAGAGGATTTTATCCCTCTATTTCATCAGGCGCGCATCAATCCGCTTCGTCGGCGGAGAGCTAAAGCCCGTTGTTATTCAATTTGTCAAAGTACCATCCTTTGCAGGAAACCGCAGTTTAAGAGAAGTGGACTAATGTAGAAAGCACTCTCTATCATTTCAACTTTTTTATAACTTTTACTCTTTAAACTGTGGTTCGCCGCAAAAGTACTGCCATAGAACCCCAGAGTCGTTTGGCCTGGTGATTGATAAAGAACGAGGGTAAATCTGGCTTCTCAATATAAGCCAATTACCACTAAAATTTGCCAAGCCAAACAGCTTCGGGGATCTATAAAGGCCTTTATTCAAGCGGAAAAACGCAATTTGCCTTTAGTTTAAAACGAACTATTTTTATCAGACATTTAACTATACCACAAAATAAAAAATCTGTCAAGGGAGGTTGACAGAGTTTTTAAAATTGAAAATTTTATTTATTTTTAATTTTAATGTTTATTATAATGGTTGTGCATGCTGATAATTTCCCGCTCCTCACTTATTTTTCTTTCCTCTTTTTCTTCGGGTCGAAAATGCATTGGAGGTTCAGCCACTTTTATCGGTCTCGGAGGAGCTTCTCCCCGCATAGCCGGATGAAAAGTGAGAATGGCGAAAGTTATGCCGCCTAAAAGTCCGAGGAGCAGGCCCATAAAGATATTCAAAAGGATGTTTGGCTTAACCGGGTATTTGGAAAGTAGGGGCGAAGAAACCATGATAATTTGAAGCCCCGGCATACCAAAATAATTACGGCCTTCCTTTGACAAGACGTTGGCAATGGTTGAGGCAAGCATAGTTGCTTGAGCTTTGTCTTTGTGATAGACCGTGATGTCAATCATGCCCGTCCCATAAAGCACTTCGGCTTTAATCATTTTTTCCCATTGTTTTCTTTTTTTTGTTTCATCAGTACTCCAGATATTTTGGATACTTGAATTGTCCTGGATAACTTTGTCAAAAAAAGAAGTAGTGTAAATTACTTGGGCGATATTTTCACCGATTGCTTCCGCCGACTTCAGGGCGCTGTAAGCATCAAGCCCGCCGCCGGAAGGGATCACGAGCATTCTTGTTTTGGCGCTGTATTGGAATGGCTGGATTAAACTTAAAATTAAAGCTAACGCCAAAGCTCCGCCGGTAATGAAAAAAATTGTGCGCCATTCATTTTTTAAAATTTTTACATAACTTGTAGGCATAGAGATGACGTTAATAACGTTAACGATTGGAAATTGACTATTTTTATTATACTCTTTTTTATTTCATTTTACAATTTTTCACCGAGCGTCACGTCAGCAGTTTTTTCTTCGCCGTTCCGCGAGAAAGTGATTTGGATTTTTTCACCCGACGAATATTCAGAAATTATTTCAGAGAGATCAATTTTTTGATTTAACTCATCGCGGTTTATTTTTAAAATAATATCTCCGTCTCGGAGGAGAGCGACGGCCGCCGGGCTATTTCGGATGACGCCGGAAGTTTTTGAATTTTTGTCGCTCCAAATTAGAGCACCAGAAGTTTTACCTTGGCTGAACGCGTCGCTAATTCCCGGAGCTCGCGATAAATTAATGTAATGTACGCCGAGGAAGGACCTGGTTATTTTTTCTTCTTTCAGTACGTCCAAAAAGGCGTTGCGCCAAAAATCAATTGGCATTACAGTGGCAGGTGAAATGCCGGAGATGAGGCCCGTTATTTCGCCCGAAAGATTTCCGAGAGGCGCTCCAATTTCCGCGGCATCGGCGTTTTGATCAAGTAAAATTAATTTATAAAATTTTTCAGAGGATTTTAAAAGATCCCGCGGTTCGTTGGCTTTTTCGTAAGCCAGATCGGCTATTTGAAAAGTTTTAAACGATTGTTTGCTTTCCGGGATTAAAACGTTTTCACCCAAAGATAAATTTTCTGTTGTGCCGAGCTTTGGTACAGCCAAATTTTCCGCGTCAATTTTTATAAAAACAGTTTCCGTAGCCTCGTCAAAAATAATTTTTTTAGGAGAAAATATTTTTTGATCCGCGGTCAAAATTACAAAATTATTTTTTGGATCGGCGAGATTAGCGCCATAACTTACAAGCCAGCCGTCCGAGGTCAAAGCCGTTCCCAGGGCCACTCTATTTTTTTGAAGATATATTTGATTTTGCGGATCATGAGAAGTTGGTTTTTGAAGATATATTTCAAGAACCGCGGGGGAAATAGCTCGCTCCGCTTCAAGGATTTTTTCATTTTCAGCCGTCTGAATCGCTATTTGTTTAACGCGGTTTTCTTCACTTGAAATAAAAATTTCTTGAGGTAAAAAATAAACGGCGGCGAGCATCTGCCCGACAACTCCAGCTCCCAAACCAAAAATGACGGTCAAGATAATAATTTTTAAGGAAGAATATTTTGTTTCCATATTTTAAACCCATTGGGCGGTTAAAAGTATAAGGAAAATAATTAAACTGCAAAGAATAAAATAACGACGGATTACTTTTTTATTTAGACTATCGAGCAGGTGCAGCCGCATTAAATTATTCATCAAATAGAAAGAAATAGCAATAATCAGGCCATTCACGTAAAAAGCAGTCGGCAGGAAAGAAACAGCCCAAAAAAGTTCAAAGAGGACGAGACAAATCACGGAAATTTGAATGGGTGCCGCCCGGATATTTATTTTATTTATCCAAATCGTTTGAAAAGTTAGAGCAAAAGTAATAACAAAAGAAATCAGGGATAATTTCCAGAGGGCGATATTTAAAAAAACTGAAAATCCGAAAAGACTGGAGTTAAAAAGAAACATTGAAGCCAGGTTCAGATAATTGGAAACATTTTCTAAGGAGTTGATTTGATATTTTGCGTGTTCGTAAATGTAAACAAAAATATTTTCCAGAAAGACGCCGCAGAAAATCGCCAGGAAAAGAGCGAGAAGATGTCTCGCCCATGGCCGTTCCAAAAACATAAGAAAAAAAACGCCGCTCGTAAGAAAAGAAAGGGGAGTCAGAAGATAAAGCCATCTTGCTTCAATATTCATGAGGCCTTTGCCGATAATTTTCCAGGTCGCGCCGATAATTACCAAAACTAAAAAAATAAAAATAAAATAAATGAATTGCGGTTTCAAAAAAAATAACTCCAAACCGGCAAGGATGAGGGCTGGGGTAATGACGGGAATTAAGCGATTAGTTATTTTCATTTTTTCATTCAGTAAAAGCCGAAGCGTTTAATTGGCCGCGGAAAATTATTTTGCCATCGGAGAGTTCTATATTTTCCAGTTTTCCAAATTCAGAGACAGACTTCTCGGCGGAATCAAATTGATCTTTCAGCAGTCTGTCCACCAGAAAATTTCCGAGTGAGGCCGGCAAAGACAGATTGCCAAGTTTTATTTTTTTAAATGAGATTTTAAAATTATTATTTATTATTTCCGGCTTCAGGGTGATTGTCAAGAAAGCGTGGTTTAAATTTTTCAATTCGCCAAAAAGTTCAACGCCCTCGGGACTGACGGAAACTTGGGAATCAGTGAAAGGCGAATTTTCATCCGCTTCCATGGACTTGAGAAAACCAGTTAATTCTTCTTCCGTAAATTCTAATACGACTTCATAATTTTCTCCGACGGCGGGAGTTTTTAATTTGAGTTGCTCAAGTTTTTCAACGATTTTTTCTTCAAAACTTTTTGTTTCATCGGGATTTATTGAAACGATTCTTTGTGGCGCGGGTTTATCATAAAATAATTTAGAAAAAATCGGAATAGTAATTACACCGGTTTTCGCAACTGCGGCGACCAGACCCCCAAAAATCAGAATTATAATTAGTAATTCAAAAAAACAGCAAGTAAAAAATTTTTTGCGTTTTTTTGTTTTTATTTCTCTGACAACTTCTCCGCGGATTTCGTCTTTTAATTTTTCTTTTTCATCAACTTTTTTGATCCATGGGTCAGAGGAAGGATCGTTAATGCGAGTCATTTTAAAAATTGTTAAACGTTTGGTTTTCCGCCGTTTCTAAAAAAGTCCTGAAGTAAAATTGAAAGAGCGCTGGCGACGGGAATGGCGAAGAGCACCCCAAGGAATCCGGCGAGTTTGGCGCCCGTGATAATCGCGAGGATAGAGATGATCGGGTTTAAACCGACGGCCTTCTGCAGAATTTTTGGAACCAAAAGATTATTTTCCAACCATTGCACCACGACAAAAAGAATGAGAGTAAAGAGGGCGAGCATCGGGGATTGTCCCAGGGCGATAAAGATAGCAAGCGCCGCGGCGACCCACGGGCCAACGTAAGGAATAATTTCCAAAAATCCAGCGATGAGGCCGAGAACCAAAGCATACTTGACTCCCAAAATAGAAAGGCCAGTGAAAACGGCCAGCCCGATAATGAGACAGAGAATCAATTGTCCCTTGAGCCAGGCAGCCATTTTTTCTTTCATCCGTCCGGCAAGTTGGGAAAGATACGGCTGGTAATGGGCCGGGACGAGCGAGCGAACGACGTTTTTTAATTCTTTTTCTTCCACGACCATGTAAAAAGTCAGAACTAAAACCAAAAAGAAAGAAACGACTCCGCCAAAAATTCCGCCCAAGCCGGTGAAAATTCCTTCGGTCAGACTGGTCTCAATAGCTTTGAAACTATTTTGAAGCGCAGAGAGATCGTATTTGGCCAAAAGATCTTCGGCTCCCAGAGCTTTCAGGCGATCCCAATAATTTGGAATATTATCGGTTAGTTGCTGAAATTGAGTGGTAATGGGCGGGACGATTAAAACAACAATCAGGCCGATGAGTGAAATTAAAATTATGTAAACCAAGAGAACGGCCAGAGTGCGGGGAACTTTTCTTTTTTCAAACCGGTCTGCCAAGGGGTCAATCAAAACGGCTAAAATTATGGCCATAATGATTAAAACAAGAATGTCCCACATTAAATAAGCAAAATACAAAAT
Organism: Candidatus Falkowiibacteriota bacterium; assembly: GCA_016214745.1. Lineage (GTDB taxonomy): Bacteria > Patescibacteriota > Patescibacteriia > XYB2-FULL-38-15 > XYB2-FULL-38-15 > JAHIRI01. Next base: position 114,382 of record JACRNW010000001.1, on the reverse strand, counting down.
CAGCAAAGTTAAAATAATTTTGACGATTGCCAGAGTGGATATATTCCAGGTGGTCGGTTTTTGGTCAGGCATAATTTTAGTGGATTATAAGTTAATGGATTGATTAAATGATAGCATAAAATTGTGAGCGCGGCAAGGAATTTTTATTGAAAAATATCGATTATTGATTTATAATATAAAAGTTATGCCCCGTTAGAAATCCTCGGCTAAAATTTTTTATAAAAATTTTTCGCTCGAGGAAGCGGGATATAAAATCAATTTTTTATTTTTTTGGAAGGAAACGTTAATAACTTTAAAAACAGATTTTTAACGGGGTATGCCAGCAATTTCTGTCAACAAACGAGCCAGTTTTGATTATGAAATTCTTGAACGATTTGAAGCGGGAATAGTCCTCACGGGTCAGGAAGTCAAATCAATTAAAACCGGCCACATATCTTTGGCCGGGGCTTTTGTTACTTTAAAAGGAAACGAAGCCTGGCTTACTAATGCCCACGTTTCGCCTTATAAAATGGCTGGCGCGCTCCCGAATTATGAACCGACTCGGCCTCGCAAATTGCTTCTTAGAAAAGAAGAGCTATCTTCGCTTTACGGAAAAATCAAGCAAAAGGGCTTGACTTTAGTGCCGATTAGAGTTTATACTAAAGGCAATAAGATAAAACTTGAATTTGGGATTGGCAGGGGCAAAAAGAAATACGAGAAAAGAGATCTTATTAAAAAGAGAGAAATAGACAAAAAAATTCGTGAAGCGATGAAGAAATAATTTTTGGGGATGACAGGCCTCGATAGGAGTTCTTTACAAAATGAGCAAGTCGAGTATTGCCACAATCTCGCAAAACTTTGGCAAAATCAATAAGTGCAAACTTATTTAACAAGGTAAAGAGCGCTTTTCGCGTTCCGAGCTTTGCTCCTGCCACGGCTTAACTAGCCGCGGCACATCGGCCGCCGACTCTCGGTAGGCGGGTCCCGGTGTCATAACCGAGATAGAAAATTTCTTTGGCTTAGAGAAATTTTTGAAAATTAATAGGCCTCGGGCACAAGGATTTTGCTAAATTTATACCTTGTGTTTTAAAAATTTAATTTAGCTAAACTTGTAGATTCGTTTTGTCGAAGACTTCTAGACGCGGGTTCAATTCCCGCCATCTCCACCAAAATAAATTAGAAATTAAAAAATAGTTTGTTATCTGAGATAGGGAATTGAACCAGGGAAGGGTCGGAAACCGTAAGGTTTCCGTTCGCGGAAATATTAAAACCGCAGAGTTTTAAAGCGCAGTGAACGAAGTGAGCGAGCAGTGAAATTCCCGCCATCTCCACCAAAATAATTTAATATTAAAATTAAAAACCTTGCGCATTTCAAGAAAACAAGTTAAAGTTCAAACGGTTAATTATTGGATTAACGAACAAATAAAGGCGCCCCAGGTCCGCGTCATTGATGAGAATGGACAAAATCTCGGCGTGATGGCCGTACCGGAGGCGGTGCGGATCGCCCGCGAGCGAGAGCTGGATTTGGTAGAAGTTTTTCCTAAAGCCGATCCTCCGATCGCCAAAATTCTTGACTACGGAAAATTTTTGTATCAAAAGGATAAAGAAGCAAGAAAGCAAAAAGCTAAAGCAAAAAAAGTAGAAATTAAGGGCGTCCGGCTTTCCCTTCGTATCAGTTCGCACGATCGCGACGTTAGATTAAATCAGGCCAAAGATTTTTTAGAATCAGGTGATAAAGTAAAAATAGAAATTATTTTGAAAGGCAGAGAAAGACAATACGCCAATATGGCACGGGAAGTCGCCAGTCAATTTATCAACGCGCTTAATAATTTAGTGTCTACAAAAATTGAACAACCATTAAGTTTTCAGGGAGGCCGACTCTCTGTGACGGTTGGCAAGAAGTAAATTAATTTTATTGAAACTATGAAAATAAAAACTCATAAATTAGCCGCTAAGAGATTTAAAATTACAAAAAAATCAAAGATTTTGAAACGTCACGCCGGTCAGGATCATTTTAATACTCGTGATTCCGGAAAAATAACAAGAAAAAAACGGCGAGACACCAAAGTTTCCAAAGTCTATGACAAGACCGTTAAGACATTGTTGAATAAGTACTAAATTATAATTTTTTAGATTTTTATTTATGCCGAGAGTTAAAAGAGGAAAAAACCATTTGAAGAGACGAAAGAATCTTCTGAAACAAACTAAGGGTTACAAATGGGGGAGAAAGAGCAAAATAAAATTGGCCAGAGTCGCGATGCTTAAGGCCGGAGTTTATGCTTATCGTGATCGTCGAGCAAAAAAGAGAATTGCCCGTCAACTTTGGCAGATTAAAATAGGGGCCGCGAGTCGCGCTAACGGTTTGAGTTACAGCAAACTTTCCGGAGCGCTCCGCAAGGCAAAAATTGATTTGGACAGAAAAATCTTGGCTGATTTGGCGGAAAACCATCCAGCGGTTTTCGCCAAAATCGCGGAAGCGGTAAAATAACAGTAAAAAAATAAAGAATAAAACGTTTTAACAAAGCAGGGGTCAAATCCTCTGTTTTTGTTTTATCCTCTTGACAAATTTGTAGTTTATGTTAAATTATAGTGTGCGGTTTTTGACCGAGAAGGAGGGGGATAAAAACCCTCTTTCTTGTTGTGAAATAAAGATAAAAGGTCAAAAACTGCTGTTCGTTGACAATTAGGAATTTTGGTAATCTCTCCTTCGCACATCCGTGCGGAGGAGTTTGCCGTGCCGTAAACAAGGCACGGTATTGACGTTGGTAGTTCGGTTTTTGGCGGCGGATCTGCCGCGTGCGGCTCCACCGCACAAGAGGAGGGACAGGAAGATGGAAAGGGAGAACATGAGGAACTGGACGAACTGGATCTTGGTGTGCGTGTGTACCACGGTGCTCGGCGCCGCGAGCTTCGGCTGCGGCGGCGGGGGCACCACCTTCTACGCGGGGTACGAGTGTACCTCGGACTCCGACTGCGAAGTCGGAGAGTGCTTCCGCGGCGAGTGCCGCGCGATCTGCAATGCGTTCATCGACTGTTCGCTCGGCATGTACTGCGACGAGACCGGCCACTGCGCCGGCACGCCGGATTGCGCCGGCACGACCGAGACCTGCGACGGCGTGGACAACGATTGCGACGGCGAGACCGACGAAGACGGTGTGTGCGGCGAGGGCGTTTGCCCCCTGGGCGACGTCATTCCCTGCAACACCCTCATTCCCGGCGTCTGCGCGGTCGGCGAGATGCGGTGTCTCGCGGACGGATCGGGTTACTCCGACGTCTGCGAGCCCACGACTCGGCCGGATGAGAATCCGGAAGTCTGCGGCAACCGCGTGGACGACAACTGCGACGGACGAGTCGACGAGAGCTGCGCCTGCGATCACACCGGCCTGCCGATCGACTGCATGATTCCGGGATTCCTCGGCGCTTGTGCCGAGGGTCGGATGTTCTGTCTGGCGGATGACTCGGGTTACGGCCCATGTCAGCCCCAGCACTTTCCGTCGGCCGAGATCTGCAACGGTTTCGACGACAACTGCGACGGTCGCGTCGACGAGGGGCTGCTCAATGCGTGCGGCTCCTGCGGCGTCGTGACCCCGGAGTACTGCGACGGCTCGGACAACGACTGCGACGGCTCGATCGACGAAGACTGCGAATGTCGGTCCGGCGACGGTCGCGTCTGCGGTACGGACATCGGCGCCTGCGCCACCGGCCTCCAGTATTGCATGGGCGGTCACTGGGGACTGTGCCTTGGCACGGGTCCCGCCTCCGAAACCTGCGACGGCGTGGATAACGATTGCGACACCACGATCGACGAAGGCTGCGAGTGCGTCGGAACTTCTTCTCGCCTCTGCGGCGAGGAGATGGGTGAGTGCACGCTCGGTGCCCAGTTCTGCATTGGCGGATTCTGGAGCGACTGCACGGGTATCGCCCCCGACACCGAGGTCTGTGATCCGCTCCTCGCGGAGGACGGACATGGGCGCTTGCGCCCGTGGTACCCAGACCTGCAGCGGTGGTCGCTGGGGCGTCTGCGCCGGCGAGATCGCGGGTTCGCCCGAGACCTGCGACGGCGTGGACAACGACTGCAACGGCTCGATCGACGAAGGGTGCACCTGCACCATCGGCGTTTCCGAGTCGTGCGGTACCGACCTCGGCGAGTGCGTCATGGGGACCCGGACCTGTTTGAACAACGGGTTCGGAGCCGGACAGTGGTCCGACTGCGGCGGCGTGGGCTTCCTGCCTCCTGCCCCCGAGACCTGTGACACGCTGGACAACGACTGCGACACCGAAGTGGACGAGGGCTGTTCTTGCGTGAACGGTACGGCCCAGCCCTGCGGCGACGACACGGGCGAGTGCTCTCGCGGAACCCAGACTTGCGTCATGGGCCGCTGGAACGCTTGCACCGGTTTCGTCGGACCCGCCCCGGAAGTTTGCACCGGCACGTTGGACGAGAACTGCAACGGTCTCGTCAATGAGGACTGCATCTGCACGCCCGGGGCAACCCGAGCTTGTGGGACGGACCTCGGGGCCTGCGTGAGTGGGCTCGAGACGTGCACGGACGGACGTTACTGGGGTGTCTGCGTCGGCTACGTCGCTCCGGCCGCTTCCGAATCCTGCGACACGATCGACAACGACTGCGACGGCGACATCGACGAGGGTTGCTCCTGCGTCGACGGCACCACTCAGCCGGACGGACATGGGCGCTTGCGCCCGTGGTACCCAGACCTGCAGCGGTGGTCGCTGGGGCGTCTGCGCCGGCGAGATCGCGGGTTCGCCCGAGACCTGCGACGGCGTGGACAACGACTGCAACGGCTCGATCGACGAAGGGTTACTCAACTCCTGCGGGACCTGCGGACCCGTGCCGCCGGAAATCTGCGGCAACGGGTTGGACGACAACTGTGACGGCTTCATCGACAACGGATGCAGTACGAGCTGCTCCGTGGTCCGCCCCGAGATCTGCGACAACGGGACGGATGATGACTGCGACACGGTCGTAGACGACGGCTGCACCGGCCCCGGCAGGTACACTCACTGCTGGGACGCGGGCGCCGTCGCTCCGAGGATCGCGATCGAAGGCTGCGTCGGCACGACGATCTCCATGGGTCCGACTGACGGTCTTGACGGCCGTCTTGTCTGCACCGGTCCCTGGAGCGTCTTGGTTGAGGCGACGAGCGTGAGCTCCGTTTGCTTCAGCGTGGCCCTCGATCCGGGTTGGTACATTGAGTACCAGACGGTGGCCGAACTTGCGCCGCCGTTCTGGGGCTGCGTTGGTCCCTACCCGCCCGGCACTCTGCAGGGTTCTCACAGCGCCACGCTTGGCGGCGTTCCGGATGCATTCTGGAGCGTCGACAACCGATTGGGCGGCTGCAACCTGCGGAACCAGCGTCCGTAGCAACCTCCCGGAGGGACAATTCGTAAGTCCGCCATCACATGGCGGACGAGGAGGAGAGTGTGGGGGTTTCCGTTTCTCCCTCCCCGGAAATCCCTGCACCCCAGCAGACGGGGTGCGAGATGTGGTCAAATGGGCCGATGCAAGTTGGTCCAGCTGATCCGCTGCCCCTGAACTGGGGCTGCGGGCGGGCGTTTTACGTGTTGAGAAAGTGACACGTAGAGCGTCCCGCCCGCTTTTTTTATTCTCGTGAGATGCTATAATGGTATAAATATATGAATAAAGTAAATCTCCCCATTGATTGTGTTTTAGCCGTGACGTATCGGTGTAATTCGCGCTGCACGATGTGCGATATTTGGAAACTAAAAGATACGCCGGAGCTGGAGCTGGAACAATATAAAAAATTGCCGCCGACTTTGTGCGATATTAATGTAAGCGGCGGCGAACCGTTTTTGCGGCAAGACATCGTAGATTTAGTAAGAATTTTGCACGAAACCTGCCCAAAGGCGAGAACTGTTATTTCCACAAACGGTTATCTCACAGATTTGATTAAAGAAAAAATGCGGGAAATTTTAAAATATGTTCCCACAGCCGGAGTTGGGATTTCAATTGACGGAATCGGTGAAATGCACGACAAAATCCGCGGCATTCCCGGAGGATTTAATTTAGCGACAAAGACCGTGAAAGTATTGCGCGAAGAAGTTGGGATGAATAATCTGCGTTTAGCTTTTACTATTTCAAAACAAAATATTTTGCACATGAGCAAAGTTTACGATTTATCAAGAGAACTTGGTGTGCAATTTACTTTGGCTTTGGCCCAGAGCTCAGAATTTTTCTTCGGAGGCAAACAAGTGCAGGAATCTCCGGATATCAATATTTTGAAAGAGCAATTTAATTATGTTATTAGACAAGAGTTGCATGGTTGGCAGCCGAAGAGATGGGCGCGGACTTATTTTGCCGATAGTCTCTATAATTTCGCCAAAACCGGCAAGCAAGCTCTGCCTTCGCGGGCCGGAACAGATTTTTTCTTTCTTGATCCGTTTGGCAAAGTTTATCCGTCAGTCGTGCATAACGCCGTGATGGGTAATTTGCACGAGAAAAATTTTGAAGAAATTTGGAATTCTCCCGAAGCGGAAGCGGCGCGCGCGAAAGTTCGCGAGGCGAAACAAGATGTTTGGATGATTTGCACGGCGAGAACGGCGATTAAAAATCACCCTTTTAGGGTGGGCTGGTGGATTTTTAGAAATAAATTCAAAAGATAGGGTTAAAACAGGAAGTTTATGATGCATCTCGGCCAAACTTTATTTCCCGGGCATACGCCTGAAGAGCAAAAGCGTTTTTTGATTTGGACGCTGGTTTTGATTGTTGGAATTACGATTGTCGCGCTTTTTGCTCCCTGGCAATATGTTTTAGGCATTCTCTTGGCAATTTTAATTTTGCTTTTCTTTTTTCGTTTTATCACTCTCGGGTTGTATTTGATGGTGCTGCTCTATCCATTTATTTATTTGCAGTTGTTCATCGGACGCGATATCAATGTTCCTTACGTTGATTTAATTGCCATGGTAGTTTTTGCCTCTTGGGCGCTGCGTTCTTTGCTTCTTCCGCCTCATGGAGGGCTTCATTTTATAAAACAGATGGGTGGGGGCGCAAAACTTTCTTTTGAAAATTTTCCCGGCCTATTCTTTTTCTTTTTATTTTTTGCGGCTTCGCTTCTATCTTTAATCAACGCGGAAAATATTCTTTACAGTTTAAAGTATATTTTCCGGCCGCTGACATTTTTCTATCTGATGTTTGTTGTATTACCATATAATGTTATTAATTCCAAAAAAGTTCTTTTAAATGTTCTTAGAATTTTTTACGCGGTGGGAATTTTTGTCGCCCTAATGGGCCTTTGGTCAATTTTATTTTCTGAAAATTCCGGGCTTCTGCGGCGCGCTCTGCCTTTGCCAATTTTTGGCGTGCCGATTCTTGGGACTAATCATAATTTGATTGCCGAAGTTTTAATCAGTGTTATTCCAATCGGTTTTATTTTAATTTGGGAAGCCAAAGAGATTTGGCTTAAAAAACTTTTAATAACCGGCGTGCTTTTGATGGCGGCGATTAATCTCCTGACTTTTTCCAGAACGGGATGGATTGCTCTGGCCTTTGAACTTTTAGCTTTGGTTTTAATAAAATATAGAAAAAATATAAGAAATTATTTTGAACTCGGTCTCGTGGTTATGCTGATTCTTTCGCCGCTTTTGGTTTACGGCTACATTTTTATGACGAGCGAGATTGTTAGAAGTTCTAATATGAATCGTTTGGCGCTGACCAAAATCGCTCTTGAAACTTTTATTAAACATCCGATTGTCGGCGCCGGCGCCGGAACTTTTGTTGAACAAGTGGCGATGAATCGATGGTATATTGTTGATTTTGGCAGTCCGTCCGAGGCTCATGGCGTGGTGCAAAAACTTTTGGCTGAAACTGGGGCGCTCGGTTTTTTGACATTTTTTTCTTTACTTGGTTACATTATCTGGCGGCTGGTTGGAACTTACAGACAAACGCCGGAAGATTCTCCTTATAAATGTATTCTTTTAGCTCTGATTCTAACTTCGGCCGGCAGCATTATTTTCCAACTTTTCAACACTTCTTATTTTGTTTCTAAAATGTGGCTGCCGCTCGGTGTGGCGCTTGCCGCGGCGCGGTTGGCCGAAGAGGCAAAACCCGCGGTAAAAATGTAATTATGAGAAAAATAAAAATTATACATATTATAACCGGTTTACCTTTTGGCGGCGCGGAAACAATGCTTTTTGATTTAGCACGCCGACTTTCAGCTGATAATTTTGAAGTTAAAGTTGCCACGGCAGTTCGGGGCGGGCCATTAGTCCAAGATTTTAAAGAAGCGGGGATAGAGGTGCGCATTTTTGAAAAAAGAGGGAAAATCGGTCTCGGATTAATTTTTAAACTTTGGAGATTTTTACGCCGGGAAAAACCGGATATTGTTCATACCCATCTTTTTGGCGGAGATACTTGGGGACGGATTGCCGCCGTTTTGGCTCGAGTGCCAATAATTATTTCAACGGAGCACAATACAAATTTGGATGAAGGTTGGGCCAAAAGAAAATTAAAAAAGTTTTTGAGCCATTTTACTAAAAAAATTGTCGCCGTTTCTGAAGCAGTTAAAAATTATTCGGTGGTCTATGATAAAATTAGGGCAAAAAAGATAGTTGTAGTTCAAAATGGAATTGATTTGGAGAAATTTATTTCTTCATCGGAAAAAGATTTTGGCGATCCGCCGATTATTGGAGTGGTCGGCCGGCTTGAAGAACAAAAAGGTTATAAATATCTTTTTGAGGCATTGAATTTAATTAAAACTATTCCCTGGATTCTTTGGGTGGTGGGTGACGGTTCAAAAAAAAGTGAACTTGAACGATTGGCTAAAGATTTAAATTTGCGCGAAAGAATAATTTTTTTGGGGGCGAGGCGCAATATCGCCGAGATTTTAAATCAAATAGATATTTTTGTTTTGCCTTCGCTCTGGGAAGGGTTGGGCATTGCCGTTTTGGAAGCCGCCGCGGCGGGCAAACCGATTGTTGCTTCTCGGGTTGGCGGCATTCCGGAAATAATTGAGGAAGATAGAACGGGGATTTTAGTTGAACCAAAAAATGTTAAAAGTTTGGCTGACGGCTTGGAGCATATTCTTTTGGGATCCGCCGAAGCGAAAGAAATGGGGGCGAGGGCAAGAGCAATGGCAGAAGAAAAATTTGGCGTGGAAAAAATGGTTGGGTCATACGAGAATCTTTATAAAGAATTAGTGAATAAAAAAATTACTTAGTTACCCAATTACTTAATTACAAAGACGGTAACTCGGTAACTCGTGGTAATTAAGTAATTTATTGTTTTGAGTATATGCGCATTCTTCAGGTCAACAAGTTTTTTTATCGGCGCGGAGGCAGCGAGACTTATTTTTTTGAACTCGCAGATTTGCTTAAAAAAAATGGCCACGAAGTTATTCATTTCAGCACCAAGGCCGGAGCGAATCTCGCTTCGCCGAATGATGAATTTTTTATTGAAGAAATAAATTTTGGGAAGAGGGAAGGATTAGTCCGGGATTTAAAGAAATTTGGCCATTCGCTTTATTCTTTTGAGGCGAAGAAAAAATTAGAAAAATTAATTATTGCGACAAAACCGGACATCGCTCATTTGCATAACATTTCCCACCATATTTCTCCGTCAATTTTTAGCGTGTTTAAAAAATATAAAATTCCGGTGGTGCAAACTTTGCACGATTATCAGTTAATTTGTCCGAATTTTAAATTATTTACCGAAGGGGCGGTTTGCGAAAGATGTAAAAAATATAGATATTGGAACGCCGTGTTTCATCGCTGCGTTCACGACTCGCGTTTCCAAAGTTTAGCCGAGGCCAAAGAGATGTTTTTTCACCGGGCTTGCCAATTTTATGAAAAAGGCGTAAAGTGTTTTGTTACGCCATCAAAATTTTTGGCGGGAAAATTGGCGGCGTGGCAAGTTAAATCAAAAGTGGAAAATACCCCGCTTTTTCTTGACGCGAGCCGATTTTTGCCAAAATATGAACCAGGCGATTACGTTATTTATTTTGGCAGATTGGCAAAAGAAAAAGGAATAGATATTCTTTTTCGGGCTTTGGCTGATACGGACATAAAATTAAAAATTGTCGGCGACGGACAGGAAAGTGAAAAGTTAAAAGTTAAAAGTGAAAAGTTAAAAGTTAATGTAGAATTTGTTGAACATAAAAGTGGTAAAGAATTACATGATTTGATTAGAGATTCAAAATTTGTGGTCTTACCGTCAATTTGGTATGAAAACTATCCCATGTCTTTGCTTGAGGCCGGCGCTCTGGGCAAGGCGGCAGTGGCGAGCAGTCTGGGCGGAATTCCGGAAATTATTTATGACGGGGAAAACGGATTTTTGGCCGCGCCAAATGATGTGAATGATTTTCGAGAAAAAATACAACGGTTATTCGGCGATAACGATTTATGCGAAAAAATGGGCCGGCGGGCAAGAGAAATGATTTTGGAAAATAATTCTCCAGAAGATCATTATAAAAAAATAATGAAAGTTTACGAGACACTTACGACAAACGATTAACAACAGCAAGTTGTGGTTCTTGGTCGTAAGTTGTAAGTTCGCATGCCGGGTCAAAAACAAAAAATTAAAATTGATCATGATGCGCCGGGCGTGGGAGTAGGTTTGTTTTGGCTTAGAAATAAATATTTAAAATATTTAACGTTGAGTTTGGTAGTCGGGACGATTGCTCTCTCGGCTATTTTTTATAATCAAAAAAATCCGGATTTTTCCATTCAGGCGGTGAGCGAAGGGGAAAATTATCCCCGGATAGCCAATCTTTTTTTCAAGTGGGATATTACTGCCGGCGAAGCGCAAGAATTGGCTAAATGGGATGTTTTGGTTATTGATATGGAAGCGCAGATCAACACGCCGGATAATTTGAAAAAAATTAGAGAATACAATCCGCAGATAAAAATTTTAGCATATATTACTTCGCAAGAATTTACCTCCAACGTTTATAAATTGAAATCAAATAGTTTGCGGAGAAAACTATATAACGGAATGTCCGATTCTTGGTGGCTTAATTCTTCTGGCGGCGGTCGTCTTGTTTGGTGGCCGGGAACGTGGCTCCTAAACGTCACGGAAGATTCTCCGACCGACGGAAGCGGGAAAAAGTGGAATGATTATTTGCCGGAATTTGTAGCGCGAGAAATTTTAAGTCAGCCGTATTGGGACGGAGTTTTTTACGATAACGCGTGGGACGGCGTTTCTTGGATGCCTTCGGGCAACGAGATTGATTTAAATCGCGATGGCCAGGCCGAGTCGCCGGCCGTGTCGGATCAAAAATGGCGTGAAGGAATGGATAAAATTTTCCGGCGGACAAGAGAGCTCGCGCCCGGAAAAATAATTGTCGGGAATCAGGCCGGCGGCGCGAGCAGTAAGATTTATTTCGCGAACTTAAACGGCATATCCATAGAACATTTTCACAGATACGGATGGGTTGACGTTTTGAATAATTATTTTTTCATTTTAAACAATGGCCAGGCGCCGAAGACGACCATTTTAAATTGTAATACGGAAAATACAGGCCGGCAGGATGATTATAAAAAAATGCGTTTTTGTCTCGCGAGCGCTCTTTTGGGCGATGGTTATTTTAGTTTTGATTACGGCGACCAGGCCCATAATCAGCTTTGGTGGTACGACGAGTATGATGTTTTTTTGGGGAAACCGCTGAACTCAGCTTACAATTTTTTGACCGGCAGCACTAAAGTTACAACCGGAGTGTGGCGTCGAGATTTTCAAAATGGAATAGTTCTTCTAAATTCCGGAAGCGCGGCGAAGACGATTGATTTAGACGAAGAGTTTGAAAAAATTCACGGAATTCAGGATAAGGCGGTAAATGACGGGTCAGTTGTCACGAGCGTGAATCTCGGGCCGAACGACGGAATTATTCTTCTGCGGCGGACTGAAGCCAAGACGGTTTCAAATTTTCAAAATGGCTCTTTTGCCCGCGTGTTTGACGGCAGCGGAAAACTTAAAAGAACGGGTTTCTTTACTTATGAAAGTAAATATAAACCGGCGAGCCAGGTTGCTTCAGTTGATTTAAATCAAGACGGATCTCGTGAAACCGTGGTGGCAAGCGACGCAAAGGTGGAAATATTTAATAGCCGAGGAGAAAAGATTTCGTCTTTTTATCCTTATGATGAAAATTATAATAAAGGAATAAATTTTGCGGTCGGTGATTTGAATCACGATGGAAAGTTAGAAATCGTTACCGGAACGCTCCGCGGCGGCGGACCGCACGTTAGAATTTTTAATTGGCAGGGACGGTTAATCCATCCGGGATTTTTTGCTTACGGCAAAAATTTCCGCGGCGGGGTTTCTGTTGCCGTGGGAGATACCGACGGCAACGGCTGGCCGGAAATTATTACCGGCGCCGGCTTTGGCGGCGGTCCTCATGTCAGGGTTTTTTCCGGCGGCGGAAAATTAATGCATCCGGGATTTTTTGCCTATGATCCGTCTTTTCGCGGCGGAGTAAATGTGGCAATGGCTGATCTTGACGGCAATGGCCGGGCAGAGATTATTACCGGTCCGGGAATCGGCGGCAGTCCTGACGTAAAAGTTTTTGACGCGAAAGATTTTTCGCTTAAAGCCGAATTTTTTGCCTTTAGTTCCCAAAGCCGCGGCGGCGTAATGGTCGCGGCGGAAGATTTGGATAATGATGGCAAGGCGGAAATAATTACTTCAACCACCGATGTTTTTTCTTTTTCCAGCCAGTAAAATAATTTTTAAAATATTTGATCTAAATATGAAAATAAAGAAGAATAAAAAAGAAAAATTAACGGAGCCGCAAGAAGTGGTTTGTGTGGAGTCGTCCGATAAAAAAGAAGTAGTCTGCTCGCCGCGCGGCGAGGTGGTTAAAGTTGAAGCAAAGGAGGCGGCCCTGCCGCAAACAAAAAGAGGTGGCATTTTGATTGGCACAATAAATTTTTTCGCGGCGCCTTACCAAAGTTTAAAAGAAAGCCACGAACGGCGATATGGAGAGAGAAGAAAGCATTTTATAATTGATTTGATTTTGTTGGGGATGCTCGGAATTCTTTTCGGTTTTAATTTATATTTGTTTGCGAGCCGCATAATGACCGGGAATTATTTGTCTTGGTTTAATTTTCCTGAACTGCCGGGGGAGGGAGTTGTGTCCGGGCCAGTCGCCGAATCATTTTTGAAAACGCAGATGAAAATTAACGGGCAGGAATCAATCGTTGTAAATCCCGGCGAAGATTTGGAGTATGCCATCATATATAGTAATGGCAGGGATAAGGATCTTTATGATGTTGCCGTAAAAGTTAATTTAGAGGGAGCGTTACTTGATTTTAATAAACTTTCTTTGGGGCAAGGCGTATTGCGGAGCGGAGCGGTTGTTTGGACAAAAGATCAAGTTTCTGATTTCAAAAAATTATCGCCGGGCGCGACTGGAGAATTAAAGTTTAAAATTAGCACTGATATGGCCGCGGAACCGTCCTTGGCATTGAAATTTGGCAGCCTTCTTTCAAGTTCAATTGAAATTTCTTATAAATTGGAAAGTGATTTTGGCCAGGCTTATAAATTCAAAAGCGCAGCGCGGGAAGATAAATTTAATTCAGATTTATTTTTGGAAAGTCTGGCAAGATATTATACGGAGGAAGGGGATCAGCTGGGCCTTGGTCCTTTGCCGCCGAAAGTCGGCGAAACGACCAGATATTGGATTTTTTTGAGTGTTGATAATAATCTAAATGATCTTGCAGATGTTTCGGTCTCCGCGGTTTTGCCGCCAAATGTTTTTTGGACGGAAAAGATGAGCGTAACGCTTGGCGAGTTAAGTTATAATTCAACGAGACGCACAATAACCTGGAAAGTGGGGGACGTTGGTCATTACACCGGCGAAGATTGGCCAAAACGAGGAGTCGCGTTTGAATTGGCCTTGACGCCGACCGCCGAGCAGTTGGGTAAGGAGCCGACCCTTCTTGGTAAAATTAAAGTTTACGGGGAAGATAAATTTACGGGTGAATTTTTGGAAAAAGACGCGCCCGATCTCACGACTAATTTAATCTACGACAGTTTAGCGGGAGGTAAAAGTAAAGTGGTTAAATAGAAATTAGTAATTAGTAAATAGTAATTGGTAATTGGTAAAAGCCGGCCGAAAGGTCGGTTTTTGTAATTGTCCTCTTGACAAAACGTTTAAAATTTGCTAAGCTGTAGGGTCATAAAACTGACGCAAATAAGCTATTTTATTATGAAAATCGCCATGGTTGGACAAAAGGGAATACCGGCCGTCTACGGCGGCATTGAACGCCACGTAGAGGAATTAAGCACTCGCCTTTCCGAGGGCGGTTTTGACGTTACGGTTTTTTGCCGGCCGTGGTATGGAAGCAAATCGGAATTTCCTAAAAGCTATAAAGGTATTAATTTAGTTTATTTGCCGTCATTAAAAACTAAACATTTTGATGCGATTTCGCATACTTTTTTGGCAACGATTTACGCCATGTTTGGAAAATACGATATTATTCATTACCATGGCGTTGGACCGTCGCTGCTTTCTTGGTTGCCCAGAATTTTTTGCCGCAAAACTAAAATTGTAACCACTTTTCATTGTATTGATCGCAAACATCAAAAGTGGGGTCTTTTTGCAAAACTCACTCTTCGGGCGGGGGAATGGGCCGCTTGCCGTTTTGCCCATGAAACAATTACTGTTTCCAAAACCCTTCAGCAATATTGTTCTGAAGCTTATGATAAAGATACTTCTTATGTTCCAAACGGAGTTACGGTAATGGAAAAGAATTTAAGTCCGTCTTCAGAGATTTTAGCAAAATATAATCTGGAAAAAGATAAATACTTGCTCATGGTATCACGTCTTGTTCGCCATAAAGGCGCTCATTATTTGATCCGGGCATTTCAGGACCTTAAAGAAAAAGACGCGAGTTTCCGCGGCTTGAAATTGGTTCTTGCCGGTGATTCGGCTTTTACCGACGATTATGTCAGAGAACTTAAAAATTTGGCTAAAGAAGATTTAGATATTATTTTTGTCGGTTTTCAATCCGGCCGGCCGCTTGAGGATTTGTTTTTAAATTCTCTCGCAGTTGTGCATCCTTCAGAGTCAGAAGGATTGCCGATTGCCGTACTTGAAGCCATGAGTTACGGAAAAGTTGTTTTGGCTTCTGATATTCCGGAAAATATGGAGTTGATAAAAGATTATGGTTTTAGTTTCCAAAATAAAAATGTTTCTGATTTAACTTTGCGACTTAAGGAAGTTTTGGCGAGAAGGGATTTGGGAGAAAAAGGAAATGAGGCCAAGAAATTTGTTGCCGCGAATTATAATTGGGAGTATGTGGTTTCTGAAATTAAAAAGATTTATCTTGGTTCGCGCTAAAAATAAATCCATTCATGGATAATAAAAAGACTGGGGGCAATCACCCGCAGTCTTTTTAAATTAAAATGTTTATTCAGAAGATTTGGGATTTGGAGAATAAAGAGTATTTTTAATTCGCCATTTTTCTACGTATTGTCCCAGTCCTTTGGTTTCGGTTTTGTATTTGACAAGCGGCCGCTGTTGAGACCATTTAACGAGACTCGCGAAGTCAATTTTGTATCTTCCGCGAACCACGACATAGCGGAGTTGCTGATCTTTTATCGCCCGACGGACAGTTAGGGGATTAATGCCAAAGAGGCGGGCGGCTTCGGATACGGAAACGCGAATTGGGTTTTGGTTGGCCATAAGTTGATAATAATGTGTAAATTAAAATTATTTATTTTTATTAATTATTTTATTAAATTTAATGATTTAAATTAATGATTTATACCTTGCCAAAAGTTTATAATATTGTTAAGGTAATGTATAAATTAATATTCACATTTCTATTATAAAACATTGATTTTATTTGTAAAGATATGGGGTGTGGATAAATAAGATAATATTAATCTAAACATTTTGTATACAATAACTTTAACACAAAGACCAGTGAAAGGTCAAGAAATCCGAAAGGAGCAACAACCAAATTATTTGTAATTTTAGCGGTTTTTTTCTATAATAGGGCTGTAACAAAATTCTAAAAAAACGTCTCAATGAGTAGAAGTTTGAAAGAACAATATTTATTCCTTAAACTCCGCGCTACCCGTGACCCAGAAGTCTACGGCAAACTTTACGATATTTATGTTGATCAGATTTACCGGTTTGTTTATTTCAAGGTTGGCCGAAAGGAAGAAGCGGAAGATTTAACCGCAGATGTTTTTTTGAAAACGTGGCAATACATAAATGAAATGGGTTCTGAGGTCATTGAAAATTTGCGGGCCTTTCTTTACCAGGCGGCGAGAAACGCAGTGATAGATTTTTACCGGTCAAAAGATCAGAAAGAATTTATTGCCTTGCCGCAAGAAGCGTGTGAAGAAGAAAAGCCGCGAGTTGAAATCATTGATACAAAACAGGATTTGGTGGAAAAAATTAATCTGGCTTCTGACCTTGAAGACGTTAAAAAATCTTTACAAAAAATAAGAGACGAGTATCGTGAAGTAATTGTTCTGAGGTTCATTGAAGAAATGAGTGTTAAAGAAACGGCAGAGATACTCGGAAAATCAGAAGGCGCGGTCCGAGTTCTGCTCCATCGGGCAGTCGCCGCCTTAAAAGAAAAAGTAGCGCAAAAAAATTAAATTATGTCCGATATAACTAAACAACTTAAAGCGCTTAGAAATTCCGGACCAAGAACCGAATGGAAAAAATCCAATCGGGAGTTTTTGATGTCTGAAGTTAAAAGGAGTTTGCAGGATAGCACGGCTGGAGAAAAATGGGCTCTGGAATTATCAAAAATAGTTTTTCCGTGGAGAGTGATGAAATTGGCGGCGCGGCCGGTCTTGGCGCTTGTTTCGGTTGTGGCGCTTGTTTTAGGCAGCGGTTTATCGGTTAGCGCTTCCCAACTGGCTTTGCCGGGCGACGCGCTTTATGGTTTGAAAATTGCTTCAGAAAAAGTCCAAGTGGCACTGACGTTTGATAAAAAGGAATCGGCTAAAATCCACGTTGAATTGGCCGGAAAGAGAATTAATGAAATAAAACAGATAAAAGGAAATACTGATTCCGACCAGAAAAAGATTCAAAAGATTAATGTAGCCATGGATAAATTTAAAGAAGAAATTTCCACAGTCCAAAATAAATTAGAAAGTTTGAAGAATGAGTCATCTGCCGAAACCACGGTTGAAGTGGCCAAAATTGTTGATAATAAAGCAACTGAATATCAAGAAGATTTAGTTCAGGCTACGAATGAATTGCCAGAACTTAATGATGCGACGCAGAACATAAATCAAAGTTTAGATTTAGCGGATGAAACGAGTGACGCAGCTCTTGCTATGATTGTGGAAAAACACACGCAGGGAGAAATGATTTTCTCGGGAGAGATGGAAGAGGATGTTTTAGAGAGAGTGGGAGAAAAAATTGGAATAGTTGAAGTTAAAGTGGCGGAAGTTCAGGGACAAGTTAGTGATTTAACTTTACCGGTTGATCCGGCCGCGACTCTTGTCGCCCAGCAAACGGCCGACCAGGCAAAGGTTGTTTTGGGTGAAGCAAAAGAAGCGTTGGATCAAAAAGATTTGGAAATTGCCTTGACTAAAACAATTGAAAGCAAAGAATTGGTTAAACAGGCCGAGCAGATTGCCGCTGATGCCATTACGGTTGCCGCGAATCTTCTGCCGGCCCCTTGCGAAGGATGCAGTGTCAATGAAAATCCCGATCTGACAAATTCGCCGGAATCCTTGGGTAATACAAATCCGGATGTTAATGTTACTCCTGAAACAAATACAAACACGGTAAAAGTTTATACGCCAGTTAAAGTTGTCCCGCCGCCTCCGCCGCCCGAACCAGTGATTGATGAAAGTACGTTAAAAGTAGGAATTGATTTAACACAGGATCCGTCGGCCACGCAATAATTTTAAGTTTTAATTCTTAATTTATAAATCGATAAAAGCATAAAGGTCGACCCAAATGGGGCTTTTGTCATTAATAAAAAATAAACACGAATTGAAAACCAAGAAATAAACGCAAGTTTGTTCTTAGTTTGGTTCGTGGCAAAAAAAGAAATTTACTTTATGAACGATTTGATTAAGACTGGGAAGAAAGTATTTACTTTCGCCGTTGTCTTTACAACAATCGTCTGGTCAATCGGAGTTGGCGCTTTGGCTTTGCCATTGACTGCTAACGCCGTGACTTCTGGCGATTTGATTAAGGGCACTGGCACCGCCGTTTATTACTACGGTGCGGACGCGAAGAGATACGTATTCCCGTATCAGGCTGCGTATTCCTCATGGTATGGCTCCACTTTCAGTGGCGTCACCACTATGACTGACGCAGATTTAATTGCCATTCCTTTCGGCGGTAACGTGACTGTTCGCCCGGGCAAATTAGCCCAGGTCGTCAGCATGGATTCTCCGTGGATGGTAATGGATCCTAAAGTTTACGCCGTTGAAAAAGACAATGTTCTCCGCTGGGTTAAAACCGCGGACGTCGCTGTCGCTATCTTTGGCGCGACTTGGGAATCACAGATTGTCGCTATTCCAGAAGCGCTCCTCACCAATTACACAATTGGCGCGGAAATCAACGCTGCTGGAGACTACACTTTAGCCACTCAACAGGCCGTTGCCTCAATCAATGAGTGCAAAGGTTTGACCGGCGTTTCCGGAACGGGCGGCTTATCGATTGCTTTAGCTTCAGACACTCCGGCAGCCGCTTCAGTACCGAAAGGCGCGGCTAACGTTTACTTCACGAAAGTTAATTTCACCGCGGGCGCGGCTGATGCAACAATCACCGGCCTCAAGGTGACGAGATCAGGACTTGGTATTGACGCGAACTTGAGCGCCATCAAACTTTTTGTTGACGGCGTGCAACGCGGCACTTCACAGAGCTTAGGTTCAGTCCATCAAGCAACCTTTTCTCTGACTTCAAACCCGATCGTCGTTTCGGCCGGCACCACAAAAGCGGTTGTTTTGGGTGCTGATATTGCCGTCGCGACGGCGTTTGACCAGCACGTCTTGGGCATTGCCCTCGCGTCAGACATTACGACCACTGCGACCGTTTCCGGAACATTCCCGGTTAACGGCAACACAATGTCTTTGGTCAACACTTCAATCGGCAGCGCCACGATTTCTGGCGGTCCGTTAAATCCGGGCGCCTCGTCAGGCGATGTCGGAATTGATCCGGCCGCGGTTGGTTTCAGATTCTCACAGATCAGAATCGCTGCTGGTTCAACCGAACCGTTGGTTATTGAGCAGATCACTGCCATCAAGAATGGCACAGCTGCCAATACCGATGTCAAGAATATTGAACTCTTCAATGATACAGCTGGCACTTCTTTAGGAACTGTCACTGGTTTGGATTCAAACAGCAAAGCTGTGTTTTCAAGCCTGAACTTGACAGTGGCCAAAGGCGCCTATGTTGAATTGTCAATTAAGGCTGATATGGCTGGCGGTTCTGGCAGAACAATTGGCTTTGACGTTCATGATGGCACATCATTCGCCGGCATGATAAAGGGCGGAACCTTTAACTTTGGTATTGCTCCGACCTTTACCAATACGACTGCTTTCTGCGACACTGGTGTGACCGATTACACCTGTCAAAGACAGACCATCAATCAGGGCTACTTAACAGTTTCAAAGAGCGCTTCAGCTCCAGCCACCGGTAAAATTCCGGTCGGCGGAACGAACGTTTCTTTGATGGCCTTTGATTTCACCGTGGCTGGCGAGCCGATCAATGTCACTCAGACAATAGTGACCTACACTACTGCTGATGGCACGGGCACTGCCGGCACTGGTATCAGAACAAACGTGACGAATTTCACGTTGGTCAAGGCTGATGGCACCATTTTGGCTGGTCCAAAAGACGGTGATACCACCCACACAAGCGTGGGCGCGGAAACTTTAACCGTCACCGATGGTTATACCTTGCCGATTGGCACAACTGTGGTCTATGCCAAAGCGAATTTGTCCACGAACATGACTGCTGGCAACACGATTGTTGTTTCTATGGCGGTCACTGCTATTACGGGCAAAGGCGCGAATTCCGGCAAAACCACTTACACCACTTCAACTGGCGCTGTTGTTCCTCCGGCTACTGCTATTACTGGCAACACTATGACCTTGCAGGGTCCGGTCTTAGCAATTACCACAGCCGCGACCCCGGTCGTTGGCAGCATGGTGATTAACGCTCAAGATCAGATCTTTGCTTATCTTGATCTTGACGCTTCAGCCGGCGGTGAAAATATTAGAGTCAGCTCCGTTAAAGTGACTGACACTTGCGTTGCCGCTGCTGGTCCTGTGACCTGCACTCTCTACACTGGTTTGAACAACCTTGAACTCTGGGGCGATCCGGACAACACTGACGCCACAGTGGTCAACGAACGCTTAGCCACTTCCAACTCAACGGCGACCAATGGTCTCACCACGACCTTCACCTTCCAGACCCCGATCGTCGTTTCAAAGACTGCGATTTCTCGCTTGACTTTGAAAGCTGACGTCACAACCGCCTACGATGCGGATACTGACGGCACTGCTGATACTCACGCCTTCAACGTCGCCGCAGGTGGCGATGTTACAGCCATTGGCGCGACAACTGGCAACACTGCCAGCAAGTCTGTCACTGGCGCTGGCCAAGCCCAGACGCTCCGCGCGTCAGGCACTTTGAAGGTTGAAAAGGCGGCTGATATGCCGTCTGCCGCGCAGCTCGTTTCGTCTTCAATGGCCAATGAAGTGGCGAAATACAAATTCACCACTCAATATGAGCCAGTTGACGTGACGACAATCGGCCTCTACTGCGGTAATAACGCCCAGGCTGGCACTGCCTGCACTTTAGGCAACATCGCGAAACTTTATGTTTACGCTGACGGCGCCTTAGTTGGCAACACCTCGGGTTACACTTTGGATGCCAACGGCCGCGCTTCAGTCGTCTTGGATAGCGGAACTTTGGTCATTCCAAAGGATAGCTACAAGACTATCACCCTGAAGGCCGATTTGCCTGACAAGACTCAGGTGACGACTTCTTCCGGCGCTGTCATCCAGATTGGTATTGAGTGCGCTGGCGCTGCTGGTACGACCCAGAATAAAGATAATACTTGGGCCGATGCGGCTGGTGTGAACGGCGACTACTGGATAATCGCCACTGGCCAATCTTCAGGCGCGACGATTGACAAAAATACCATTAACAGCGTTGGTACGACGGCCGTCTCCCAGAACTTCGGTTCAAACGGCTTCAGCGCTCACAAAGGTATCTTGACTGTCAGCTTGAACGCTTCTTCACCTTCCGGCACTCAAACCGCTGGTTCCAATAAGGAAGTCTTAAGACTGAACCTTACTGCCACTGGCGATGATGTCACCATCAGAGAACTGGAATTGAAGAATGGCGGTACCGCGACTATCACTGGTACTGACACTCTCACTGTGAAGAGCGATGATCTTGGCACAACTTATGCCACGTTAACAGGCGCGAACTGTAACACTTACAGCGCGTCTGCGAACGTCTGCCTTGAGTCCGCTGCGACAATATCAATCGGTATCTTCGGTTGTACGGTCGGCGCGGCTGACGGCACTGGCGATCTGTGCGCTGGCGCTTGGACTACGGATAACAACCTCCAAGTTGCGGCTGGCACCACGAAAGTCATCAGAATCTTTGGTGACACAACTGGCGCTCTCTCAACCAAGACCTACCAGATGACTGTTGGTCCAGATGGCACGAATATGACCACCGTTTATGGTGTGACATATCGTGACAGCTCTGGCACCGATGTCGGCGATAGGACTGGTTCAGCGTCAAGCACGTATCCAGCGACCAAGAATCTGCCTCTCTCTGGCGGAAGCTTGAGCTACTAATCTCCGAATTCGTTGATATAGAAAAAAGCGGCCCGGTCATTCGACCGGGTCGCTTTGATTTTGTGGTAAAATAAAATTGGAGGCCGCCCTTTAGGGCGAGACGACAATGGTCTCTGGCTAAAGCCAGGACTCCAAGCCGGAGTCCGTCTCTCAATTTCACCGGAGTCCGCCCTTTAGGGCGAGACCAAAACCATATGCTTCACTCGCAACATCACCATCCGCCACATATTTTTTTCGACAACACAATTTATTCTATTACCGCGAGAACTGTGGACCGGAAACCATATTTTGACATGGATTCTAAAAAGAAATTATTTTGTCTCTGCCTAAAGGCAGGACTCCGAAAATTTGAGATTCATTTATACGCCTGGGTGTTGTTAGATAATCATTTCCATTTGTTGTTTAAAATTTTTAACGGAGAAAATTTATCTAAATTTATTAACTTCATTAACGGCAAAAGCTCTTTTGAATTAAATAAATCGGAAAATGAGAAAGGCCGTAAAATCTGGTATCAATATTTTGACCATTCAATCCGCGACGAAGCGGATTTTTGGAAACATTTTAATTACATTCACCAAAATCCAATAAAACATGGGTTTTGTAAAAATTTGGTCGGCGTTTTTGGTTATCCCTTTTCAAGCGCGAAAAGTTGGAGTAAAATAAAAGGAGAAGAGTGGTTTGACTCGTGTTTTGAATTATATCCGATTGTTGATTTTATAACTAACGAACCGGAGACCGCCCTTTAGGGCGAGACAAACTCCAGTCTCTGCCTAAAGGCAGGACTCCCAAAATATTAAAAAATAAACTAAATCCAAAAACCTATGACCAAAAAATTGAAAATTATTTTGATTGTCGTCGTTATTATTTTAATCGCGGGCGGTTTATTTGCATGGAAAACCTGGAGTTGGCAGGGAAAGATGGGGGATCTTAGAAATTATGTTGTTTCTTTATTTTCCGGCGAAAAAGAAGAACTGCCGGCGGATATTCAAGCGGCTTATGACACTTTAAAAAATGATCCGTCAGACACAAGCGCTTACATAAAAATTGCCGCCTGGAAAAAAGATAATGGCAAATTGGAAGACGCGATTAAACTTTACGAATCAGCACTAGAAGTGAAGCCGGACGACACATTGCTTTTAATGAATATTGCCGAACTTTATACCAGAAATGAACAATACGCCGAGGCCGCCGGCGCCTACGTGAAAGTTATGGAAAGTGATCCAAAGTGGCTTGCCGCTTATCGCAGTTTGGCTGATCTTTACCGCTATCAAATGCCGGAAAGAAAAATTGAAATCCCGAGCATTTTAAAGAGAGGACTGGAGGCCAATTCAGAAAATGAACTTTATTTTGTCGGGCCGCTTGCCATTTATTACAAAGATTTTGGACCGGAAGAAGAGGCGATCCGCTGGTATGAGCGGTTGATTGAACTTGATCCGGAAAACACCACGGCGAAGAACGAGCTGGAGGAATTGAAAAAGTGAAAAGTTAAAATTGTAAAATGTAAAGTTACAGTTAAAAGTTGAAAGTTATGGACAATAAAGAATATAAAACTTTTCTAAAAGAAAAAGTTTATAGGTTTTCTTTGGCTATTATTCGATTTATAGATCAACTTGATAAGAAGGATTTTTCCGTCCAAGTAATAGTTAGACAAATGCTTCGTAGCGCAACGAGCATTGGAGCAAATATTATTGAAGCACAGGCCTGTGGATCTAAAAAAGATTTCACCAATTTTATAAATATCGCGTTAAAATCTGCCAATGAAACAAAATATTGGTTGGCATTACTTCGCGACAGCGGTAAGGGAGACAGGGTCGCAATCAATAAGTTATTGGTCGAAGTTACGGAAATTGCAAATCTTTTGGGGTCAAGTATTTTGAAATTTAAGGGCCGTAAATAACTTTTAATTTTTAATTGTAATTTTTAACTTTTAACTTTTCACTTTAAACTCTATGGTGTCAAAAAGAATTTCCATTTTTTTAATTATTTTATTCGTTTTTGCTCTCCTCCCCGTCTCCGCCGCTGAAACAATCACCGTCACAAACACCGGCGCGCCGGTCGCGATTTTTTATCCTTCGGAGTTTGACAAACTGGTTATGGATTTTACCGTCGCGCGAGCCGACGGGTCGGCTGATGTTTTAAACGCCCTGACTTTGCAAAATGACGGCACGGCCCGGGGTTGGGATTTTGGAAAAGTTGTCGTTTGGACAGACGCCGGAGCATCCGGTTTTCAGGGCATGGCGGTTGATGAAAAATTGGGCGAGGCGACTCGCTACGAAACCGGCGGTTATTGGTATTTATCAGGATTGCAAAAAGCCGTGCCTGCTTCCGGTCTTCGGATTTTTGTGAGCATTGAAACCGGAACAAAAGGCGCGATCGTGGCGAATAAATCGGTCCAAATGAAAGTGCCTCTCCTTATTGACGGTGGAACGGTTGGTCGGTTTGACCTCGGTGATTCGGGTTTGTTTTTAGCCGGAGCAACCGGTGTCGCGGATGGAATTATAAATCCATATATTCAAACTATTTGGGTTTCAAACTATGATACGAGCGCGCCCAAAACCGTGATTACATCTCCCTCGGCAGGAACGATTATCACCACTTCAAGTTTCAAAATTATTGGCGTGGCGCGCGATCAGGGCGGTTCAACTCTGGCTTCACTCCAAATTTTGATAAGTTCCGGCAGTTCGGCTGGTTCTTGGGTTGATGTTACAAACACCGGCACCAATTATTCAGACTGGGAATATAACTGGACAAATATTACGGATGGAACTTACACGATCAAAACGCAAGGCGCCGACTGGCTCGGCAACGCCGAAACCATCGGGCAGGGGACTATTGTAACGGTTGATCAAACCGCGACAGTCTCGGCCTCGGCCGCCGCTTCCACGGTTTCTGTCACGCCTGCCATTCTTCCGGCCGACGGCGCGACAAGAGCATTTGTCACGGTATTAGTTAAAAATTTAGCCGGCAACGCGCTTTCAGGAAAAACTGTCTCCTTAACTTCCGATCGTTCAACTGACAATATTAGAGCCACCAAAGAATTAACCGGCGCGGACGGCCTGGCCACTTTTGAAGTCACGGGAACCGCGGCGGGCGTTTCAACTTTGACCGCGAAAGTCGGCGTCGTGACTTTAGACCAAAAACCGACTTTAACTTTTACCGCCGTTTCTTTTCATGCTGGAGACTTAATTAAAGGAACTGCGAGCACAGCCGTTTACTATTACGCCTCCGATGGAAGACGATACATTTTTCCGACCGCCGCGATTTATTCCTCATGGTTCACCGGTTTTTCTTCCATTAAAACAATCTCCGACGCGGATCTTGCCGCTGTGCCGACAAGCGGCAACGTCACGGTGCGGCCCGGAAAGTTGGTCCAGGTTGTCAGTATGGATACGCCCTGGCGCGTGATGGATCCAAAAGTTTACGCCGTAAGCCGCGGCGGAATTTTGCACTGGGTTAAAACCGCCGATGCGGCGAGCACGATCTTCGGTACGGATTGGGAAAAGAAAATTGTTGCCGTGCCGGAAGTGTTTGCTACGAACTACAATTACGGCGCCGACATCAATCTCGCCGTGGACTACAATTTAGCGGCAGAGCAGGCGATAGCGACAATTGACCAGGATAAAGGATTTTAGAAAGTTGTGGATAACTTTCCTCTTGACCGACTCATTTTTTTGTGATAAAATAAAAGAAGATTAAATTCATATGAATCGTCCCGTGCTTGTCGTTTCGCAAACGAACGAATTAGTTTTAAGTTTCTCTAGGGGGAGAGACTTGGTTAATGCTTAAAATTTTAGGCATTTTTTTGTTGTTTAATTGACAATTTAACTAATAAATTTAATTAAATATAACTTTATCCCGCGAGAACATTTGTTTTGCGGGAAAAATAAGCGCTACAGCGCTTGAAATTCCGTCGCTCGTCCCAAATGTTCCGCCGAGGCGGACCGCTTGCGGACTCGCTAGGAATTATAAAAAGACGAATTGCCGAATTAATTGCGAATAAAATTTTATTCGCAGTTCCCAATTCATAATTCGTAAACTCAAAAATATGGCAGAAAAGATCAAAAAAGGGTTTTTCAAAGTATTGCCATGGTCGGTGGTAATATTTTTAGTGATTGGCTTGGTAGCAACCTTTACCATGCCAACCCCTCAAAATCCAGGAGTTTTGCCAGCTTTGGCGGCCCAGCCCACAATGAGTTCAGCTGTCACGGTCGACAATAACGCGGATGGAACTGTTGACCGGCTTGTAATCACTTTTTCGGAAAACGTTGACATCACTGACGGCAACGCTGGCGACGGTTTCCCGGCTATCACTTTAGCCGCCTCATCCGGCACCGCGACGATTGACAACGCTGATTACGGAGCGCTAAATGTTCCAACTTTAACATTAAATATTACCGTGAGCGCAACAGGCAACACTGCCATTACTATTGACCCAACCTACGCTACTGCTCCAGCTGGCCTGATTGCAGATACGGCGACGAGCACTGAAATGGCCAACCTTGCAACCGTGGTTGGTGCCGATGGCGCTAAACCCGCTTTCATTTCCGCTCTTACCGGCGACGCTAACTCCGACGGCACAGTTGATCGCCTTGTCTTGACCTTCAGTGAAAGCTCTGACGTGACTGACGGCAACGCTGGCGACGGTTTCCCGGCCATCACTTTAGCCGCCTCATCTGGCACCGCGACGATTGACAACGCTGACTACGCCGCCGCCGCTACGACTACCCTGACTTTAAACATCACGACTTCTGTCACAGCTAATACGGCCTTAACCGTGACTCCAACCTATACCACTGCTCCAGCCGGTCAGATTGATGATGTCGCCCCGGCCAACAACGAAATGGCCAACACAGCGTCTGTAGCTGGCACCGACGGCGCCGCTCCGGCTTTCATTTCCGCTCTTACTGGAGACAACAATTCTGACGGTACGGTTGACCGCTTAGTCATGACCTTCTCAGAACCAGTGACTGTCACTGATGGCGGCACTGACGATGATATCACTTTGGTTGCTTCTTCTGGCACGGCCACTGTCACCGCCGGTGTCTATGGCGCGGTCGGAACTACCACTTTAACCTACACTATTTCCGTTTCAGCCACTGGCAACACCGCGATCACGATTGATCCGACCTATGCCACAGCTGGCGCGGGCAGCATCTCTGACACGGTGAACGAAATGGCCAATGGCGAGACCGTGGTTGGCGCTGATGGCGCCGCTCCGGCTTTCATTTCCGCTCTTACTGGAGACAACAATTCTGACGGTACGGTTGACCGCCTTGTCTTGACCTTTAGCGAAAGTTCTGACGTGACTGATGGCAACGCTGGTGATGGCTTCCCGGCCATTACACTGGTCGCTTCATCCGGCACGGCTACTATTGACAACGCTAATTACGCGGGCACCGCTAGCGCCATTTTAAATTTAAACATCACTGTTTCTGCCACATCTAACACCGCCATCACAGTGACTCCGACTTACACGGTTGCCGCAGCCGGTCAGATTGACGACACTTCTCCGGCCAACAACGAAATGGCTGATGCTGAAACCGTGGCTGTTACACCTTTACAACCACCACTGTTAAAACAAACGTCGGTGATCTAAGTCTTGCCTATACTGCCGGTACTTCCGTGACTGATGGTACAAACACCGCGGCGAGTAAGACCATTACTTCTGCTTCCTCTCCGGCCTTCACTGACGGTGCAAATCCGGTTGTTGCTTCCACCTCTCCGGCCGACGGCGCGACAAGCGTTGCCTTGGACGCCAGCTTCTCTATCACTTTCTCGGAAGCGATGACTACGACTGATATCACAACAACTACTCTCGGCAGATCTCCTACTTTTGCCCTCGGTTCAGCTGTTTGGTCTTCTGGCAACACGGTGGTCACTTACGCTTCGCATGATGCTTGGGCTGGTCTGCAAATCTATACAATTGATTTGGTCCAAGGATCAATTAATTCGGCGGCCGCAGGAGACAGCACTCTTGATAATTCAGCCATAGTAGCTGATCCTTACACCTTTACGACCGTCGCGGCTTCTAGCGGCGGCGGTGGAGGCGGAGGAGGGCTGCCGGCTTCAATGACAGTCACCGCTCCAAACGGCGGCGAATCTTGGGCTGGTGGTTCAAGCCACAACATCACTTGGTCTGCTACGGGTGTGACCGACACCGTGAATCTCTACTATTCGCTTGATTCCGGTATTAATTTCCCATACACCATTGCTACGAATGAAACGAATGATGGCTCTTACGCTTGGACCGTGCCGAATATCACTTCCAGCACTGTCAAAGTAAAAGCAGTGGCCGGCTCATTGAATGATATATCAGATTCCAATTTCGCTATTACCTACACAACACCCACGGTTTCAGTCGCGAACTCCACCATCGTAGCTTCCCCAACTTCAGTCGTGGCTAATGGCACGAGTTTCTCAATTATCACCGTGACCGTGAAGGACGCCGCGAGCGTGCCGCTCTCGGGCAAAGTCGTGACTCTTGCTTCAAGTCGTGGTTCATCTGACACGATTACAACCGTAACCGGCACAACCGGCGCGGATGGCAAAGCCACCTTCAACGTCTACTCAAGCACGGCCGGTACTTCAACCTACACGGTTACTGCCGCCGGCACGGTTCTTACGAGCACTGTCTCCGTTGTCTTTACGGCCGTGGGCGCGCCAACTACGCCTGGCGCTGGTGAAACGCCAACTGCGCTTTCTGTCGGTGACTTAATTAAGAGCCCGCTCTCTACTTCAGTCTACTATTACGGTTCCGACAATAAACGCCATGTCTTCCCAAATGAAAAGACCTACAAGTCATGGTATGTTGACTTTAGCGGTATCAAGTCCGTCACAGCTTCGCAATTGCAAGGTATTGCTTTGGGCGCGAACGTTAAAGTTCGTCCCGGCACCGTGCTTGTGAAGATTCAGACTGATCCCAAAGTCTACGCCGTTGAACCAGGCGGACTTCTCCGCTGGGTTCCGACCGAAGCTCGCGCCACGACTCTTTACGGCTCTGCTTGGGCGACAAAGATTATTGACGTCCCAGTCATCTTCTGGGTTGATTACACTTTCGGAAGCGACATCACGACCGATCAACATCCGACCGGTGCTCTGATCCAATACACTGGCACAACGGACAAGTATTACATCCAGGGCGCGGAAAGACGCTTGATCTCCACTGCTGGTTTCACGGCCAACAAGTTTCTGTTGTCCAATGTTCTCTCTGCTCCGACTACTATATCCTACACCCTTGGCACGCCAATCACTGCCGAGGAGACAGCGTTGACCAGGATTTATTAGAACCAGATAGAATAAGATAAAAACCAGGCCGGTTTCCCCGGTCTGGTTTTTTATGGTATAATGATGACGACTAGGTGTAATATACTTGTGGATAATTCGTTTCATATAATATAATCTAATTTTAATCTTCTAGATTCTATTTTCTAGATTCTAGATTTCAAATTTATGGCAGAAAGAATCAAAAAAGGATTTTTCAAAGTATTGCCATGGTCGGTGGTAATGCTCATGATCATAAGCATTTCTCTCGGCGTTTGGTACAGCATGCCGGTTCATTTGGCAAAAGCGGCTGCCCTGGCACCTCTCACTACCACATACATAGACGCTGATGCTAATGGAACAGTTGATAATATTAGACTTACCTTTACGGACGTTACAGCCTGCACTTACGAACCTGGCGATTGGACTGTAGCTGAGACCGGAACGATAGGTGTAACCCTCTTTGTTGGTTTTACCAATTCCGCTACTTGTACGACTGACGAGTACATTGATGTAGGCGTAATTACTACGCCACAGACTACTGGTGGAGTCACGGATCCGCAAATTACTTATACAAATCAAGGTACATTAGCGAGTGTAGTCGCCGATGCAAATGACGGCACGTCAACCTTCACGGCTACTGACGCTTCAAAACCATTCATTAAAACAATTACTTACAAAGACGCTGATGCCGACGGAAAAATTGACCGCATGACATTTGCTTATACAGAAACCGTTGTTGCCGCTTCAGTTCTCGCGGCCAATGATTTATCCACTACGGCTGGAGATTTTACCGGCATGGCTTTTGGCGCTGATGCCACAGATCTTATCACTGGTTCCGTCACTTCAACTGACGTCAACCTTGGTACTGAGGCAACTGCTGTTGACACAAATGACGCCACAGGCTTTTTGGTCACCACTCAAAATGCGTTCTCTTTGGTTGACGGTATCCCAAATACCAACGCAACGCTCGCCGGCCAAACCCAAGCGTTATACATAGATGGCGCCGCGCCGTTTATGATCTCCGCGACTTACTCAGATTCTACTGCTGACGGAAAAGTTGACCGCGTGGCTTTTGCCTTTTCCGAGATAACGACTTTTTCCGCTATTACTGCCGCGGATTGGGCATTCTCCACGGCCGGAGATATTGGACTTGTTGGTGACTTTGCCCTCGCCGAATGCGCGGGTTCAGGAACATTAGCCACTATTACTTGCACTGACGTTGGCACTGGTACGGTTGACGCCACTGCCGCGAGAACCGGTAAGCAAACGCTAGCAGGTATTGAACCAACCATTACTTATACCAATAACACCAATAATATTAATGATGGGGGCGGCAGTAATAACACTCCCACTTTTGGTCCAATATCTTTAGTTGATGGCGCGGCCCCGGTCATCGCGACCACCTCTCCGGTAGACAACGTCACAGATGTGGCACTGGATGCGAACTTGGTCATCACTTTCTCTGAGACTATGACTGAAGCTTCCGTCACGGGCGCGATTGCCAGAGCTCCAGCATTTACTCTTGGCGCGGCATCATGGAATGCTGCAAGTACAATTCTTACTTACTCTGCTCACGATGCTTTTGCCGGCATGCAGAATTATATCATCACCTTAGCCGGAACAATCGCTTCAGCGGCTGGGACTGACGGAAATCTTGGCGCTGGTCCAGTGGCCAATCCTTTTGACTTTACCACAGTTGGAGCTTCAAGCGGTGGAGGCGGTGCCGCATCATTGCCTGCGTCTATCACTGTCACAACTCCAAACGGCGGTGAAACTCTGACCGGAGGTGGATCTTACAATATCACCTGGTCGACTGTTAGTAATAGCGACCCGGTTAGCCTCTATTATTCAACCGACAGTGGTATTAATTTTCTAAACACAATAGCGACGAACGAAACGAACGATGGTTCATACACCTGGACTGTTCCGAACGTTGCCACAAGCACGGCAAAGGTTAAAGTGGTGAGTGGCAGCTTAAATGATATTTCCGATTCAAATTTTACTATCACTTACTCTACTTCCGCGGTTTCCGTTTCCAATTCCACGGTTGTTGCTTCGCCAACATCAGTCACAGCTAATGGAACTTCCAAATCAACTGTTACGGTCACCGTCAAAGACTCAAGTTCTAATTTGCTTTCCGGCAAGACTGTGACCCTCGCTTCTTCGCGCGGCGCTTCTGATACGGTTACGACCGTGACCGGCACAACTGGCACGAACGGTGTTGCCACCTTTGAAGTTAAATCAAGCACAGCCGGCACTTCAACTTACACGGCTACTGCCGCGGGCGTGGTTCTTACTCAAACCGCTTCAGTCTCCTTTGCCGCTCCCGGCACGCCTGGTGAAACTCCAGTTTCTTTGAGCGTCGGAGATTTGGTTAAGAGCAGTCTCAGTTCTTCAGTTTATTACTATGGTTCTGATGGGAAACGCCACGTCTTCCCAAATGAAAAGACTTACAAGAGTTGGTATGTGGATTTCACCGGTATCAAGACTATTTCCGCCTCTCAACTCCAGGGCATTTCTTTGGGCCATAACGTCACGGTCAGGGCCGGCACAGTTCTAGTCAAAATCCAGACTGATCCCAAAGTCTACGCCGTTGAACCGGGCGGACTCCTTCGCTGGGTTCCGACCGAAGCTCGCGCCGCCACTCTTTACGGCTCCACTTGGGCGACGAAGATCATTGATGTCCCAGTCATCTTCTGGGTTGACTACACTTTTGGAAGTGATGTCACAACCGACAAACATCCGACCGGCGCCTTGGTTCAATACACTGGTTCAACTGAAAAATATTACATCCAGGGCACGGAAAAGCGTCTAATCTCCACCGCCGGCTTTACAGGAAATCACTTCCAGTTGTCAAATGTTCTTTCTGTATCGACGGCCCTGTCTTACACTTTGGGCACACCGCTTGTCGCAGAAGAGATGGCCCTGTCCAGGATTTATTAGAGAACTCCTGATATGAATAAAAAAGGGGCGGGTTGGAAGATCCGCCTCTTTTAGTTATTTTATTTTTTTGGTATAATATGTTTATGGGTATAATAGTAAAAAAATAGAATCTCTTGAAAAGGGCAATTAGTTTTATTTATAAAAATTTTATATAAATAATTTTAATTTATAGATTCTACTTTGATAGAGTCTAGATTCTAAACTCTAAATTCAAAAACTATGGCAAGGTTTATCCGAAAACGTTTTCCGATCTTGTTTGTGGCGACCTATTTTGTGGTGGCCGCATCAATGATCGGATTTTTAATTTATCCGATTCTGTTCACCGAGGCTTCGTTGCAGGTTAATTTCACAAATACCGGTGCGGCGACCGTAACTATTGGTCCATCCTCTAGTATGACGGCAGTTATGAATGTGGTTATTCCCGACGCCTGGAACAGTGGCGCCTACACGGCCGATATTTTAATGCAAAATTCGGGCATTAATTATTGGCAGGGAAGTACGCTAACCGCGATTCCGGCTTTGGGAACAACTAGCGGCGTTGGTTATAAAGATGCTGGCGCAGCCGGTTTCCAAGGAGGCGACACAGAGGCGGTCATCCGCGATCTTGATGCGGATAGCGTTTACACTTCGGCGGCGGATACTTTGGTTGACGCTGATGGCACGGCAACAAATACAGCCGGCGCTACTGCTTTAAGCGGAGGAGATTCCCTGTATGATATTGTTGGGGGGGATAATGTTGTAGCCGATAGTGTGGTGACTCCGACCAACGTCTGGCAAGATTCTGACGCCAACCTAAGATATATTTCCAATAAAAGCGCCGAAGCCGCAGTGGCCGGGGGAAATGGTGATATTGCACTTTCACTTACAGCTCTGACGAATCCCACGGTAACGCTTGGCGGCACGGCAAATCAGTGGGATGCCGCTGAAGATGTTTACATTGACGTCGATACGAGTCTCACGGTGACCACTGGCGATACGAGAGTTACGGCGACAGCTGGCGGCGCGGTTGGTTCTGTTGTCGCGTGTCCTGCGGATGCGGATTGCCTCACAGTAATCGAGGCGCTCACGCAGGGTAAAGTTACGGGAGGTGATGGAATTTGGGCGGTAGGCACGGAATACGTTTATGACGATATTAATAATTCAGGAGCCAACGGAGTGAGCGCCGGTGATAATCGTTTGACCGCGATTGTTGCGGAGAGCGTTGTTTTAGGAACCCCGACTGATGGCGATACCGGGACAAACGTTGCCGCTACAGCCGGTTGGGTGAAAGAAGTCAATGCTCTTTGGACGCCGGGTAATGATTTATTTATTGAAAACGTGGCTGGTAAATTTACTTACTCCGCTTCGGCTGATGTAACTGTTTATGTTGGCGGCGGCGTCGCGGCCGGAGATTCCTTAACTGATTTTGTAGCCGACTGCGATGGCGGCGGCGTCGGAACTCAGGTTTGTAAATTTACGGGTGCCGGCACTATTGACGCCACTAAGAGTATTTATGTAGACGAAGGAACGGCCGGCGGTGCGGCGCCGAACAGCGTGGTGGACCGGCAAGACGATCAGCTTGCCGGCATGGGTATTCAAAACACCGGCACGGCGGTCAACTCAACTGATATTTCTTCGGTTACTCTTTGGGCTGACGACGGAGATGGTATTTTTCAGGGGGTTGGGGTTGATACAAGCCTTGGAGCAATGACTGTGAATCCGGGAGACTCTAAAGAATGGCGGTTGAGCGGCCTAACCCAGGCAATACCGATTGGCGGAAAAAGAATTTTTGCGGCAATTTTGACAACCATTACGCCGACCAATGGCCGAACATTAAAATTCCAGATTCCGGTTTATAACGACGTGGGCGCTGATGGAGTGGCCAGCTCGGCTGGCGACGTGGGTGTGTTTATGTCCTCAACTAACGACGGTCCGACTGACGCAGTGGTTTTGAACGCCAATACTCAAACTATTGACTCAGCGGGTCCGGTAGTCACTTCAAGAGTAACGGCCGATGCTGACGGCGACGGCCAGATTGATAGAATTATTTTTACTACTGATGAAGCTTTGAACGATAATTTTACTATAACACTTGATGTGGCCGTCTATGCTGGGGAGGCCTATGTTACCGGCGGTGCGGCAAATGATAATATTTTTTGGGTGAATTTTACGGAGAGCGGATCAATGGACACCGGTGCGACGCCAAATACGCAACTCACGGTTAACACAAAATTAAAAGATCTCTATGGCAATGTCATAGCTACTGATGGGGCGCCTGTTGCCTCAACCGACGGCGCTGCGCCAATTTTGATCGGTGGTTCATATCGCGATATTGATGGGAATGGCGCGATAGATACACTTCGCGTCACCTGGTCAGAGTCCGTAACAATGACGGGCAGCACGGCGGTTGATTGGACAATTGTCGGCGGCGATATTAATGCAACCTTTTCCGTTGCAACTGATAGTCCGGGTCTTGGTACGGATAAAGACATTACCGTCACAGCCGATGCGGGCGAAACTAACAGTGCGACCGCTCCGACCATTGCCTATGACAATGATGATACCAACAATAGCGTTGTGGATGCTGCCTTAAATCCTGCTGGCACAACTGGTCCGGCTACGATGATAGATTTGGCCGCTCCGGCTGTCCTTACTGCCACTTTCTACGATGCTTCGCCGGCAACTAACGACGGAAAACTTGATCGTATTACCGTTGTCTGGTCAGAAAATATCAGCGCCGTGGCCGATGGCAGCGCTGATTGGGCGATTTCTTCCGCGGCGAATTTTGCCGCTCTCACTGAAACCGCCGTTATTTGCAACAGTGGTGCCGCGGCCGCCAATGAATGTCGTTACTTACACCTTTACAACCACCACTGTTAAAACAAACGTCGGTGATCTAAGTCTTGCCTATACTGCCGGTACTTCCGTGACTGATGGTACAAACACCGCGGCGAGTAAGACCATTACTTCTGCTTCCTCTCCGGCCTTCACTGATGGCGCGGCCCCGGTGATTAAAACTATTACTTACCAAGATGTTGACCTTGACGGCAAGATTGATCGTATAATCTTTGACTATTCGGAAACAGTTACCGCATCTTCAGTTCTTCGGGCGAATGATCTGGTTTTTGGCAACGTCGGTTCCTTTACCGGTGCGGCTTTTGGCGCGAACGCCACTGACCTTATCACCGGCGCCGTTACTTCAACCGACGTTGACCTCGGCACAGAAGCGACTGCCGTAATCACAAACGATACGAGCAGCCTCCTCGCAGTTTCCACCCAGAACCTTTTTTCTTTGGCTGACGGTGTTCCAAATACTAACACAACACTTGGTAACCAATCTCAGGCTACATATGTCGACGGCGCCGCTCCGGCTGTCGTCTCCACCACTTTTTACGATGCTATGGGTAGCGACGGAAAACTCGACCTTATCGGCGTAATCTGGTCGGAAAACATCAGCGCCGTGGCCAATGGCAGTGCTGATTGGGCACTTACTTCCGCCGCGAACTTTGCCGGAATTGTGGAAGGAACAGTTGAATGTAACAGCGGTTCTGCCGCCGCTGACGAGTGCGATTATGGTTTTACAACCACCACTGTTAAAACAAACGTCGGTGATCTCTCCCTTGCCTATACCGCTGGTACTTCCGTGACTGATGGTACAAACACCGCGGCCAGCAAAACTATTACTTCTGCTTCCTCGCCGGCCTTTACCGACAGTGCGGCTCCGGTGATTGTCACCACTTCTCCAGCCAGTGCCGCCACGGATGTGGCTTTGGACGCGAGCATGGTCATCACTTTCTCCGAAGCCATGACCCAGGCCTCTGTTACTGGCGCGATCACGAGACTTCCTTCATTCACTCTTGGCGCGGCGGGTTGGACTTCTGGCGACACAGTTTTAACCTACGCTGCTCATGACGCCTTTGCCGGTATGCAGATATACACCATTACTCTGGCTGGAACAATTGCCTCGGCAGCTGCCGGTGATGGCAATCTCGCGGCCGGTCCGGTTGCCAATCCCTTCAGCTTCACCACTGTCGCGGCTGGCGGAGGAGGAGGCGGAGGCGGCGGAGGATTGCCTGCTTCTGTCATGGTTTTGTCTCCAAACGGCGGCGAATCTTGGGCCGGTCTCTCGAGCAAGAACATTACTTGGTCCTCTACGAGCACGACAATTACTAAAGTAAAAATCTATTATTCTCTAGATCGCGGTGTGAATTTCCCATATACAATTGCCACGAATGAAAATAATGACGGCACATATTCTTGGACAGTTCCTAACGTTCCGAGCAGTACGGTAAAGATTAAAGTTGAAGGACATGACGAGAGTGGCGTCTTTGTCGCTTCTGATATTTCCGACGCGGATTTCACGATTACTTATACCACGCCTCCGCCACCGGGAGCAGAGACCCCACCTTCGGCGGAAAATCCAGCCGGTCTTGTGGCGGGGGATCTCTTCAAGAGTCCTTTGAGCACTACGGTTTATTACTTTGGCTCGGACAACAAGCGCCATATTTTCCCTAATGAGAAAACTTACAAGAGTTGGTATCCGGATTGGAGCAACGTAAAAAGCGTCACGGCCGAGGAACTTCGGGCCATTCCTCTGGGCAAGAATGTGACAGTTCGTCCCGGCACCGTGCTCGTGAAAATTGATACCAACCCAAAGGTCTACGCGGTTGAACCAAACGGTCTCCTCCGATGGATTCCGACTGAAACAAGAATTAAAACTCTCTACGGCGGCAACTGGGCGACGAAGATCATAGATGTGCCTCTTGCTTTCTGGGGCGATTATTTTTTTGGTTCCGATATTTCAACCGACACTCACCCGACCGGCGCGCTTGTCCAATATTCTGGCACAACCGACGTCTACTACATCCAGGGTGCGGAAAAAAGAAAAGTCACCGCGGCCGGTTTCACCGCCAATAATTTCCGGAGCGAAAATATCCTCGCAATTCCTACCACACTTTCTTACGCCAACGGCGCGGATATCACCGGCGCGGAAGAAATGCTGATGAAGATTTACTAGCCAATTTTATAGCAAAAAAAGAGATGGGCAGTTCCCGTCTCTTTTTAGTTCCGGTATTTTTTGGTATACTAAATTAACGTGAGATTGAAATAATTAGGCGCATTATTCGTCTTATATAAGCAGAGGGGTCGCCTAAAGCGGCCTTCTAAATCTTAATTTAATTTTAATTAAAAATTATGAAAACCTTTAGAATTTTTCTCATGGTCGCGATGGTCTTGACCGTAAGCGGGGTAAATATGCTACCGCAAACGGCAAACGCCTGGACGCCGACTTTAACGTCAGTCGCTTTTTCGGATTTTGATCACAACGGCACGATCGACCGTCTTAAAGTGACTTTTGATTTAGCGGTAACAAGTTGCAAATTTGAAGCGGGCGATTGGGCTGTGGGCGCCGGAAGTATTGGACTGACCGCGCCGACGGGCAGGTTAAATGGTGTGGGCGGAGATTTTGATTGTAACGGCACAACAAATTATTTTTATCTTCTTGTTTCCGGCGACGCAAATGAAACCGGCTACCCGGCAACTATGTATGTCCAGGCAGATCTCCAGTACAAAAATTTAGGAACTTTGGACAGTGTTACGGTTTCGGGTGTAGGAGCTCCAACCCAGCCGCTCAGAAATGTTGACGATAATGCTTCGCCGGTTATTATTTCTACCGTCCCGACGGCCGGAGCAACTGGAGTCAGCACTACGCTTTCATATATTAGAGTGACTTTTTCCGAACCGATGCAGACCAGTGCGACTTCGCTTTCCATCAGTTCCGGAAGTTGGTTGATGCCTGCTTGGAGTGACGGTGATAAAACGGTTACTCGGTCAAGATTAACATCTCCTCCTTATGATACGAACATCACTGTTTCAACGAGCGGTGAAGATTTGGTCGGATATTTACTTTCTTCCGGCGCCTCTCCCGCGATAACAAATCCTTGGAGTTTTAGAACTGGCACTGATCCGGCTCTCGCGGTTTCCGCGAGCCTGTCAACGGTTTCCGCTTCCCCAACATCAGTGACAGCTGATGGTTCTTCCGTCTCGGTAATTATCGCGACAATAAAAAATTCTTCCGGCAGCGCGCTCTCCGGTAAAACCGTGACGGTGTCATCAAGCCGTGGAGCGACTGACACAATCGCAATTGTTAATGGGACGACAGACGCGTCCGGCAAAGCTTATTTTCAAGCTCATTCCAACACGCCGGGCAGCGCCACTTTTACTGCGGTGGCTGATGGCGTAACAGTTGACCAAACGGCCAGCGTTGTCTTCACCGGAGTAGTTTCCAGTTCTGTTTCCGCCTCAAGGTCAAGTGTTCTCGCGATCCCGGCTTCAGTAGTGGCCGACGGCAGTTCTTACTCAGTGGTTTATGTAACTGTTCGTGACGCTTCTGATGCTCTTCTTTCCGGTAAAACCGTAACCTTGTCGTCCAACCGCGGTTCATCTGACGCAATTACGATCGTTGACGGAACGACCAATTCTTCAGGCCAGGCAACTTTCCAAGTCAGATCAGGAGCGACTGGTACAGCGACTCTAACTGCCATAGCAGACGGGGTAACAATTTCTCAGACTACGACCGTCACTTTCACAGGCACTTCAACCTTGGTTTACGGCGATTTGTTTAAAGAGGCCGGAAGCACAGCAGTTTATTATTACGCGGATAACGGCAAGAGATATGTTTTCCCGACTCAGGCAATTTATTTTTCCTGGTATACTAATTTTTCCACCATTAAAACTGTGAGCCACACCATCGTGACGTCGGTTCCATTTGGCGGCAATGTGCTCGCGAAACCAGGCACTTTTCTAGTTCAGTTTGTCAGTATGGATACGCCTTTCCGCGTTCTTGATCCAAAGGTTTATGTCTTAACTGCCACGGGCCAATTGCGCTGGATTACTTCTGCCTCTGTTGCGACTTCGCTTTACGGCGCTGATTGGGAAAAGAAAATTATCGCCGTGCCGGAAGTGTACAAAACAAATTACGGCAATGCCGTAGCCGGAGCGGACGTCAGTTCAACCGCGGATTACAGCAAGGTTTCAGTTGAGGCGACCACAAGGACGATCAGCGACTTGTACTAAACCATTAAATAAATCAAATAAACCCGTCTTTTCTTTAAGAAATTAGGTGGGTTTGTTTTTTAAAATAAAAGTGGTATAATCTTTTAATATGCCCCGTTAGAAGCCTATATGGTGTGTTTATCTTATTTTTAGCGATAAAACAAAGAAAAAGTATATAGGTTCAACTTGCGATTTGAAAAAAGAATTTTAAGGCATAATTCTCGCAAGAATAAATCAACTAAATATGGGGCTCCGTGGAAATTAATTTATTATGAAGCATGTTTAAATAGAGAAGACGCTCGTGCGCAAGAAAGATATCTTAAATCCGGTATGGGAAAACGTTATCTCAGCAATCGCTTAAAATTCTTTTTTGCCAAGGGCTTCTAACGGGGTATGGCTAAGAAATTAAACTTAGTGGTAATTTTTAGTTTATTTGCTCTAATTTTAGGGCCACTTCCGACTGTGAGCGCCGATTTTAACGTTGCTTCAAACGGGGCCTATGAATTGAGTGAAGTTTTAGTAAAATTTAAAGGCAATCCACAGATAGAAAAAATATCGCTCGCGCCGGGCGAGAGTGTCTTGGGAGCCGTTTCTGCTTATGAAAGCCGAGCTGATGTTGAATTTGCCGAACCGAATTACAAAATGACAGCCGAAGCGATTACCATGAACGATCCGTACATCGTTGAGCAGTGGTACTTGGACAAAGTTAGAGTGTGGGGCGGATGGGAAAAAACTTCGGGTTCTCCCGAAACGGTGATTGCCGTTTTGGACACGGGCGTAGACCTTGATCATCCAGATTTGAAAGATAATATTTGGGTCAACAAAGGTGAGGTGCCAAACGACGGCGCGGATAATGATGGTAATATTTATGTTGACGACGTGAACGGCTGGGATTTTGTCGCCGGCGACAATAATCCGCGGCCGGATTTTAAAGAATGGTGGTTTACTAAAGAGGGAATTGATCATGGGACAATTATTGCCGGAGTTGCCGCCGCAGTTGGAAATAACGCGAGAGGCATTGCCGGCGTGGCGTGGAAATCTAAGATTATGTCGGTCCGCGTTTTGGATTCAGCCGGTTCGGGCGATGTCTTAACTGTTATTGAAGGTATTGATTATGCCGTGGAAAAGGGAGCGGACGTAATTAATTTGAGTTTTATCGGTTCAGGTTTCAGTAAAAGTTTATTTCTCGCACTGGAGCGGGCTTACAATGCCGGCGTGATTGTGGTGGCCGCCGTGGGAAATCAGGGCGGCGCAGGAAAAGATTTAGATGAAGAACCGCTTTATCCGGTTTGCTATTATGGTGGCGACGGGGAAAATGTCGTGATTGGCGTGGCCGCTACGGACAAAGATGATAAAAAAGCGGAGTTTTCCAATTACGGAACAAAATGCGTTGACGTTTCCGCGCCGGGCGTTGATATTTGGAGCACGGTTGCTTACAATCCTGGTATGCCGCAATTTACTGAATATTATAGCGGCGGTTGGTCGGGATCGTCGGTAGCCGCGCCGCTTGTCGCCGGAACTGCCGCGTTGATTAAATCTTTAAATCCAAATCTCGGCGTTCCCGAAGTGAGAAATTTACTTACCGTGAACGCCGACAACATTGATAGTTTAAATCCGGAATACGCGGGGAAATTGGGGAAAGGACGATTAAATATTACTCGGACAATTGAAGCCGCCGCCCTAACAGTGGAGAGTTCGCCGTTCGCGCTTCGAAGGGGAAATATTTTTGTTGCCCCGGCCTCCGCGTTAAAACCGGAAGTAAAAATATTTAAAGAAGATTCATCTTTCTTAAAAAGTTTTTTAGCTTACACAACGAGTTTTTTGGGCGGAGTAAGTCTCGCTTCGGGCGATTTAAATGGTGACGGAGCCGGCGAAATCATTACCGGCGCCGGACCGGGTGGCGGGCCGCATGTCAGAATTTTCCGCCAGGACGGCACGCCGGTTAGCGGGTTTATGGCCTATATTACAACTTTTCGCGGCGGCGTAAATGTGGCGGCCGGAGACGTTGACGGCGACGGCAAGAGCGAAATCATTACCGGCGCCGGACCAGGCGGCGGGCCGCATGTCAGAATTTTCCGCCAGGACGGCACACCGATTGGCGGGTTCATGGCTTTCCCCACAACTTTCCGCGGTGGCGTAAATGTGGCGGCCGGAGACGTTGACGGCGACGGCAAGGCAGATATTATTGTCGCACCGG
The DNA here is from genome assembly GCA_016214745.1 of Candidatus Falkowiibacteriota bacterium. Taxonomy (GTDB): domain Bacteria; phylum Patescibacteriota; class Patescibacteriia; order XYB2-FULL-38-15; family XYB2-FULL-38-15; genus JAHIRI01. The sequence goes on along the minus strand of JACRNW010000001.1, from coordinate 73,193 downwards.
GCAACGGCTTGGAACCGATGGTTAAAGTTTTTGATTCAAGGGGAAATTTAAATACTCAATTTTTGGCGTTTGAAAAAGAATACAAAAACGGTCTTCGGGTGGCCGCGGGCGACACTGATGGCGATCAAATCGCCGAAATTGCCGTCACAAAAATGAGCAATGGCGGAGAAGTAAGAATTTACGGACAATATGTGACCTTGAAATTAAAATTTTCTCCGTTCACTAATTTAACTGGAGGAGTAACTTTGGCTTTGGGCGATCTTGACGGTGATAAGGTGTCTGAAATCATTGTTGGCGGCGGGCCGGGTAGCGGGCCGCAAATTAAGATTTACAACAATAAAGGATTTTTGCGCAAAGAATTTTTTTCTTTCAGTCAGGATTTTAAGGGCGGCATAAACGTTGGAGTAATTAGATAATTTAAAATTTAAATTTCCGCCGGAGGCGGATCCGCCCATGGCGGAGAAAATATAAAATATAAAAATATGGCATCGTTGGAAAAGAAAAATGTTTTAGTAACTGGCGGGGCTGGTTTTATCGGTTCGCATCTTTGCGAAAAATTAATTAAAACTAGCCGCGTAATTTGTCTGGACAATTTTGCCACAGGCAATGTTTCAAATATTGATTTTCTTCTGCAGCATCCGGATTTTGCTTTTATCCGCCATGATGTAGTTGAGCCGATTGATTTAGAATCTTTCCCGGAGCTCGAACGTTTTAAAATAAAATTTCAAGGACTTCAGGAAATTTATAATCTAGCCTGCCCGACCTCAGCCAAAGATTTTGATAAGTTTAAAATAGCGACGCTCGCGGCGAATTCGGTGGGAATGAAGAATGTTTTGGATTTAGCGGTAAAATATAAAGCGAAATTTGTTCATACTTCTTCATCAGTGGTTTACGGGCCGCGGCAAGAAGATAAGGAATTATTTAAGGAAGGAGACTTGGGTTGCGTTGATCATTTGACGCCGCGCGGTTGTTATGATGAAGGAAAAAGATTTTCTGAAACAATGGTGGGTACCTACCGTGAAGCGCACAATCTTGACGCAAAAATCGCGAGAATTTTCAGAACTTACGGTCCGCGAGAAAGATTATTTGACGGAGAAATGGTTCCGGATTTTATCATTGATGCGTTGGACAATAAAGATTTGATTATTTACGGCGATAAGAATTTTTCCACTTCGCTTTGTTATGTTGACGATGTCGTTTCCGGACTTATAAAACTTATGGCCGCGCCGGCCGACATTGGCCCCGTGAATCTCGGAAGTAATGAAGATTTAAAATTATTTGATGTGGCGGAAAAAATTATTGTCATGACCGGCTCTGAATCAAAAATCATTTTTGAAAAACCATTGCTTTTTATGACGGCGCTCGGTTTGCCGGATACGAGCAAGGCAAAAGAACTTTTGGGTTGGGTACCGCTCGTTCGGCTTGAAGACGGTTTGCAAAAAAGTATTGATTATACTCAGGCATATAAGCCACTCCTCCGGCAGCAGGGGATGGTTGATCAAAGATAAACAGTATTTAAATATTTAATATGAAAACAATCGCGGTTATTCCCGCCTACAATGAGGAGAGAACCATTGCCGATGTTGTGATGGAAGTGCAAAAGTATGTCAATGAAGTCGTGGTGGTTGATGATGGTTCGACCGATCACACCATGGAACACGCGAAAAAAGCGGGGGCGATTGTTTATTTTCATTTTATAAATCGCGGCCAGGGAGCGGCTCTTGAAACCGGAAAAAGAATCGCGCTTTTACGCGAAGCGGATATTATCATAACTTACGACGCGGACGGACAGTTTGTCGCCGAAGAAATCGTCAGCATGGTAAAGCCGGTGGCGGAAGGTCGGGCCGACGTCGTTTTGGGAGCTCGCTTTGGAAAATCAGACATTCCTCCAGTCAAAAGATTTTTTTTGAAAGGTGCCACGATTTTTACTCGGCTGACTTCAGGACTTAATTTATCTGATACTCATAACGGTTTTCGGGCTTTTTCGCGCGAGGCGGCAAAGAAAATTACGATTGAACAAAATCGTATGGCGCATGCATCGGAAATTTTGGAAAAAATTGGCCGGCACAGTTTGCGCTACGAGGAAGTTCCGGTTACGGTTAAATATTTTTCACCCCAAGTTCGCCGCGGCCAACGTCTGCCCGATTATTTAAGAATTTTGTTTGATTTATTTTTAGGAAAAAATATAAAGTAATTTTTGTATGCTTATCCAGTATCTTTTGAGTTTTTTAATTTTGCTCATTATCTACCGCGTGGTTATAAAATGGCGGCAGGGGATTTTGACTTCCAGAGACGTAATTTTTTGGATTGGGTTTTGGTTTGTGGTCGGAATAATTATTTTATTACCCGATACGACGAGTTACTTGGCAGAGCTTGTCGGCGTGGGCCGCGGCGCTGATTTGATTGTTTATCTTTCCATCGTTTTGATTTTTTACATTATTTTCCAGATGACAATTAAAATTGAAAAAATTGAAAGAAATATTACTAAAGTCGTCAGAACAGTGGCCATGAAAGAAGAAGTGGATAATAATGGGCAGCAGACGACAAACGAAAAAACATAGATTGTGAGTTAATTTATGCCAAAGGTTGCCGTAATTCTCATCAATTATAAAGACTACGCGAAAAAATATCTTCCGGAATGTCTCGCGAGTCTCCGAAATCAAAGCTATCCCAAGGATAGCTTTAAGGTTTTTATAGTTGATAATGCGACAACGCCGGAAACGGCGGCGTATCTCCGCGCTACGGCGCCGGAAGCGGAAATTATTTTGGAAGAAAAAAATTCTGGTTTTGCCGAAGGAAGTAATTTGGCCATGCGCCGGGCATTGGACGCGAACTATGATTACATAGTTCTTTTTAATATGGATACGATTGCCGATCCCGAGTGGCTCCGCGAATTGGTCGCGGCAGCCGAGGCGGATAGGAGCGTTGGCGCGATTCAATCTTTAATCCGGCTTCATCCGGAAACGGAAAAAATTAATTCGCTCGGCAACCAGATGCATTTTCTGGGTTTTGGATTTTGTGAAGGCTATGGAGAAAAAATTTCTAATTTAAAACCGCCGATTTCCAGACAATTTTTTTATGCATCCGGCGCATCTGCTCTTTATCCAGTGAAAGTTTTGCGCGAGATAGGACTTTTTGATTCGGAATTTTTTATGTATCACGAAGATACGGATTTATCCTGGCGAGTGAGGCAGGCTGGGTACAAAATAGTGCTAGCGGAAAAATCCGTGATGTATCACAAGTACCAATTTTCCCGGAGCATTTTGCAGTTTTATTATATGGAACGAAACCGGATGATTATGATGTTTGAAAATTATAGGTTGGGTACGCTGATTTTAATTTTTCTGCCATTTTTGTTTATGGAACTCGGAATGCTCGCTTACGCGGCGCTCCGCGGAATGTTTTGGACAAAAATTAAGGCCTACGGATATTTTTTTCATTTTAAAAATTGGCGGCGGATGATTAAGAATAAAAAAGCAAAAGCTAAATTGAGAAAAATAAAAGATAGGGAATTGGCGCGCCTGATTGTTGGTAAATTGGAATTTCAAGAAATCGCCAACCCGATCTTGAAATATATTGTTAATCCGGTTTTTAATCTTTATTGGCGCGTCGTCCGAAATTTAATTTTTTGGTAGATTATGAAGATAGCTATTATTTCGCCGGTTTTTCCGCCGTATCGCGGCGGCATCGGAACAGCCGCTTATACCGAAGCGGAAGAATTAGCGCGCCGCGGCCACGACGTTTCGGTTTTTGTGCCGCGCCGGCCGGGAGGCCAGGGCCATGAATTAAAAGAAAAATTTAAACTCTTTCATCTCGGGCCATTTTTAAGATATGGCAACGCGGCTTTTTTGCCGCAACTTTGGTGGAAGTTAAATAATTTTGATGTTATTCATTTACATTATCCGTTTTTTGGCGGCGCGGAGGTTGTTTATAAAAAATTAAAAAATAAAAAAATAAAATTTGTTATTACATATCACCACGATGTCGTGGGGCGAGGTTTGCTCGGCAAGTTTTTTCGCTGGCACACGAAAAATTTAATGCCAAAAATTTTAGGCGCGGCGGATAAAATTATTGTTTCGTCGCTGGATTACGCTAAGAATTCCAATATCAAAGAAATTTTAGAAAAAAATCAGGAGAAGTTTTTTGAAGTGCCATTTGGAGTTGACGCGGAAAAATTTTCACCGGCTGAGGCAAAGCAAGATCTTTTTAAAAAGTTTAATCTGTTTACCGCCCGAACGATTTTATTCGTCGGCGGGCTGGACAAGGCGCATTATTTTAAAGGGTTGGAGGTTTTAATTCGGGCTAAAGCCGAAACGCCAGTTGCTAAAGTTTTAGTGGTGGGCGACGGCGATTTACGTCCGCATTATGAAAAAATAGTGGCGAATCTAAATCTAAAAGATCAGATAATTTTTGCCGGGTCGCTCGCGGCGGAAGATTTGCCGGATTATTACAATTTGGCTGATGTTGTCGTCCTGCCTTCGCTTGACCAGTCCGAAGCGTTTGGCATAGTTTTGATTGAAGCGAGCGCTTCCGGAAAACCGGTAGTCGCCTCAAATTTGCCCGGCGTGCGGAGCGTGGTTGAATATGGCGTGAATGGATTTACGGTAACGTCAGGCAGCGTTTTGGTCAATTTCGCCGCGGCCAAAGATTTTGGTAAAAACGGACGGCAGAGAGTTTTAGAAAAATATGATTTGAAAAAAATCGGTGAACGATTAGAAAAAGTCTTATGCCAATAGGCACTACAAATTACAAATTTTGTACAAATGTACAAATTCTTGCTAACGCGTTAATTTAAAAAAATGTTCCTTGCCGTTATTCGTATATTTGTAAATGATTTGTAATTTGTAGAGTTATAATTTGTAGCAGTTATGAAAATTTGTCTAATCTCCAATTTGTATCCGCCGATTTCCCGCGGGGGAGCGGAAAGAGTGGCCGAACGAGTGGCCCGAGGTTTAGCCGCCGCCGGCCACGAGGTTTTTGTTATTTCAACAAAACCGTGGGATGGGTGGGCGTCGTTTAAGCCCGTTGCGGCGGCGGAGGGCGGAATAAAAGTTTACCGTTTTTATCCGGCGAACATTTTTTATTATTTAAACGATTATAAACATAACGCTCTTTGGCGCGCGAAGTGGCACTTTTGGGATATGTTTAATTGCCAGAGTGCGAGAGCGGTGAAAAAGATTTTGCGCGAAGAAAAACCAGATCTTGTTCTGACTCACAATTTGATGGGGATCGGATTTTTAATTCCCCGCGCGATAAGAAAATTAAAAATAAAACACATCCACACTTTGCACGACGTGCAACTCGCCGTACCAAGCGGGCTAATTATTTCCGGTCAGGAAAAAAATTGGGAGCAGAGAACTTGGCTTAGAAAAATTTACGAGGCCGCTTGCCGGCAATTATTTGATTCACCCGATGTTGTTGTCTCGCCGTCAAAATGGCTTTTGGGTTTTTACGCATCAAAAGGATTTTTTAAAAAATCAAAAAAAGTAGTTCTGCCAAATCCGGTGGAACGGATTTATCCGGCCGGCATTCCAATGGATAATAGTATTTTAAAACTTCTTTATCTTGGCCAGATTGAAGAGCACAAAGGAATTTTATTTTTAGTGGAAGTTTTGAAAAAATTAGACATTGATTTTAAGCTCCATATTGCCGGCGACGGATCAAGAATGGAAGAGCTAAAAAAAATGGTTGGTAACGATTTGCGATTTGTCATTCACGGGAAACTAGTCGGAGAAGAAGCAGTTAAAATTTTTAATTTGGTTGATTTAACAGTCGTGCCGTCGCTCTGCTATGAAAATTCACCAAGTGTGATTTATGAAAGTTTAGCCGCTGGTGTGCCGGTTTTAGCCGCGAAGATCGGGGGCGTGGCTGAACTTGTCCATGATAACGAAAATGGTTTTACATTTGAAGCAGGCAACGCCGAAAATTTGGCGCGCGCCCTGAAACAGGCCGCCTCAAGTCGCGATGAATTACAAAAAATGCGGCAGGCAGCCGCAAAATCAGTGGAAGATTTTAAAATTGAAAATTATATTCAGCGATTATTAACAAACATCTCCCCTCCCTTGACGGGAGGGGATTAAGGGGAGGGTGTTTATCGAGCGCTTTCCCTGCACCCCTCACAACGCCAGCGCTAGCGTGGCAGGCGGGCCAACCCTCTCCCCGAAGGGGAGAGGGATTTTTTGCGTAATAAAAAAAGCCACCTTGGAGTTGGTGGCGGGTGGCCGTCGGAAGTTTCCGGCGGTTTTTGTTTTCGGGTTGTCAGTCCTCCACGACCGGCATCTGGAAGCACGGGTAGTTCACGGGGAGGTAGATGGGTTTCTTGGTCGGTTTATCGAGGTAGGAAACCACGACGCCTCCCTTGATCCGATAGAGTACCTTGGCGACGGCGGTAAAGGCAATCAGACCCCAGAATGCACAGAAGGTCACAATCGTCACGAGTCCGCCAACCGGCACGAGACCGAGCTCGGTCAGATAGTCGCCCTCTTCCATGTGGCCATAGAGAACGCCCACCATTTCGGCCTTCTCCTCTTCGGTCATTTTTCCCTCCTTTGCTTCTGATGACTTTATATTAAATCATTTATTTTATTTTTTGTCAATAAGAAAACACCAGCAGATAAAACCGGTGTTTTTTGATATTTTTTAAAACTGATATTTGAAAATAAAAATTTTTCCGCTGCCGATTTCCAGAGTTTCGTCGGCGGTGGGGCGGGCAGCTTCTAAAATTTTATCGGAGTCGGTCCAGTATTTATTTAAGACAAAATAAACGAGTTTAACTCCCGTGAGATTCGCGGCTTCGGCAACGGTGGCGCGGGACGGCGTTTGATATACCATTTTCAAATAATATTGGTAAAGAGGATCGCCGGTCGGGATTGGATAGTAAAAATATGGTCCAAAATATTTGCTAAATCCAAATTCTTTCACGGCCGCGGCGGAAACGCTCTGGTCGGCCAAAACGATATAGTCGGCGCCGGCAGCATCTTCATCGATTTTGTGGACCGCGTTTAAATCAAAAAGTGAAACGGAATAGCCGCGGTCAATTTGATAATCTTCGCCGTCGTCTTTGGGATAAGAATAATAAAGTGAAAAAGTCAGAAATGTCGCAAAAATCAAAATAAAAAATAATTTTATCGTTTTGCCTTTCGCTTCCATCAGTTTTTCAAAAAATTTGTAGAGCGCGAAAAGAAAGAGGGGAATTAAAAAATAAAAACTTATTTCTAAAATGCGCTGGGGGTAAACACCCTGTTCGTATTTTATGAGCGAAGGAAAGTCAACAAAAAGTTTTATTAAAACATAATTTGTTATCAGCGCGAAAAAGGCGGTGGGATAAACCAAAACGGAAGGCAGATTTTTTTTAAGAATAAAATATCCGGCAAAACCAAAAAATAAAAGTAGAAAAATAATATTTTGTCCGTAAGTGTAGGCCAGATCGTAAAACGGCCGGAAATGATTTACTAAAACGGGCAGAGGCCAGCCGAGCGCCGTCAAGAAATTGTTCGCGCCTTCAATTGTTTTTAGAGAAACGATTGACGACGGACCCAGAAATAAGAAAAGCGCCGCGAGAAAAACCAGAGGAATGGCAATGGCGGCCAAAAGAACGCTCATAATAAAAACAACATGGCGGACAAATTCAAAAACGCCTTGTTGTTTTTTAAAAAAAGTAAAAACAGTGAGGAGAAGCAAAAAGATAAGAGCAGGCAAGCCGGCCAGAGGATGGATTAAAAGAGTGGTGAAACCCAAAAACCAAAGAGCGGAAATCTGGAATTCGCGGCGCAAGGCGAGGATAGCGAAAAAAACTATAATGAGGAGAAAAAAGTTTGCGAAACCTTGCGGCGTCGTGGCGACGAAGGCCGTGAAGGGCAAAAGAAAAATAAGGAGCGCGGCTAAACTCGCGCCGGGAGTTTTGGTTCTGTCGGTATAAGGCCGGAGAGAAAAATAAACCGTGGCCGGGAGAAAGACGGAAATAAGTGTTGGGAGAAGAAGGCGATCTACCCAAATGACCGAGGTATGAAAAATTTTGGCGAGAAAAACGACGAGCGAATATTGGCCGAGATAATAAAAAGGTTTTGGCAAAATAAAACCCTGGGCGAGAATTACTTTTTCCGTTGCCTGGTGGATGAAAGGATCAAAGCCATAGCCAATTCGGTAGATGAAAAGCGCGAGGGCGACCGTTAAAAAAGTGTGAACGGAGATTAAAATTAAGTTTAGTCCTTCTTTTTGACTTTTTAAAACAAAGTATAGGAGGGCAAGAGTAGCGACAAAGTAATTTATAAAAAAATCAAAAGGCAAAATTTTCCAGGGAGTGCGGATCGCTTCAACTGTTCCGGCGGCCAAGAGATGGCGTAAATTTAAAATCGTCAAAAAAATAAAAACGGCCAGAAGCAGAGTGGTTCGTAAAATGTGAGGATTGATTTGAAGAGGATTAAAATGTTTTTCTGATTCGGGATGATTGCCAAAACGTAGAAATGGGAGAATCACGAATGGCGGCAAAAGCACAAGCGTTCCAAGCGCCAGGGTGTTTAATTTATAAAAAAAGTAAATTAGGGCGCCGAAAAGCGAAAGGCCGGCGAGAAAAAATAAAAGTCCGTAGAGAAATTTAAAAAGATCAGGCCGGGCGCGAAAGAGGATAAAGCCGAGCAAAAATCCGTAAAAAATTAGATAGGCCGGGCCGAAAGTCAGGCCGAGTAACGTGCTTTCCCAAAGGAAAAAATTGCCGAGCAAGCCGACTATTAAAATCAAAGAAATGATGATACAATAAGGTAATCTGAGGGTCATATTTATTTATGTATTCTATCACAAAATGGATAAAGGGAAATAGGGCGGAAACGGCGCTGATTTTTTTTGCCGTTATTTTTTTCTTTATTTATTCTTGGTTTTATTTGGGGACCGCGGCTGCGACGGCAAAATTCAATTCGCCGGATGAGGCGGCTAATTATTTTTTCATAAAAAATTACGTCGTGAGCGGAACGCTTAAAGTTTTTGAGCCGCTGAATCTTACAACTGGCGGAATGATTCATCCGCGAAGTATTGCGGTAGTCGGCGGATATCTTGTGCCCGGGAGTTTTTTGGGATTAATTTTGATTTATGGATGGCTCGCGAAAATTTTTACTTTGGGGGTAGTTTGGTGGCTCACGCCATTTTTCGCCAGTGCGGCGGTTTTTTGTTTTTATGGAATTGTGAAAAATATCTTTGACCGGCGGGTTGCTCTTTGGTCATCATTTTTGTTTTTGGTCCATCCGGCTTTTTGGTATTATGCGAGCCGCGGTCTCTTCCCAAACATTTTATTTGTTTCGCTAATCCTGGCAGGATTTTATTTTCTAGTCGGACATAAAAAGTCTAAGACGTTGGTATTAAATTATCTTGATTATATTTTAGCCGGATTATTTTTTGGTTTGGCATTAACCGTCAGGTTGTCGGAAATAATTTGGGTTGGCGCAGCGCTCTTTATATTATTTTTAATTTATAGAAAAAATGTAAAATGGTCCGAATTGATTATTTTTATTCTCTCCGCTGGCATAGCTTTTATTCCTATTTTTATTTACAACCGGACAATTTACGGCGAGCCGCTTACTACCGCTTATAATTTGGGTGAGGGGAGTCCGGCGGGCGGCGGGGCGGCATGGCTTGTTTCGGCCGCGAAATTCATTTTTCCCTTTGGTCTTGAAATTAAAAATGTTTTGAAAAATTTTTCCACTTATTTTGTCGGGATGTTTTGGTGGTTCGCTATTCCTGCGGCTTTCAGCGTGGCGGTTTTTATCAAAAGATTAATTGCCGGGAAATTGGATAAAAAAATAAAAATTTATTTGCTGGTCGGCGGATTTGTTTCTCTATTTTTATTTTTATATTACGGCAGTTGGTTTTTTTATGATAACCCGGCCAAGGAAGCGTCAATCGGAACTTCTTACGTTCGGTATTGGTTGCCAATTTATATTTTATCATTGCCGCTCGTCGCGTTTACCCTTATAAAATTAGTTGATTTTATCCGTCCCCTAAAACAAAAACTTTTTGCCGCAGTTCTTTGTTTAATTTTTATTCTTTTTGGGGTGAAATTAACTTTTTTTGATAAAAATGACGGATTGGCTTATGTTTATAAAAACGTGCACGATTACGCCGCGATCGCCAAATCGGTAGATTTGTTTATTCCTTCCGAGGCAGTGATTATTGTTGATCGCGCCGATAAGATATTTTTTCCAGAACACAGGGTTGTCTCGCCGCTCCGCGATGATAGCACTTACGCCCTGATTCCCGAACTCGCGAAAATTTTGCCGCTTTATTATTATGGCCTGCCTTTGACGGAAAAAGAAATGGATTATCTTTATGATGGCAGAATTAATAAAGAAGAAATAAAAATAATTGAAATAAAAAATTTTGGAGCGGAATCGCTTTATCAATTGAAATATTTAAAATAGATTATGCTTTCTTTTTGGCATAAATTTATCCGCGTTATTTTGATTTTCATTCCCATTATCATTTTGGGCTGGCTCACCGTGAAAGCGATTTCGCCGAGCGGAAAAATGGAAGCAGTTTATGATATGCGGCGTGAGTCGCCATTTATTTCTAAACTTTATCCGAAAGATAGAGTTTCCGGGGCAGAGGAAGATATTGATGGCGAAAGTTATCGGACGCTGCTTTCTGAACCAGTTTATTTTGATTTGAGCCCAAACAGTAATTTTGAAAAAGTGGCCGTCACGATAAAATATAAAAATTCAGCCGATGTGCCGATAAAATTCGGCGGCCTCGCAAATAAAGACGCCTGGACTTTTGATTTTCGCGAATTGCCGCCGACCGCGGGCGCCCTGCAAACAAAAACTGAAATTTTTGAATTGGGAAAGCTTTCTCCGGAAGGAAAAAAGTTCAGGTTTGGTTTTTCCGCGCCGGGGCTACAAACCGGCGATATTCTGATTTATAAAATCAGAGCGCTTTTTATTTGCAAACCAATGACTGAAAAAGAAATAGCCAATAAAATTTTGGACGAAATAGTTCGGCGGTTAAATGAAATTTTATGACGATAAAAGAATTTTTTTATAAAATTTTTAGAGACGCATTTGTGATTTCTTTTATCACGCTGATTGTTTTTGGCATTTTTGAATGGTTTGAGCCAGGTTTTGTCAGTTTTTACATCAGCTTCAGTTTACTCTTGATAATTCCGTTAGTTTCTGGTATTCTGACAGTACTATTTGGGAAAATAAAATAATAAATATAGATCGTCGCGATCCCAAGGATCCTTAAGATCTTTAGGATCCTTACGATCCTTAGGATTATGGATTGTATTTTTTGTAAAATTATCAGAGGCGAAATTCCCTCGGTTAAAGTTTATGAAAACCATAAAGTGGTGGCTTTTTTGGATATTAATCCGGTAAATCACGGCCATACGTTGGTCGTGCCCAAAGAGCATTTTGAAAATTTGCTTGATGGCGGCGAGGAAATTTTGAAAGAAATAATGCTTACGATTAAAAAAGTGGCATGGGGCATAACCCGCGCATTTGATCTCAAGGGTTTTAACGTCGGGCAGAATAACGGCGCGGTGGCCGGCCAGATTGTTCCGCATTTGCATTGGCACATTATTCCGCGTTTTCCGGACGACGGGCTCGAGCCTTGGTCGAGAAAAGAATACAAACAAGGCGAGATGGCGGAGATCGGAGAAAAAATTAGAAAAGAAATTGTATGAAAAAGTGGGAAAAATTAAGTGAAGAAATTTTGCACAAAAATCCGTGGTGGACATACAGACACGAAAAGTACGTCTTGCCGAAGGGTAAAGAAGGGGATTACTATTATATGCACACGAATGGTGGCGCTTCGGTGATTCCTGTTTTAGATGACGGGCGTATTATTATGACTAAACAGTGGCGTTATCTTTTTAAACGAGAAAACATAGAGTTCCCTATCGGTGGACTGAAAGAAAATCAATCTTATGAAGAGGCCGCTCGAATCGAACTTGAAGAGGAGGCTGGCTACAAAATAGGTGAATTGAGTTTTGTTGGCGAAATGGCTTCTTGTAAGGGATTGGTTGACGAGATGATAAAAGTATTTTTAGCCAAGAAGTTAGAAAAAACAGAGAGTCATCCTGACGAGACAGAGGAGATTGAAATTTTGTTCAAGACACCGGAAGAGATTGATAAAATGATAGAAACAAATGAAATTTGGGATGGGCAAGTTCTGGCCGCCTGGGCAATGGCGAGAAAATATTTTATAAAATAATGGAATAAATATGAATTTATTGGTTTGTGGCGGGGCGGGGTTTATTGGTTCAAACTTTGTCCGGCAAATGCTCCAAAAATATCCGGATTATAAAATCGTAAATTATGATAAGCTGACTTACGCTGGAAATTTAGATAATTTACGTGATGTAGAAAAAAATCAGAACTATATTTTTGTTCAGGGTGATATTTGCGATTTAGAAAAATTAAACCAGGTTATTAAAGAACATCAAATTACACATGTCATAAATTTTGCCGCAGAAACTCATGTTGACCGCTCAATCCACGGCGGCTGCAAAGATTTTGTTATGACTAATACTTTGGGCGTGCAGATGATTTTGGATGCGGTGCGAGCCAATAATATAGAAAAGTTTGTTAATGTTTCAACTGATGAAGTTTACGGTGCGCTCGGACTTGATGAAGATAGAAAATTCACGGAGGCGACCCCGATCTGGCCAAATATGCCTTATGCCGCGGCCAAGGCTGGTGGAGATTTAATGTGCAATGCATATTTTGTGACGCATAAAGTTCCGGTCGTCGTAACTCATTGCTCCAATAATTACGGGCCATACCAATTTCCCGAAAAAATAATTCCATTTTTTATTTTTCGTTTGATAAATAACCAAAAAGTTCCAGTTTACGGCGACGGACTTTATGTCCGTGACTGGATTCACGTGACTGACCACGCCGCCGCTCTGGATTTATTACTCCATAAAGGCGTCGCGGGTGAAGTTTATAACATTGGCGTGGACAACGAACGCAGCAATATGGAAGTTACAAAAATGATGTTGAAAATCATGGGCAAGGGAGAAGAGATGATTGAACATGTGACTGACCGGCCGGGCCATGATCGTCGTTATGCTATTGATGCCTCAAAAATTTTAGCGTTAGGCTGGCAACCAAAATATAGCCGCGATAAATTTGAACAGGGTTTAAAGGAAACAGTGGAATGGTATTTGGCGAATAAAGAATGGGTAGAAAAATTGCAAAAGCGAAAAGAAGAATTGAATCCGCATATCAAATAAAATTATGGCAAAAGAATTTAAAGTTTTTGAACTAAAAAAAGTTGACACGCCAAAATTCGTGATGAGTCCGGTGGAACTGAAAGATTATATTGATTTTGAAGTGAAGCGAGTTTATTTTATTACGAAACCCGCGGCTCCGACCGGCGCGCATTGTCATAAAGTTGAAGAAGAATTTTTTGTTTTGATTCAGGGAAGTTGCTTAGCAGTGATTGATAAAGGCCAAGGTCTTGAAGAAATTCCGCTCGTCGGACCGACCGGCGCGATCTACGTTCCGAATTTTGTTTGGCACCATTTTAAAGATTTTTCTCCTGACGCGGTGCTCTTAGCATTATCATCTACTAACTATAACCCAGATCGGAGCGATTATATTGAGGACTACGAAGAATTTAAGAAAGCGAGCCCTTATTATCAAAAGATGCCCCCTCTCCCTTGACGGAAGAGGGTTGGCCCGCCTGCCACGCTAGCGCTGGCGTTGCGGGCAGGGGTGAGGGTGAAAATATTAGCTTTGCCACCCTCCCCTTAATCCCCTCCCGTCGAGGGAGGGGAAAGTGAATCGTTCGTAACTCAAGATAATTATAAAAATATGGGAGAACAAGAATCACAATTTGCGGCGGCGCTTGAAGAAAAAAAGCGGACTGAGGCAGAATTGGCGGAGAAACAACGGCGGATTGCCGAATTACAAAAGTTGGCAGAACGCGGTACACCAGAACAGAGAACGCAAGCATTAAGAAAATTACATAATCTTTTGCATCCAAAAGAGAAAGAAAAATAAAAAATATTAAATAAAAAGCAAGCGGCCGCAAGGCCGCTTTTTGATTCTTGACATTTTTAATTTTTTACTTTAATCTTATCAATATCAACAAGAAGCCAAGGGGGCTTCAAGGAAGGAGAGGAGAGATGCCGGAGATCATCACGTTGGAAGAGGCGCAAAGGCGTCTGGGCGAGAATGTCGTCGTCTGTCTCGAACCCGATGACGTGCGCGGCGCCAAGATCGGCGGAGGCAAGGCCGCCGAGCTTTGGTGCTTCGACCCGGCGACGGGTCGAAGTGGTCGAGGTGACGGCAAGTTCCACGACGCCCGCTACGTGGATCGCGGCGGTTGGGGACAGATCGCGCTCTACGAAGAGCCGAATGTCCCGCCGCCCGAGGACGGCAGTCCGCGCGTCGTGGGCCACGTCGTGATCGAGATGAACAGATACGGCGCGCCGCGGGTGCGGGTGCGAAGGACCAAGGGCCTGAACGGCGAGGTTTTGGAGCTCAGGCCGTCCAGTATCTCCAAGGGCGAATTGGCCGACAAGGGCAAGCTCGTCGGCAACTTCTACGATTCGAACTTCTTCGAGTCGAATCCTCAGCGCATTGCGGGCGTGATCGCCGTCTACCTTCGTGAACGCCGACTTCCCGGATGCGGAGGGCATGACCCCGGACGAGTTCCGGAGGCAGTCCACCGACGGTCGGTCGCTCGCGGCTCTGGCCAAGGCCGGGCTGTAGTTCGGCTGCAGGAGGCGCGTTATGGCGAGAAGGCACAAGCCCAGAAAGAGGCGCAGTGAGCTGGCCAGGATTCGGCACGAGAAGGTTCAGGTTGTCCGGCTCATCCATCTTGCTGAAGCGGGCGGCTGTTGTCCGCAGGAGAAGGTGGACAATTTCATCGCGCGTTGGCACGATCTCTGCAGCGAGGAGCTTCGCGCCATGGTCAAGGCGGCGAAGGCGCGCAAGCCCGCCGCGGCCTGATCGCGACAAGGAGAAGGAGGTGACACACCGTTTTGGCAACCAAACATTGCCGAAGCGGTGTTTTTTTAAATTGACAAAAAACACGTATTTTATTAGGATTAAGGAGCAAAAGAGATTAATTTTTAATATATGAAGGTTTTAATCATCGGGGCAAAAGGAATGTTGGGGCAAGAGTTGGTCCAAGAATTCGGCGGAAACGGCTATGAGGTTATCTCTTGGGATAAAGAAGAAATTGATATAACTAAGAAAGAAGATGTCAGAAAAAAAATCTCCGATTTGAAACCGGAAATTATTATTAACGCCGCGGCTTATAACGCGGTGGACAAAATTGAAGAAGGAGAAAAAGATTTGGCTCTGGCAGTGAACGGTTACGCGGTGGGGAATGTATCGGAAGCAGCCGGCGTGGTAGACGCAACTTTAATCCACTACAGCACAGATTATGTTTTTGACGGAAAAGAGATTGATGGCTATAAAGAAAATGATGAGCCGAATCCCGAGAGCGTGTACGCAGAATCAAAATTGATTGGTGAGCGGCAACTGAAAAATAAAAAATTTTATTTAATCAGGACTTCGCGGTTGTTTGGCAAACAGGCAGAGACCGAGGGAGCAAAAAAAAGTTTTGTTGACGTGATGATAAAATGCGCCGAAGAAAAAGATTGTCTGGAATTGGTTGATGAAGAATTTAGTTCGCCGACTTACGTTTCTGATTTAGCGAAGCGAACGAGAGAAATTATTGAATGGAAAAAACCGTTTGGCATTTATCATGTAACAAACGCAGGCGGCTGCACCTGGTACGGCTGGGCAAAGAAAATATTTGAATTATCCGGTAAAAATGTTAAATTAATACCGGTGGGCGCGGATAGATTTCCAAGGCCCGCCAAAAGGCCGAAATATTCATTATTGCTGAATACTAAACTTCCGCCAATCCGAAAATGGGAAGAGGCGTTGGCCGAGTACTTAAAAACAAAATAAGATTTATGAAAGCATTGATCACGGCCGGAGGACGCGCCACAAGACTCCGACCGATTACCTATACAACCAATAAACATTTGATTCCCATCGCCAATAAGCCGATGCTTTTTTACGCGTTGGAAAAAATAGCTGAGACTGGTATAAAAGAGGTTGGCATTAATATCAATCCCGGCGAAAAAGAAATTCAGCCAGCAGTTGGCGACGGCAGCCGTTGGGGTCTCAAGATTTCCTACATTGAACAGACGGGCGGTCCTAAAGGTCTGGCGCATATTGTCCGAAATGCCAAAGATTTTCTCGGAGATGAACCTTTTATTTTTTATCTTGGCGATAATATTATTTTAGGAAGCATTAAAAGATTTGTTGATAAATTTGTCAACGAAAATCTTAATGTTCTTTTAGCTTTTGCCCGCGTACCCGATCCTGAAAGATTCGGCGTGCCGGTGATTTCTAACGGAAAAGTTCTTCGCGTTGAGGAAAAACCAAATCAGCCCAAAAGCAATTTTGCTCAGACGGGAATTTATATTTATGACCATCGTATTTTTGACGCGGTGGAAAATATTCCGCCATCACCTCGCGGCGAATATGAAATTTCCGATGCCAACACTTATTTGATAGAAAAAGGATTTAATGTCGGTTATGAAGAAATTACCGGTTGGTGGAAAGATACGGGAAAACCGGAAGATTTACTTGAAGGCAATCAGTTAATTTTGCATGATTTATCTGATATAAAAAATGAGGCCAACGTGGCCCCGGGAGTAATTATCCAAGGAAAAGTAAAAATTGAAAAAGGAACTTATGTCGGCGGTAGATCATTGATTCGCGGTCCGGTTGTAATCGGCAAGAATTGTATGATTAACGACAGTTACATCGGTCCCTACACTTCAATCGGCGATAACACCAAAATCACAAATACAGAAATTGAACACTCAATCATTTTTGATAACGCGGAAATAAAATGCGGCAAGAGGATTGTTGACAGTTTAATCGGTCATAACGCGGTGATTGCCTCGTCCGCTGACAGTTTGCCGCTCGGTCATAAAATGATTATTGGCGACAACTCGGTGGTGGAATTGTAGATACTACAAATTACAAATCATTTACAAATATACAAATAACAGTGAAGAACATTTCTATTAGATTAACGTGTTGGCAAGGATTTGTATATTTGTACTAAATTTGTAATTTGTAGATTAATATGGGAGTGCGAAAACTCCTTTTTTGTTTCCGACAATTCCGGAAAAGTAGATTTTTTGTTCAGTCGGATCAACAGAGAAATCTTTAATCTCATCTAGGGCAATAATGTCAACAACGTTTCTCTGGTCCCGTTCGTCAAGTTCAATTATTTTTATGGTGTTGTCTAAAAGGACGGCAATATAATTTTCATTGACCCAATCAAGTTGTTTTATTTCTTGGCTATAGCGGCTGACGAGCTTTTTTCCCGAAGTATTAAAATCGTAAATCCAAATTTCGAAATCAGTAGTGTATAAAATTTTTCTGGCGTCGGCCGACCAGATTGCCTTGTCGGCCGTTGTTTCAAAAATAACGTTTTCCGTAGTCGGTTCAAGAACTTGAAGATTTTTCGTTTTTTTATCCAGCACGGCGACCACGCCGGAATACCCCGACGAGAGAGCAAGGTCAGGGAGGCGGGAAGCGTCGGCGATACTCATGGGTACGCCCTTGAAAGTGAAGTAAAAATCAGATAGTTTTTGATAGATTAATACTTCGTCGGTTTGCGTATTTAACATTACATATTTATTTTGTCCAGTTCCGTTGATAGCGTTTAGGGTAATCAGTATTTTTTGGTTGTCATTGCTCCATTCCAAATTGGCGATTTCGCCCGAATCCCGAGAAACTCTGTAGATTAAATCTTTTTTATTATTTTTAAAATTTAAAAGCCAAACTTCGTCCCCAGTTTCTTTTTTATCCAGATAAACAATTTTTACTTTATCGGGCGAAAGACTAAAAAGTTCGGAATTAGTTTCAACAACTTCCACCGGTAAATTTTTTTCAAAAAGAGTGATGTTTTCCGCGAAAGTGGTCAGGCGGCTTTGGACGGGAAGAGTTTTTTGCCACGGATAAAAATTTTCTTTTTCAATTTTTATGTTGTAATCGTCGGGCATGAGGTTTGCGATTCTTGCCTGAGTTTTTTCCGTTCTTAATTCGTCGTTCAAATAAATTGATGCTCCCGACGGATTTGATTTTAGAATCAAAATGCCGGTTTTCTGAATTTTATTTTTTTGAAAATTATAACGATACCCGGCCGTATAGAGAATGACGACGGGAGTGATGATAAGGAATATAAAAATGAAAGAGAGATAAACGATGCGTCGGTAGCGAATATTCATAAAATATTTTTTAATTTTATTTTAAGTTTGTTTAAATATTTTACCGGAAAATAGACTCTTGATTTTTTTGTTATAAAAAGTTAAACTGTTATAATATGTCTAAATTTGTTATTCAAGGGGGCGCGCCTTTGCGCGGAAAAATCAGAGCCAGCGGCATGAAGAACGCGGCGACGCCGATTATCGCGGCGACTCTTTTAACTTCCGAAGAATGCGTAATTTCAAATGTTCCGAAAATTTCCGACGTGATACGAATGCTTGATATTTTAAAAAGTTTGGGAGCAAGCGTAGAATGGACCGGAGATCATGAGGTTACAATTTGCGCTAAAGATGCCGACATAAAATTGCTTGATGAAAAGGCTGTCAAAAGTATGCGTTCATCAATTTTATTTTTAGGCCCGCTTTTGGCTCGTTTTAAAAAAGTGGCGATTCCCGAGCCGGGGGGTTGCATTATCGGCAACCGGCCGCCGGACACGCATTTTTACGCCCTGGGAAAACTTGGCGCGAAAATTACGCGCAAGGACGGCAGTTTTACTCTGGAAGCAGAAGGTCTTACTGGTTCACTTATAATTCTACCAGAATTTTCCGTTACGGCAACAGAGAACCTCTTGATGGCCGCGAGTTTGGCCAAAGGCAGAACCGAGGTTCATTTGGCCGCCGCCGAGCCGCACGTTCAGGATTTGATTAAATTTTTAAACAGTATGGGCGCGAAAATCAGCGGGGGAGGAACTCACACGTTGATTATAGATGGTGTGGAGAAACTTTCCGGCCCGCGCCATACTTTGATTCCTGACCAGATTGAAATCGGAACTTTGGCCGTGGCCGCGGCGGTATCGGGCGGCGAGGTTACGATTGAAAATATTATTCCGGCCCATCTTGAAATTATTTTGCTTAAATTGCAAGAAGCAGGCGTGAATTTAGAAGTTGGCAAAGATTATTTAAAAATTAAACCGAGAAAATTTTTGCGGGCTTTCCGATTGCAAACATTGCCGTACCCGGGTTTTCCGACCGATCTCCAGGCGCCGTTCGGCGTTTTGGCGACTCAGTGCCAGGGAACGACCCTAATCCAGGATCCGCTTTTTGAGGGAAGAATGGGTTATGTCGGAGAACTCGTGAAAATGGGCGCGAACGCCATCGTGGCCGATCCGCACAGGGTGGTTATTACCGGTCCGACGCCACTCCAAGGCCAGGAAATAAAAAGTTTTGATTTACGGGCCGGAGCCACTTTAATTATTGCCGGCCTCATTGCTTCCGGCGAAACAATTATTAACGAAGCGCAGGTTGTGGATAGAGGATATGAAAAAATTGAAGAGCGGCTCAATGGATTGGGAGCAAAAATAAAAAGAGTTGAATAAAATAATTAATAAATAATAAGTTTTAAAATAATTTATGATATTTAAATTTATTGAAAAACACAAATTTATTTTTAAATACGCCGCTGTTTATGTTCTCGCGATTTTAGTTTTGGGCGGGTTTTTGGGCGGCATGGCGTTGGGAGCGAGGCAAGGAAAAATTGAAGCAGAAAAAGAATTTTACGGCGGGCAAGTCCAGAATAGAAATCAGATTCCGGAATATTTGTCTAAAGATATTGATTTTAATCTTTTCTGGCAAGTTTGGGATTTGGCAAAAAATGATTATGTTCATCAGCCGGTTCAGGACACGAAACTTTTTTATGGAGCGCTCGCGGGAATTATTTCTTCGCTGGATGATCCGTATTCAGTTTTTTTTGATCCCCAAACCGCGGAAGATTTTAAAAAGGAATTGGAAGGAACTTTTTCCGGAATTGGCGCCGAGCTTGGAATTAAAAATAAACAACTGACAATTATCGCGCCATTACCCGATACGCCGGCCGAGAAAGCCGGACTCAAAGCGGGCGACAGGATTTTGGCCATTGACGGCAAGGACACGACCGATATGGCGCTTGATTATGCCGTGAGCATTATTCGCGGAGAAAAAGGAACGGATGTTACTTTGACCATTTGGCGAGAAGGTTGGGAAAAGTCAGAGGATTTTAAAATTACGCGCGATCAGATTGAAGTTGCGAGCGTTAAATGGGAAATGAAAGGTGATATTGCCTACATAGAAATTAATCATTTTAATGAAGATACGACAAGAAGATTTAACCAGGCCGTCACGGAACTTATCGCAAAAAATCCCAAGGGTTTAATTTTGGATCTTAGAAATAATCCCGGCGGATTTTTGGACACGGCGGTGGAAGTGGCGGGTGAGTGGGTTTCAAACGACGTTATTGTGGTGGAACAAATGGACGACGGTCAAAAAAATGAAGAACGTTCAAGCGGGCTTGCCAGATTGGAAAATTTAAAAACCGTGGTTTTGGTAAACCAGGGTTCTGCCTCGGCTTCGGAAATTGTTGGCGGTGCTCTGCAAGATTATGGCAAGGCAACGCTTGTGGGAGAAAAAACTTTTGGCAAAGGATCAGTTCAAAACTTGGAACCGTTGCCAGACGGCTCGGCAGTGAAAATTACCGTGGCCGAGTGGCTCACGCCAAAAGGCAGGCAAATTGATAAAGAGGGAATAGCGCCAGACGTGGAAATTAAACTGACCGAGGAAGATTACAACGCTAATCGCGATCCGCAGATGGACAAAGCGATTGAAATTATAAATAGTCCAGCAAAATAATTTAGATAACAAAAAAGAGGCGACGCGGCCTTTTTTTTAATTTTTTTAGATGTTTAGATAAAAGTGCCCTGGTAGTGGGCGGCGTTTTTCAAACTTGCCTTGATTGTGTGCGTGCAATCCGGTTCGTGGGCCCCGCATTTGGCGCAGAGATACCAGCTGCATGAGCGGCAGGTGGAAGAAAAGCGTCCGTCAATTTGTTCGCCGCAATTCCAACAATGAGTGATTTCCCACTCACTGCCGCAAGCCGGGCAGGACATTGTATTCCGGAGTAGTCCTTCGCCGCGGACAGCTCTTTCGCCGCAATAGCACAAATCTTGGTCCATATTTTTAATCTTAAATTTTACCACCTTTTATTATATATTTATTTTATGACGAAAAGATGAAGAATGGTTTGTCCCGTTAGAAGTTTGTTTGATCTAAGTTAAAAAATAGTTGAGCAAAGATATTAAAAAATAATAACTTCGACGGTTTTTGCTCATAAAAATTTTCGGTAAATTTTTATGACGAGAACTTCTAACGGGATTTGGCAAAAGGGGGAGAATAGGAGTAAAATTAGATAAAATACATAAAGTATCAAAATATATGGAAGAAATAAAGAAATTTAGATGGTTCAAAATTGAAAAAATCCCAAAGTGCAACTACCTTATGCTTGTGCCGTTTCTTGAAGAGTACGGTACTTACATAGAGAAAAAAGGCGGCGGCCCACACTTCAAGCATGTTTTATTTATTGTAAATGAAGGCACGCTTACACTTTGTTATTTAAGAGATGATTTTACTAAGGGTATAAATTTTTTGCTCAATAAAACTGTTAAATATCCCGAATGGACAGAAAAAAGAAATTCAGAATTGGTAAAATATACCAAGAATTATTTTTCTTTTGCAAAAAGTTTAGAAAATAAAGATTTTTCGGCACTATCAGGCAAGCAATTGGCGGGAGTTTTTGATCAATTGATTGACCGCCAATATTGGTCTCATCTTCCTGGACAAATAACCACGTGGCTCCTGGAAGCTGATCGCCAACTTTTTAGTAATTATCTTTTAGATTTATTAAAAAAGAAAGTTAAATCTGATCAAAAATTATCAGAGACATTTAGTGTTCTTACCACCCCCGAAAAATCCAGTTTTATTGAGATTGAATCAAAAGAATCATTAGAGTTAGTTAAGTTGTTGAAAAAAGATCAGAAAACAAAAAATTTATTTTTGAAAAATAATATTGATGAGATCAAAAAAAATCTGAACAAGATTAGCCCCTCTTTACAACAGAAGATAAAAAAGCATTATCAAAAATATCTTTGGTTACACTATAACTACGAAGGGCCAGTTCTTGAATTAGAATATTTTTTGGAAATTTGGCGAGGACTTCTGAAACAAAATAATATTGAGGAATTGATAGAAGAGGGTAAGAATAAATTTGCGGAGATAAAGAAAAAAAGGGTAAAAATTTTTAAACAATTAAATTTTAGCAAGAAAGAGAAAAAACTTTTTGATATCGCAAGAGATATTGTTTGGTTGAAGAGTTGGCGCAAAGATTGTATGTATTATGGCGCCTATGTTTTGGATAAAATAGCCAAAGAAATTGGACGAAGACTTGGTTTAAGTTTAAGGCAGGTAAGATTTTTCTGTAATTGGGAGGTGAAAGACGCATTATTAAAAGATAAGTATGATGCCAACAAATTAAATGAGAGATATAATTTTAGTCTGATTTATACCGATAGCGTTCATCGGCCGGTGGTTTATATCGGTAAGGCGGCGCAGGAATTTCTGGACAGATCTACATTTGTTGAACAGAAAGTTAAAAAAGTAGAAAAATTATTTGGGATTTGCGCTTCGCCAGGAAGGGCGAAGGGGCGAGTGTCAATAATTGAGACAGTAGATGATTTGAAAAAAATGAAAAAGGGAGATGTGATGTTGAGCGAAACAACTTATCCGGCTCTTGTTCCGGCCATGAAACTTGCTTCGGCTATTGTTACGAACGTTGGCGGTTTGACGTGCCATGCGGCGATTGTCTCTCGGGAATTAAAAATTCCCTGTGTCGTCGGCACGAAAATTGCTACGAAAGTTTTGAGGGATGGAGATTTAGTGGAGGTTGATGCGACAAGGGGGATTGTGAAAAAAATTTAAGAATATTTTATGGAAAAGAAATACGTTTCAACCCACAAAGAAAATAATACCGTTTTTCTTAATATTACCATTAACCAAGAAGCATTTTCTCATAAATTAATAGAGGAATATTTGGGATTGCCCCGGATGAGAGATAATTATGTCCTCTTTAAAGGAGGCACGGAAGAATGGTTTTGCAATCCAGATATTTTGCGGGTTTTGGGAGAAAAAATTGCCAAGAAGATTCATAGTGAAAAAAATTATGGGAAAAAGATATTGATCAAAACCGAAGAGATTGCGGTTGATCTTTATAAAAAATATTATGAAATCTTTGATTTGTTGGAAAATGAAAATCCCAATTTCAAAAAGATAGCCGATAAATGGGAAGAGGCAATTGAAACATTTTTTAAAATTTGCAGCGTGGGGTTTGGAGCAGTGATGGCCGATTTAAGTCACTACGGGCTTTCCAACGCTTTGGAAAAAATTGTTAATAAAAAGATTGAGCAATATAAATTGAAAAGATCCCTTGGGAGTTATGTGGGCGTTTTAGGTAAGACATCGTTAAAAACAAAAAGTTTTATTTTTAAAAAGAAATTATTTGATATTTGTCAGGAAATAGAAAGATTAAAAATAAAAAATATTTTTTTGGAAAGCCCGACCCCAAGGTTATTTTCATTATTGAAAAGGAATTACCCCGCCTTGTTCTCGGGATTGAATGATTTGGTTTATCAGTTTAGATGGATAGACTACGGTCACATTGGCCCAGAAATGGATCTGAAAAAATTAATAGAAAAAATAGAGGTGATTTTAGAAGATAAAAAAGAATTAGGAAATTTAAAAGAATCAGTTGACTTGCGACCTTTGATTAAATTGCAAGAGCAGTATTTCAAAGAGCTTAATTTGGATGAGGGTGAAAGGCATTATTTTGAGACTGCCCGAGAATTTGCCGGAGCAAAGATGATTCGTTCAGAATTACTATTTTTCACTTTTTACCTTTTGACCTTATCCTTAAAAAGATTTGCCCGGAGTTCAGGAAAAGATTACAAGGATTTACAAAATTTAACCAGATTCGAGTTCATTAGAATGCTAAGGGGCGGAAAAATTCCCAGGGTTAGCATGTTGAGACAAAGATATAATTTTTGCGTAAATTACGTTAAGGATCTTAACGATTTAAGAATTTTTACCGGGGAAAAAGCCGAAAAAATTATCAGAGAAAAATTCCAGATCGAGCGGGTAGTCAAAACAGGTGTTATTAAAGGTAATATTGCCTGCGCCGGCAAGGTTAGGGGAGTGGTGAAAATTATCAACGAGCCGTACGAGATGAAGAAAATAAAAAAAGATGATATTCTAGTGGCAGTTCAAACCATTCCTCAGCTTTTGCCAGCCATGAAATTAGCCGCGGCTTTCGTGACAGATATCGGCGGCATTACTTCTCATGCGGCAATCGTCGCGCGCGAGATGAATAAGCCATGTATTATTGGTACAAAAAATGCTAGTAAAATTTTAAAAGACGGAGATTTGGTGGAAGTAGACGCGACAAAGGGAGTGGTAAAAGTAATTAAGTAAATTAATAGTAAAAATATGAAAGAAAAATGGCAAAAGATAGCCAATGAATATGTTGTTTCTCTATTTCCCATATTCACGATGGTAGAAGCGTTCAGCAAAAATATAAAAAAGATAATAGGGAAGTCGGGGGACCTTTTTTTCAAAATTGAGAATAACGCGATTGAGTATTATCATCTGCCGAGTAATTGGGGCGCGGCACATTTTGCAATTGTAAAACTAATTAAGAAAAATCAAAATTTTTTGAGAAATATTTTTTCGCAAATGGAAAAACTTGGTTTGGAACAGGCATCTTTTACGAAAATTTTTAAAAGTAATTTAAAAGGAAAGAGTAATAGAGTTTTGAACAATTATTATCAGCATTATGTGTTATCAAATCAAGAAGTGTATGCGTATGGTTTAATTTCTCCCCTCTTGGATTATCAAAACACGACTTTTTTATCGGATGAATTAAATAGAATTCTTAAAAATAAAAAAGCGGAAAAATATTTTGGAGAACTGACTACGCCCTTGCGTGAAACCTTTAATAAACAGCAGGAGTTGGATCTCTTGAAAGTTTTGATTCAAATTAAAAAATATAAAAATTTGGAAAAGAAATTTAAAGTTTTAGATTCACAAGAATTAGTAAAATATATTAGGGAGAATAATAAAAAAGTTTGGCGGTTGGTGGATAATCATACCCAAAGATACGCTTGGGTGCATTACGTTTACGAGGGACCGGCGGCAGATCATATTTATTTTCTTGATATAATCAAAGATTTTATTCGTCGGGAAATAAATCCCTCCAAGGAAATAGCAGAACACAAAAAGAGTAAATCAGATATTAGATCACAGCAAAAGAAAATATTAAAACAAATTAAAGCCAACGATTACGAGCGGAATATCATTGAGTTAGCCAGGGATTTGGTCTTTTTCAAACCTTATCGCCGCGAATTACAAACCTGGTCATACTATCACGCAGAATTTTTACTAAAAGAAATTGCAAAACGTTTACGTCTAAGTTTGAAACAAGTCAGGATGATGTTGCCGGAAGAAATGGAAGAGGCATTGCTTAGGGGGAAAATTAATTCTGGCGTTATTAACGAACGAATTAAATTAGTTGTTTACGGGAGAAAGGGCGGAAGAAAACTTTGTCTGACCGGTAAACAGGCGCAAGATTTTTTTCACGAGAATGCCGGGAAAGAGAAAGAGATAAAAGCGGTGAAGGAAATTACTGGGGCAGTCGCCTTTAAGGGTAAGGCAAGGGGAAAGGTGAAGTTGATAAATACTCCCGAAGAAATAAAAAAAATGAATGAAAAAGATATTTTGGTTTCCGCCGCCACTAGCCCAAACTTAATGCCCGCCATTCGCAAAGCTGCGGCTATTGTCACTGACGAAGGCGGCATTATGTGCCACGCGGCCATTGTCGCCCGAGAAATGAAAAAACCTTGCGTCATCGGAACAAAAATCGCGACGAAGGTTTTGAAGGATGGAGATTTAGTTGAAGTATACGCGACAAAAGGAGTAGTTAAAAAAATTCACCCCGTTAAATGATTTTAAATCTATGCATTACGTATATGTTTTGATGTCCTTAAAGGATAAAAAATTCTACACAGGTTATACCAAAGATTTAAAATCAAGATTTGAGCTTCATCAAAAAAGGAAAGTTGAATCTACTAAAGACAGAGGGCCATTAGTTTTAATATATTATGAGGCTTGTTTGAATCAACAAGATGCCACCCATAGAGAAAAGTATTTAAAGACCTATCTCGGCAAGTTATTTTTAAGGAATCGGCTCAAATCTTATTTAACAGGGTAAATAAAAAAAGAACGCCCAGTCAGGAGACCGGGCGTGGGAGATGCACTTCGGTGGGAAAGGTGAGGTAGGCTAGAAAAGCGGCTTGCCGGGGAGCGGGGCTCGGACGAGTTCGCTCCCGACGAGGATTTCGTCGCCCGCCACGACGTAGATCACGGCATCGCTTTCGCCGATGCCGTAGGGCGTGTTCTCGGTGTCGAAGGACGCCAGTTCGAGCCAGGGCGAATGGGAAACGGTGAGTGCCGTCGCCTGGCCCCTCATCGCCATGTCACAGGCAAGACCGAGGAGACCATTGATCATGATCTGGCGGCCTTGGCGAGCGAACTCGCTGTGGCGGAGCGCCATGGCGAGCGTCAGCCGGTCCGTTCCTTCCGCCGCCTTCATCTTGGCCACTTCGGCGTAGAACGCGTCGGAGCTGCCGAGCGTCTGCGTGAGTGTGGCCGTGAAGTTCAAGAAGGAGCGCTCTTCGTCCGGGAGTTTCAGACCCAGGGCCGCGGCCATGACGCGGAGCGCTTGCCAGGCGCGGTGCGCGCCGGAGTGGATGAGCCGGTCGAACCCTTCGAAGTTCTTGAACCGTTCGCCGAGCGCCAGCGCCGCCGCAAAGGCCTGCTCTGCGCCGTGCGGGGTGATCTTGTCTCCGTCCTTCTCGGGATGGCGAACCACGACGATCGTTGCGGGCATTGATCTCCTCCTTGCCCCCTCGGGGCGGTTGTTTGAAGACGCTCTCGTTACCTCAACCGAGATAAATAGAGCGTCTCCAAACAATTTTTGCCCACTATCAAAGTGCAATTTAGTATGGGAAAAATTGTCTAGAATCAGACAATTTTTCACCTTTACCAAACAATATAGTATAATCTATTTTGAAAATTTTGTCAAATGGGTGCGGTGTCTGCGCATTATTGCGACGCGATTAGATTGGACAAGGAGACTGAAAAAGAAACATGAACAAAAAATAAATATATGGATGACCGGGAAAAATTACAAATATTGGAAGAAAAATTGAAGGCAATAAAGGATAAATCTATTTATGGTCCGGTTTTGCGTCCGCATTTTGATGATCTCGCGGAGGAGGCCTGGTGTGCCGGTAGCAAAGACACGCTTGGGTTTTCAATGAATACATTTTTATTTAGTGTGATTTTTGATGGCGGCAGGAAAGCTCATTGGGTGCTTGACAAGGCGGAATTGGCTAAGAATTATAAATGGTTTAAGAAAAATATTAAAAAAGTGCAAGACCATTTTGACATTTGGCAGAAAGAAGCGAAAGAATTTATTGACCTTGTCCAGCAAAGAGCAAGAAACAATTTTCTGCCATTGTTGGAATCATATAGATTGATTACCGAAAAATTTCATTACGAATTTGGGCGAGCCACAATACCTGAAGCGCCATCAATGATTGGCGAAGAGGACATAAATGGAATAAAGAATAAATATAAAATTTCCGGCGATGATTTGTTTAAATTATTAAAAGAGCCTCGTTTGAGTTTCTCGGCGGAAAATAATCTTGGTTTGATGCGCATTGCGCTGAAAGCCAAAGATCAATTAATCAAATCTTACGGATCGGCTTCTCGAGAAATAAAACAATTAATTCAATCTCATCAAAAGAAATATTTTTGGATAGAGAATGGTTATTATGAACATAAAAATGTGAGCGAAAGGGAATTTTGGCGAAGTGCCCAAGAACTTACTAGGGGTAAATCTCGGCGGGAGATCAAGGGAGAAATAGAAAAATTGGAAAACTACGAACAAAATATTAAATCTAAAAAACGGGAATTGATTAAAAAATATTTAATATTAAAAAAAGACGCACAATTTTTAGAAATGTTTGCCGTGGCCAGTTTTTGGCAAGATGCTAGAAAGAAAACCGGCTTATATATGAATTACGCCGTCGGTACAATTATGGAATTAGCAGCCAAAAAGTTTAACGTCCCCTTTGTTGATTTACATTTTATGATTGCGCCGGAGTTTATTGAATTTTTAAAATCCAATGGTCAATATGACAAAGAAGAAATAAAACGGCGCCAAAAGTTATTTATATCAATTAACAAAGACGACGGAGAAAGAATAATTTTGTCTGGAAAAAAATATTTAAAGTTTGCCGAAAAGATCATTGCTCAAAATATTCAAATCAAAGATAATATATTGAAGGGTTCAGCGGCTTCCGGAGGAAAAGTTCGGGGGCGGGTGCGTGTAGTATTAAATCCAAAAGGCGCTAAGCTTGAAAAAGGAGAAATTTTAGTAGCCGGCATGACGAGGCCGGAATATGTGCCTTTGATGAAAAAAGCCGCGGCTATTGTTACGGACGAGGGCGGTATAACTTCCCATGCCGCCATTATTTCCCGCGAGTTGGGAATTCCTTGCGTCATTGGCACCAAAATCGCAACTAAAGTTTTAAAAGATGGAGATTTAGTGGAAGTCGACGCTACAAAAGGAGTAATAAAAGTTGTGAAACAATTAAAAATATGAAAAAGCTGAAATATTTAAATGACAAAGACTTGTGGATGTTGGGGGAAGAGATTCCAAATTGCGATTTTTTATTTTCTCAGATCTGGCTTTCAAATTTTGTTAATGAATTTAAGAGATTCACTGGTCGTGCTTATAAAAAAATTATTTGTATTTATCGCGGTTATCATCTTTGGTTTTATTACGGGGAAAATGATTCCTTTGAGGTTGGTGAGAATATAGTCCAAAAATTTATTAAAAATCCAAAGTTCGCCGAGCGGGTCAACAAAGAGATTATAATCTGGTCAGATAAGTTAAGAAATTACGCCAATACTTTGCCACAAGATAATTTATCGCAATTGTCTAAACGAGAGTTGTGGAAATTTTACAATAAGCATGACCAAATTCACACTGACTATTATTGTTGGGGATGGATTCCGGTTGCTGCTGACATGTTTCACAATAATCTGACTAATCGATTAAAAGAGCATCTGCGAGACGCTGGAATTTCCGAAGAAAAAATAAATGAACATCTAGTCATTCTTACTCAGCCAATCCAAAAATCTCTTATTCAAGTTGAACAAGAGGAACTTTTGAAAATTGGTCAAAAAGTTCAACAAGACAAAAATCAGCTCAAATTATTTCTGGAATTATTTAAAAAGTTTAAAGAGGGGGAGGTAACAAAGTACGGTTTTAAAACCCATTCAAAAAAATATGAAGAACTGTTTGAGCAAGAAGCGGGAAAAATCAAAGAAAGAATTGGTCCGGAAATTTATAAACTTTTAGAAAAACATTATCTTAAGTATTTTTACATGAGATATCTTTTTACTGAAAAGCAGGGGATTTACAGTTTTGATCATTATCTGAAAGAATTGGTGAGGCTTGTGGTATCAGGTGATTTGGAAAAGAAATATCAAGAAATGCAGCAGGAGTTTAAAGTGGGCGTTCGAAAAAGAAATGCATTGATTAAAAAATTGAAAATCAAAGGCGGCTGGAGAAAAATTTTTGATGCTTTTGGCAATTTTATGATTACAAAAATATACCGCCGTTATGCGCAGATATTTGCTATTTATCAAATGGAAGCGATTTTACGGGAGATCGGAAGAAGACTGGGTTTGAGTTTGATGCAAGTAAAATTTATGCTGCCGCAGGAAGTTGGGGCAGCTCTTTTGAAAAGTAGACTTGATAAAAAAGAAATTAAGAAGCGGACAAAACTTTGCGTTTATTACGCCGAAAAGGAGAGAGACGTGGTCTTTACGGGCGAGAAGGCAAAAAGGTTAGCGGAATCAGTTCGGGAAAAAGGGGCAGAAGAAGTCAGCGAAATAAAAGGTCAGTGTGGTTGTGTAGGAAAAGCGAAGGGTGCGGTGAGAATTGTTATCAATCCCGAAGACATGGAAAAGATGCGGAAGGGCGATATTTTAGTTTCTATCGCCACTAATCCAGATTTAGTATCAGCCATGAAAAAAGCCGCAGCTATTGTTACGGAGCAGGGTGGGGTAACTTCTCATGCGGCAATTGTGGCTCGCGAACTTCGTATTCCCTGTGTCATCGGCACCAAAATCGCGACAAAGGTTTTAAAAGATGGCGATATAGTAGAGGTGGACGCCAATCACGGCGTGGTAAAAATTATTAAATAATTTAAATTATATGAAAGAATTTATTTTGCCATTCTCAAAAATTTCTAAAAAAGACGTGAAATTAGCCGGGGGAAAAGGAGCGTCGCTCGGAGAAATGACCAGCGCAAAAATTAATGTGCCGCCCGGATTTGTGGTAACAGCCCAATCGTTTGAAAGATTTTTGAAAGAAACGGATTTGGGAGTGGAAATTGAAGCGGCTTTGGATAAAATAAATTATAAAGATGTAAATTCGGTTGATCAGGCCTCGCTAAAAATTCGTGATTTGATCCATGACGCGCGAATGCCAATTGATTTGCAAAAAGAAATTTTGTCTGCCTACGACGTTTTGGCCAAAACTGCGGCGTCAAAATATTTGCTTGTGGCGGTTCGTTCTTCGGCAACGGCCGAGGATTCTTCGCAGGCTTCCTGGGCCGGAGAGTTGGAATCATATTTAAATGTGACGCGGCAAAATTTATTAGGCATGGTAAAAAAATGTTGGTCGTCGCTTTTTACGGAGCGGGCGATTTTTTACCGTAATGAAAAAGGTTTGCGCCGGTCGCACGTTTCTGTGGCGGTCGTGGTGCAAAAAATGGTGCAATCGGAAGTGGCTGGCGTTTGTTTTACGGTCCATCCCGTGACGCGTGATAAAAATCAGATGATAATTGAAGCCTGTTTTGGGCTTGGGGAGTCGCTTGTCGGCGGGGAAGTAACGCCGGATGCATATGTTTTAGACAAAAGGCATTGGGAAATTTTAGACATAAATGTAAGCGAGCAGGAAATGATGCGGACAAGGAAAGGCCCTGCCGGGGTTTTTAGGAAACCAGTGCCGGGAAAGTTGCGGAACCGCCAGAAACTGGACGGCCGGCAAATTGTTGATCTCGCAAAAATCTGCGCGGCGATTGAAAAGCATTATAAATTTCCTTGCGATATTGAATGGGCACTGGAAAAAAGGAAATTTTACATCGTCCAGTCCAGGCCAATTACTACTTTATAATTTGTGCTATAATAAACTGATATGAAAGTTATTCTTCTTAAAAATGTGGATAAAGTCGGACGGGCGGGGGAGACAAAAGAGGTGGCCGAGGGTTACGCCCGGAATTTTTTAATTCCGAAGGGTTTAGCGCGGCTCGCCACGGCCGGAGCGGTGACAAAAGTTGAGATGGAGAAGAAGGCGGCGGCGGAAAAAGCGGCACACGAGGAGAAACGATTAAAAAAATTAGCTAAAGAACTTTCCGGCGTGGAAATTAAAATCGCGGCCAAGGTTGGTGAAGGCGGAAAACTTTACGGATCCATCGGTGTTTCGGAAATAGCGATTGAACTCGCGAAAAAAGGTTTTGAAATAGATAAGGACCAGATAAAATTAGAAAAATCGATTAAGGATGTTGGTGGACACGAAGTTATGGTAAAATTAGGTCAGGGACTGGATGTGAAGATTTTGGTGAGGGTAGTAGAAGAGAAATAATTTTGAGTTACTTAATTACCTAGTTGCCCAGTTACCTCGTTGCTTTTTAGAAAAAAGTGTAATTAAGTAATTTATTGTAATTAGGTAATTAATTGTTTTGATATTTATGCCTAAATTTATTTTTGTGGTTGGCGGCGTGATGTCCGGAGTCGGCAAGGGGACAGCTTCGGCCTCCATCGGGAAAATTTTACAAGGTAAGGGCTTCCGCGTGACGGCGGTAAAAATTGATCCTTACATTAATATTGACGCCGGGACAATGAACCCGGTTGAGCACGGTGAAGTTTTTGTCACCGAAGACGGCGATGAGACAGATCAGGACATTGGAAATTATGAACGTTTTTTGAACGAAAATATTTATTCCGACAACTACATGACAACTGGCCGGGTTTACCAGACGGTTATTCAAAAAGAAAGAAACTTGGAGTACGGCGGCCGATGCGTGGAAGTTGTGCCGCACGTTCCGGAAGAAGTCATCAGAAGAATCCGGCGGGCGGGAAAAATTGCCAAGGCGGATTTTGTCATCGTGGAAGTCGGCGGCACGGTCGGCGAATATCAAAATGTTTTATTTTTGGAAGCGGCGAGAATGCTTCATCAGCGGCGTCCGGACGACGTCCTTTTTGTTTTAGTTAGTTATTTGCCGATTCCGTCAAAAATCGGAGAAATGAAAACCAAACCGACTCAGCAGGCAGCTCAGCTTTTAAACGCCGCGGGAATTCAGCCGGATTTTATTTTGTGCCGCGCCGAACAGCCGCTTGACGAACCGAGAAAAAGAAAAATTTCAATTTTTTGTAACGTGGACAAACGCGATGTTATTTCCGCGCCGGATATTGATACAATTTATGAAGTGCCGCTCAACTTTGAAAAAGAGCAGCTAGGTCAGAGAATTCTTTCTAAATTTTATATGCGCGCGCGGCAGAAAGATTTGGCTGATTGGAAGAAGCTCATTAAGACAATAAAAACAGCCAAGGGCGAAGTGCGCGTCGGCATTGTCGGAAAATATTTTACCACCGGAAATTTTGTTTTGTCCGACGCCTATATTTCCGTGATTGAAGCAATCAAACATGCGGCTTGGGCGCATAATTGTAAACCAGTTTTGACTTGGTTGAATTCGGAAGAGTTTGAAAAAGACCCGTCTAAACTTAAAGATTTAAAACAACTTGACGGAGTAATTGTGCCGGGCGGTTTTGGATCACGCGGCGTTGAGGGTAAAATTAAGGCAATTCAATATTGCCGGGAAAATAAAATTCCTTATTTTGGATTATGCTACGGAATGCAGATGGCGGTGGTGGAGTTCGCAAGAAATATTTGCGGACTCGCGGACGCTAACACCGCGGAAATCAATCCCAAAACAACAAATCCAATCGTCCATATTATGGAGGAGCAGGGTAATCTAATCAAAAATAAAAAATATGGCGGGACAATGCGGCTTGGCGCGTATCCCTGCATTTTAAATAAGAAATCTCTGAGTTATAAAGCTTACGGCCAAAGAAATATTTCCGAGCGTCATCGCCATCGCTATGAATTTAATAACGCTTACCGGGAGCAGTTTGAAAAAGCGGGGCTTGTGATTGCCGGCACTTCGCCGAATAATTCTTTAGTAGAAATTATTGAAATCAAAGATCATCCGTTTTTTGTCGGAGTGCAATTTCATCCAGAATTCAAGTCGCGTCCATTAAATCCACACCCGCTTTTTAAAGAATTTATTTCAGCGTGTTTAAAATCACGCAAGTAAATTGGAAGAGGGGTCGGGTTAATTTGTTAAAACGTAAGATCATTAAAGTCCATGAAACGTTTATTTTTCATCGTCGCAATTTTATTTCTCGTCGGCGCCGGCTGCGGAACACAGTCGTCAATTGTTAATAATCAAAATAATCAGAATAGCCAGCCGACTAACTATAATGTAAACACAAATACAAGCGCGAACACTAATAGCGCGTCGCAAGTTCCGCCGGCAAATGTTAACGCAATTCAGACGTCGTCCGCCCTGCCCGCTGATTTTCTCGCGCCAGTTGCTTTTGCTTCTCAGGCGCCGCTTGGAGATTGGAGTATGCCATATCAGGAGGCCTGCGAGGAAGCATCAATGATTATGGTCGCGAAATATTTTAAAAATGAAAAATTGGACAATAACATAATGGCAGAGGAAATTTTGAAGTTGGTAAAATGGGAGGATGACAACGGTTATCCGCTTGATTTGACCGCGGCGCAAGTGGTGGAAGTTTTAGACAAATATTTTGGTCTCAAGTCGTCTCTTGATAAAATGGTGACGGAAACGGAAATTAAGAAAAAATTAGTCGCCGGAGATTTAATTATTGTGCCGTTGGCTGGCCGGGACGTCGGCAATCCATATTATAAACAACCGGGGCCGCTTTATCATATGCTCGTGATTCGCGGTTATAATCAGACCGAGTTCATTACAAATGACCCGGGGACGCGCCGCGGCGAAGCGTATCGTTATTTGTACGGTGATTTGCTTTGGGCAGTACATGATTGGGTGGGCGGGGTGCGGGCCTACCAGGATCCTCGGCCAGAACCAGATATGAGAACTGGCGCGCGGGTAATGGTGGTCGTGGAAAAATAATATAGTTTCTAAAAGGACAGTCCTTGTGTACGAGGACTGTCCTTTTAGTTAAATATTTTGTCTTGGTTTATGCTTCTTTAGGCATGACGTTTACAATTTTTGTCATGCGTAAATGTCCGTCAAATTTAGTCTTTTTTCTCGTGGTGAACTTTACCATTCCTTCGGCGACGGCGTATAAAGTATCATCGCTTCCTCGGCGGACGTTTTTACCGGGATGGATTTTTGTTCCGCGTTGGCGAACCAAAATCCGGCCAGGAAAAGCCATTTGGCCTTCGGTCATTTTTACGCCTAAGCGTTGAGCTTGTGAATCGCGGCCTAAACTAGTAGAACCGCCTGCTTTTTTATGAGCCATATTTTTAGTTTATAAAGTTATAAAGTTTGTAAAGTTGAAAGTTACTGGATATAATTTATTTTCCGGAAAGTTTGGCAAGGACGCGTCTAATCGCTTCCATCCTTCTGCGGATATCTTCTCTTTCCAATTCTCTTGTTATAAATCCCTGGGCGCTATTTTCGATTTCTTCACTTACCCCTTCTTCATCCTTTTTGCCCCTTTTAAATCGTACGTGCTTTAGCGCTATTTCTAAGGCATCGGTATCTCCTTGATCTCGCGATTGGAGATCGAGTTCCCAATCTCGTAATTCTTGCTCAAGTTCTCTTTGCAAGTCACCCTTAAATTGTTCCACGCCGTATTCTTGTGGTGGCGCCTCTCTTCTTTCTGGTCCCATATTGTTTAATTTAAGATTATTTTTTTATATTCCCATTTTAGATGATTGTTCCTAAAATGTCAAATGACACCCCTTGAATTTTAAGTGAGAATAAGATATAATTGAAAAATGGAGGATTAAATCTTTAGTTTATTTTATATGGGAAAACCACAATATGACGATAGGGAGCCGATGTCTCCGGAAGCTACGGCTGAGGTGGAAATAATGGCAACACTTGACCGATTGTTGGGAGAACTGGAGAAAGGCAATTTGCCCGAGGAACAGCAAGGAGAAATAGCCAGCGAAGCAAGGGAGGCGTTAAAAAGATACCATAAACTTTTTGGCAAGGAAGCGCAAGAGACGATAGACACTTATTATAAAAGACTTGAGAGCGCCATTAAAAAAGCGGCTTAAAATTTATTTATGAAAAAATCAGAAATTTCTTCTTTCCCGGAGATAGACGAGGAGGAAGAACTACCAGAAGAAACGTTAGAAAAAATATTAGAAGAAAAAAGGGCATACAATGAGTCTTTAAAAGATGGTGAAGAAGAAATGTCAAAAGAAATGGTTGTTGAGGGAAAAAGAAGAATGGTGGCGGTTGTGAAGATTGATAAATTGTTTGAGAAATTGGACAAAGCACTCGCTCCCAATGATATGGAGATTGTTGGTGATATTAAGGAAGCGTTGGAGCAAAATAGAAAAATTTTGGAAAGAGAAGACGGGAGCGGGAAGGAAGAAATAAAAGATTACTATCGGCGTTTAGACGATTTTTTAAATCAAAAAAAGAGAATAGCAGCTTAATTTATTTTTTATGTCTCAAGTTATATATTCAAAGGAAGTCATCAAACATTTTAAGAGTCCGCACAATCAAGGCGTGATTAAAAATCCGACTGTGGTTGGCGAATCGGGAAATCCTCTTTGCGGCGACATGATGAAATTATATTTAAAGATTGATAAGAAAAAAGTCGGCGGAAAAGAGGTTGATTATATTAAAGATATAAAATTTGAAACTTTGGGTTGCGCCGCGGCCATTGCTACTTCTTCTATGATTACGGATTTGGTAAAAGGCCAGCCTCTGGAAGTCGCGGCGAAAGTTACAAAAGCCAATATCGCCGAATCGCTCGGCGGTCTGCCGCCGATTAAACTTCACTGTTCGGTGCTCGCGGTTGAGGCATTGCATGACGCGATTAAAAAATTAAAAAAGTAAATTATAATTTTATGGAAGATAGTGTTAAAAAAATCTTAGACGAATTACGTCCAGCGCTTCAGGCTGACGGCGGCGATGTGGAATTGGTTGATGTTGATGAAAAAACCGGCGTGGTAAAAGTTAAACTCGTCGGCGCCTGCCATCATTGCCCCATGGCCGCGATGACCCTGGAGCAGGGAATTGAGAGAGCTCTGAAAGCAAAAGTTAAAGGCGTGAAAGAAGTGCAGGCGGTGTAAAAAAGTATAAAGTATCAAGTATAAAGTATTTTGAAATTTAAATACTAGATATAAAATACAAAATAATCATGAAGCGCATTTATTTAGATCATTCAGCTACTACCCCGGTTGATCCCAAAGTTTTGCGGGCGATGAAGCCGTACTTTACGGCTGATTTTGGTAATGCCTCATCGCTCCACAGTTTTGGACAGAAAGCGCGGGCTGGGGTTGAAAAAGCGCGGGAGCAAGTGGCAAAATTTTTAGAATGCGAATCAAAAGAAGTCATTTTTACTTCCGGCGCGACAGAAAGCAACAACTTGGCTCTTTTTGGTTTAGTTCGCCGGGCGAGAGCGCTTGATCTAAAAAGAAAAGTTCACGTTATTACTTCGGCGATTGAACACCCGGCAGTTCTTGAAGTTTGCCGGGAATTAAAAAAAGAAGAAGTTGAAGTTACTTATTTGCCGGTAAGCCGTGCCGGACTTGTCAGATTAGAGGACGTGAAAAAAGCAATTCGGCCGGAAACAATTTTGATTTCCATAATGTATGTTAACAATGAGGTCGGTACTATTCAGCCGATACAAGAGATTAGCCAGATTATCAAAGAAGTAAATGCCGGTCGCGGTAAGGAAGACAAAATTTATTTCCATACCGACGCGGTTCAGGCGGCGAATTTTTGCGACTGCCGGGTAGATTGGCTCGGAGTTGATATGCTTTCTCTTTCGGCTCATAAAATTTACGGACCAAAAGGAACAGGAGTTCTTTTTATAAAATCTGGTACGCCGCTTTTACCAATTATTTTTGGCGGACATCAAGAGCGGGGAATCCGTTCGGGAACGGAAAACGTTGCCGGTATAGTTGGAATGGGCAGGGCGGTGGAAATGTTGACTGATAAAAATGAAATAAAAAAAATAAACGCGAATATTAAAAAATTACGCGACAAGTTGGTCGGGGAAATTCTTAAAAAAATTCCAAGCGCTATTTTAAATGGCGATTTAAAACAGCGCGTACCCGGAAACGCTAATTTTTGTTTTAAAAATGTTGAAGGTGAAAGTATTTTATTAATGCTTGATATGGAAGGCATCGCGGTTTCCACCGGCTCGGCTTGTTCTTCCGGATCGCTGGAGCCGTCCCATGTTTTAACGGCCATGGGCGTTTCCCCAGAAGTGACTCATGGCAGCGTGCGCGTCACTTTTGGTAAAGATAATTCCCGAGAAGACGTGGAGCGTCTTTTAAAAGTTTTACCCGGAATTGTGGCGCGGCTCAGAAAGATGTCGCCCATCAAAAAGTAATTATGTTTTTTTTCTCCGCCATTAAAAAATTTTTTAAAATTTTCACCGTCTTAGTTTTTAAGGACGGTTTTTTCAGAATTTTGTTAATTACTTCTTTGGCGTTAAATTTATTTCTTTGGGCTATTCTTTATCTTAAATTTTCTGAGTTCCGGTCGATTGGAGAAGTTTTGCCCCTGCATTACAATATTTATTTTGGAGTTGATTTTATCGGCAGATGGTATGAAATATTTATTATGCCTTTAGTGGGAATTTTTTTTATTATCATCAATCTTATTTTGGCGGACATAATTTATCTGCGCGACAAAGTGACAAGTTATTTTTTGGCCGGCGTCTCCGCCTTTATTCAGGTTTTATTATCTCTTGCCGCTTACGCGGTTATTATGATTAACCAATGAATCTCATGGATAGTTTTGCAATCATTAAAATTTTTATTCTGACAACCCTTTCATTTATTATTGCCATGGCCTGGACTCCGGCCCTGACACACTTTTTGTTTAAGTATAAGTTGGGCAAACAAATCAGGGATGAAAAATCTGCGCCGATAATGTCGGCGCTCCACAAGGCAAAATCCGGCACGCCGACTATGGGCGGAGTTTTAATTTGGGTTACAGTTTTATTTTTGGCTTTATTATTTTTTTATTTAGGCCAGTGGACCAATTGGGAAATTTTAAAAAATCTAAATTTTTTAACGCGTTCGCAGACGCTTCTGCCGCTTGGCGCCTTAGTTGCTTCGGCAATTGTCGGTTTGGTTGACGATTATCTGAACGCGCGGAAAATCGGGCCGAACGGCGGGGGATTTAGAATGCGCCACAGACTTTTGATTTATACGTTTATAGCTATTGTCGGCGCCTGGTGGTTTTATTTTAAACTTGATTGGAACTTCATCCATGTGCCGTTTCTCGGAAATTTTTCCATCGGCTGGTGGTACTTCCCGCTCTTTATTTTTATAATTGTGGCGACGTCTTTTTCCGTGAATGAAAGCGACGGGCTGGATGGTTTGGCCGGCGGATTGCTCTTGGCCGCTTTTGCCGCATATGGCGCGATTGCTTTTTCGCAAGGCAAATTTGATTTGGCCGCTTTTTGCGGCGCGATTGACGGGGCTCTTTTAGCTTTTCTTTGGTTTAACATTAATCCGGCAAGATTTTTTATGGGCGACACGGGAGCAATGTCGCTTGGCGTAACGCTCGGCATTGTGGCCATGCTTACCAATTCCGTTTTGCTTTTGCCAATCATCGGATTTTTGTTCGCGGTGGAATCAATTTCCGTGATTATCCAAATTATCTCCAAAAAAATTCGCGGGAAAAAAGTTTTTCTTTCAACGCCGATTCATCATCATCTTGAAGCAAAGGGTTGGCCTGAACCAAAGATCGTGATGCGTTTTTGGGTAATCGCCGGAGTGGCGGCGGTAGTGGGTTTTGTAATCTCGCTTATAGATAAAGGATTTTAAATTTAAAAAGTGTCCATGAAAAAACCGGATTACGTTTTCATTGGTCTTGTGGCGGCACTTGCCGTTTTTGGTTTAGTAATGCTCTCTTCGGCGAGCTCGGCGGCGGCTTACGAAAGATTTGGCGATAATTATTGGTATTTGAAACACCAGCTTATGTTTGGCCTGGCGCCCGGAGTTATCGCCTTTCTTTTGATGCTACGGCTTGATTACCGAAAATGGAAAAGATACGCCTTGCCTTTTTTAGTTGTTTCAATCGGGCTTTTACTTTTAGTTTTTATTCCCGGCTTGGCCGCCGATTACGGAACTTCTAAAAGTTGGATAAATATTTTTGGCATGTCGCTTCAACCGGCGGAAATCGTTAAACTGACTTTTTTAATTTATCTTGCCGCGTGGCTTGGGCCAAAACGCGGCGGGCGAGATATGCAGGAGGCCGGGACGAGTTTTATTCCTTTTGCGGCGGTTTTCGGGATTATTGTCGTTTTGATGGTTTTGCAGCCGGACATCGGCACTCTTTCCGTAATCGCGATGATTTCTTTGATTGTTTATTTTGCGGCCGGCGCGCCGCTCTCGCATCTTGCCTGGATTTCCGGAGCGGGAGCACTGTTATTTTTTCTTTTGGTTAGATTTGCTCCTTACCGGACAGCGCGATTGATGACCTTTTTGCATCCGGAACTTGATCCGCAAGGAGTTGGTTATCATATCAATCAGGCACTGCTCGCTATCGGCTCGGGTGGATTTTTTGGATTGGGTCTGGGTCTTTCACGGCAAAAATTTCAATATCTGCCCGAAGTCGCCGGCGATTCAATTTTTGCCGTCATGGCCGAGGAATTGGGTTTTCTTTTTATGATTTTGTTTGTCGCGGCATTAGTTTTTCTGGCTATCCGCGGATTTAAAATCGCCAAAAATGCTCCGGACGGTTTTGGTCGGCTGCTCGCGATTGGGATTACGAGTTGGTTTGTTTTGCAATCATTTATAAATATTGGAGCCATGGCGGGTATTTTGCCGTTGACCGGAATTCCTTTGCCTTTTGTAAGTTACGGCGGAACGGCACTGACCGTTTGTCTTGCCGCCGCGGGAATCATGGCAAATATTTCAAAATATTCCAAGGAGTAGCTTTATATTTTTTTTGGAGTTCAGGCTTTAGCCTGTAGAATATTTTAATGTTCAAACCACATTATCCGCCCCATTTGTATGTTGACCAGCAAATTTATTTTATTACGGCGAGAACGGTAAATCAGGAACTATTTTTTTCCAGCCAAAATAAAAAATTAATTTTGTATAAAACAATTGGGGAGGCGGGGAGAAAATTTCAGAGTAATTTTTATACTTGGAGCATTCTTTCCAATCATTATCATCTGCTTTTTAAAATGGCCAGAGGAAAAGATTTACCCGACTTTATTCAAACAATTAATGGTAAAAGCGCTTTCCAATTAAATAAAATTGATCGCGTACAAAAACGAAAAATTTGGTTTAATTATTGGGATCATTGCATTCGCGATGAAGTTGATTTTTGGAAGCACTTTAATTATATTCATCATCAACCAGTAAAGCACGGTTTGTGCAAAACTCAAACAGAGGCTTTTCAATACCCATTTTCAAGCGCTGGGCAGTGGATTGGAAAAAGAGGATTGGGGTGGATAGAATCGGTTTTTGAGTTACATCCGATTGTGGATTTTACAGTTGAGGGCGATTAGAACTTACACCCTAAAGGGTGAACTCCTTTTACTTATAGTTTATTTATTGATATGAAAATAATCTTGACCGGCGGGGGAACAATGGGATCGGTGACGCCGCTACTGGCCGTGGCGGAAGAATTAAAAAAGCGCGTACCCGACGCGGAATTTTTTTGGTTCGGAACAAAAAACGGGCCGGAGAAAAAAATAATTGAATCGCGCAATATTAAATTCGCGGCTGTGCCAGCGGGAAAATTGCGCCGGTATTTTTCCGGATGGAATTTTTTGATGCCCTTTTTACTTCTCGCGGGATTTTTTAAATCTCTTTGGCTGATTTTTAAATTTAAACCGCAGATGATTTTGTCGGCCGGCGGATTTGTCGCCGTGCCGGTCGTCTGGGCGGGATGGTTTTTGCGCGTGCCGAGTTTAATTCATCAGCAAGATATCCGGCCGGGATTGGCGAATAAATTAACCGCGCGTTTTGCAAAAATTATCACAGTGACATTTTCCGATTCTCTAAAATATTTTTCTCGCGCCGTCGTGACGGGAAATCCCGTGCGGCAAGAAATATTTTCCGGAAGCAAAGAGAGAATCGCGGAAATTTTTAATCTGGAAAAAGATCTGCCGATACTTTTCATTTTGGGCGGCGGGACGGGAGCGCTGGAGTTGAATAAGATTGTTGTCGCATCGGCGCTTGAACTCGTAAAATTTTGTCAGGTTATTCATATGACCGGAGGAAGAATTGATGAGTCGTTGCGGATGAAAATTGAAAATATAAAAAGAGAAACCGCGCGCTATCACACGGTTGATTTTTTAACGAAAGATTTGCCGGATGTTTTTGCCGCGGCTGATCTTGTGATTTCCCGCGCCGGCATGGCGACCTTGACTGAACTTGCCATGCTCGGAAAACCGACGGCCGTGATCCCGATTTCCGGGAGTCACCAAGAAGAAAACGTTTATTATTTTAAAAAACAAAACGCCGTCGTTTTTTGGGATGAAAATAATTTGACGCCGGAAAATTTTGTCGGAGCGGTCGGAGAGTTATTAAATAATGAAGTAGAATTGGAAAGTTTGAGCAGAAATATTAAAGAAGTTATGCCCTCCGGCGCGGCGGAAAAGATAACAGAAGAGATTTTAAAAGTGATAAAAAGATAGAAAATTAAAAAAAGAAAAGGACAGAATCGGTCCCGCACCTCCTTGTTGCGGGATTTTCTGTCCTTGAGATCCTTCTCTATCGCTCAGCCGAGACGACGCGGTTACGGCCCAAGTCCTTGGCTTGGAGCATGGCCATATCCGCCGCTTCGATCAGGCTTGACGCCGTATCCGTCCGTCGGAACTCGGCAACGCCGATACTCACTGTCACGGCCACGGACTTGTCGCCGATCTTGAAGGGTTCGGCGGCGACGAGTTTCCGAAGTCGTTCGGCGGCGATTTCCGCTCCCTTTCGCGGCGCATTGGGAAGGATGAAGATGAATTCCTCTCCGCCGTATCGTCCCAAGGCGTCGGAGAGTCGCAGAGCTGCCTCGAGCCGTTTGGCCAGTTCGTGGAGGACAGCACTGCCGACCTCGTGTCCGTAGTTGCTGTTCACGTTCTTGAAGCGGTCGATGTCCAGGAAGAGTAGGCTGAAAGTGGAGCCGGAACGCCTAGAGCGATCGATTTCTCTTTCCAGAAGCCCCATGATGTGGTAGTGATTTGGGACTCCGGTCAAGAAGTCAATGCCCAAGAGCCGTCGCAGACGCTTGACCTCGCTCTCGAGTTCCTCGATTCGAGCATCGGCCTCTACGACTACGGCACCGAACCCCCTGATCTGGGCTTCGTCCGCCGCGAGCGCCTGGTAGGCCGCCGCGAGTGCCATCCACAGTTGCCGCGCGGTAAGATCACGTAGCTGGTCAAAATCATTTTCACAACCCATAGCCCCACCTCCTTCTTGTGGTCTTGGGAAAGTACTATCCATGCGACCTCAAATCTTAGGTTAAATCATCGATTTTGTCAAGATAAAAGAAAAAACCTTTGCTTTGAAGGTTTTTTAAATTATGGGGAAATAAAAAATGACCCGGCTGGGGCGCTCACTGCTCGTCCCGCCATGGCGGGACTGCGCTTTAAAACCCTGCGGTTTTAATATTTCCGCAAATCGGGAAACTCCCGTTTCCCGACCCCTTCCCGTTCGAGCCCAGCCAAAAATTAGCAAATAAAAAATGACCCGGCTGGGGCTCGAACCCAGGACACTCTGCTTAAAAGGCAGATGCTCTACCAGCTGAGCTACCGGGTCATAATGAAATTTTAAAAAAAGAACGAGGAAGTCGTTGATAGCCGTTTTAGTCTTAATTTGATATAATAATACCAAGGCATTTTATTTTTGGCAAGAGTTTTATGAGAATAGCCATGCTCGGCCAAAAGGGCATTCCGTTTATTCGGGACGGGGGAGTAGAACGGCACGTAGAGGAATTGTCGGTTCGGCTTGCCGCGAACGGCCACGAAGTTTCAGCTTACGTCCGGCCCCGTTTTATTATAAACGGTCAAAAAAATTATAAAGGCGTTCGGTTGATTTCCCTGCCCTCAATTGCCACAAAAAATCTGGACACGATTACTCATACTTTTTTAGCAACGATTAATGTTCTTTTCAAAAAAGTTGATGTTATCCATTACCACGGTATTGGTCCGTCTACTCTGGCCTGGATTCCGAGAATTTTTAAACCCAGAGCAAAAGTTGTTGTTACTTTTCATAGCATTGATCGATTTCATAAAAAATGGGGACGCTTCGCGAGAATTTATCTTGGCTGGGGCGAATGGACCGCGGTTCATTTCGCGCATAAGACCATTGCCGTTTCCCAATCCATCCAAAAATATTGTAGAGAAAAATTTAAAAAAGAAGTTGTCTATATTCCAAACGGAGTTGCCGTGGAAAAAGTCGGCGGGACGGACCAAATAGAAAAATTAGGTCTGAAAAAAGATTCATATATTTTGACGGTAGCAAGGTTGATAAAACACAAAGGAATCCACTATTTAATCCAGGCCTATCGGAAAATGGAAAATACTTTTGGTGAAGATCCGAAAAATTGGCCGGGCGGCAAGATTAAAAAATTAGTAATTGTCGGCGCGCCAAGTTTTACCGATGATTACTATGCTTATTTGAATAAACTCGCCGAACAAAGTCCAAACATTATTTTTACCGGATTTCAGGTGGGCGAGCCGCTGAAACAACTTTTTGCGAACGCTTATCTTTATGTCCACCCTTCCGAGGCCGAAGGGCTTTCCATTACAATTTTAGAAGCGATGTCTTATGGAACATGCGTCTTAATCAGTAATATTCCGGAGAATATGGAAACAATTGACCATTCCGGATTTTCTTTTGAAACAAAAAATATTAATGATCTCTATGATAAATTAGTTTATCTGATGGCTGTTCCCGAGATTGTGGCGGGGCGGGGAGAGCGAGGTAAAAAATTTATCAAAGAAAATTTTAATTGGGAGATGATAGTTTTCGAAACGGAAAAAGTTTATAAAAATATTTAAAATAATTTTAACGTAATTATGCACAATTCTTTTTCGTTCGGAAGAATCAGAAATATAGAAATTAAA
Source organism: Candidatus Falkowiibacteriota bacterium (assembly GCA_016214745.1). Lineage (GTDB taxonomy): Bacteria > Patescibacteriota > Patescibacteriia > XYB2-FULL-38-15 > XYB2-FULL-38-15 > JAHIRI01. Next base: position 28,627 of record JACRNW010000001.1, on the reverse strand, counting down.
ATTCACTATTCCTGGTTTTTGATTTTATTTCTCGTAGTTTGGTCACTGGCTGATTTTTATTTTCCGGCAAATTATCCGGGGTGGAGCAGTTCGGCTTATTGGATTTCCGGAGGAATCGCCGCAGCGTTGCTTTTTATTTCGGTGTTGCTCCATGAGCTTTCCCATTCGTTGGTTGGAAAACGGAAGAATATTATTGTAAAAAGCATCACGTTATTTGTTTTTGGCGGCGTGGCGGAGATGGTTACCGAGCCAAAAAAACCGTCGGATGAATTTGATATGGCCATCGCCGGTCCGATCCTCAGCATAATTTTGGCCGGTATTTTTTGGTTTATTTCTGGTTTTGAGATCGGGGTCGCCGGCGCGGCCATCACAAATTATCTTTTTTTAATCAACGGAATTTTGGCGGTTTTTAATATGGTTCCGGCTTTTCCTCTGGACGGAGGGAGAATTTTCCGTTCCGCGCTTTGGGCAAAATATAAAGATATTGAGCGGGCCACTCGTCGGGCTGTCGGCGTGAGCCGTTTTATCGCTTTTCTTTTTACTCTTTGGGGTTTAAAAATGCTTCTTGATAATGATTTTTTGGGCGGACTTTGGATAATTTTAATCAGTTGGTTCCTCCTTCAGGCCGCCGGATCAAGTTTGAAACAACAGAGAATGGAAGAAGTTCTTTCGCGTTTTAAGATTGATCAGATTATGGAAAAAGATTTTAAGAGCGTGCCGAGGAATATGACTTTAAAAGATTTGGGCAAAGCGTTTTTGGATTATAAACAAGGAGGATTTCCGGTTGAAGAAAATGATAAACTTCTGGGAATTATCACGATAGAAGATTTACGCCAAGTTCCGCGGACGAAATGGGCGAAGACGGCCGTCGGAGAAGTGATGACCAGCGCGGATAAACTTTTAACAATCCGATCGGCTGATACGGCTTACGACGCTTTTTTGAAGATGGCGTCAAATGAATTCGGCCGTTTGCCGGTCGTGGAAAATGAAAAAGTGGTGGGGCTTGTAACAAGAAATTCCATTATTTTACTTTTAGCCGTTAAATGCGATAATTGTATTTAATTACTACAAATTACGAATCAAATACAAATATACAAATTTGTACATTTGTAAATAATTTGTAATTCGTAGAGATATATGATTAACCAAAAATTATTTCAGCAGTTAAAAAAAGATTTTGAATTTTACGGAGAGGAAAGAAGAAAATTAATCGGTGTTTCCAATGAAGCATTGATGAGGGCCAAGCAGGCGATTTTTGCTTTTCATCGGGACGATTTAAAAGGTGGTAATGCATTACTCGCCGAAGTGGAGGTGATTTTTCAAGATTTGGAAAAGAAATCTAAACAAGAACCGGAGTTGCGCTATGAGGGGGCATATCGGGCGGCGCTTGAAGAATACGTGGAGGCAAAATTTTTTGGCCGGTTTTTAGAAGACGGGAAAATAGATTTTATCAAGGGAATGGAAATTGACGCCGACAGTTATTTGGGTGGACTTTGTGATTTTACTGGTGAACTTGTTCGGAAGACGGTTCTTGCGGCCACGGAGAAAAAATTTAAAAAAGTTGAGGAGTTTGTAGCCGGTGTTCGCGACGTTATCGGTGAATTGATTAAAATGAATTTGACCGGATATTTGCGGACAAAATATGATCAGGCCAAACAAAATCTGCGGCGCGCTGAAGAAATACTTTACGACGTGAAAATGAGAGAGTAGGGGGAAAATATAAATAAAGAAAAATATGCCAAAAGAAATTTCCGCCGGCGCCGTAATCTTTAGACGAGACGGCGAAATTAAATATTTGCTTTTACGTTACGAATCAGGCCACTGGGATTTTCCGCGGGGAGCGATTGAACTTGGAGAAAAAGAAGAAGAGACGGTGCGGAGAGAAGCAAATGAAGAAACGGGAATTACTGATTTGATTTTTCTCCCCAGTTTTAGGGAGAAAATTTTTTGGTTTTATAAAAAAGAAGGAAAAACAATTTATAAAGAAGCAATTTTTTATTTAGCGGAAACAAAAACAGAAGGGGTAAAACTTTCCGATGAGCATATTGATTTTAAGTGGTTGCCTTACGCGGAGGCTATGGAACAAATTACTTTTCAAAATGGGAAAAAGGTTTTGGAAAAAGCAAATGAGTTTTTGTTAAAATTGTAAAATATGTTCGGAATAAATTACGCAGAAATATTTAAAAATTTTCCGCCCGAGGCGGCGACGGCTCTCGTCGCCATGATTCCCATCGCTGAATTGCGCGTGGCGTTGCCGGTCGCGCTTTTAGTTTACGGAATGTCTTTTTGGTCGGCGTTTCTTTGGTCGGTGCTCGGCAACATGGTGCCGATTTTTTTCATTGTTTATCTTATAAAACCGGTAGTGGATTTTTTGATGAAACATTGGGGCTTGGCCCGGCGATTTTTTAACTGGTGGTTTAATCGCGTGCGCCGCAAATTTGAAGACGGAATTTTAAAATACGGCATAAATTTGGCGCTCGTAATTTTTGTGGCGATTCCCTTGCCCTTGACTGGCGCCTGGTCCGGAGCCGTGGCCGCTTTTCTTTTTGGCATTCCGCCGCGGCGCGCCTTGATTCTAATCGCGATTGGCGTTATAATAGCGGGAATTATTGTTGGGTTAATAACGGGCGGCGGGCTTTATTTGTTTAAGTAAAATGATCAATTTTCGTGACAAAAAAATAACGGTGATGGGACTCGGCCTTCTGGGCCGGGGGATTGGAATTGTTAAATATTTGGCGGGAAAGGGCGCGCGGTTAACAGTGACAGATTTAAAAAGTGCAAAAGACTTAGCATCATCGATCCGGGAAATAAAGAATTTTTTAAAAAATAAAAAATGGGCGCATCCAATAAAATTTATTTTAGGCAAACATCGGCCGGAAGATTTTAAAAATGTGGACATGGTTTTTAAAGCTGCGGGTGTGCCGCTTGATTCGCCGTTTATCGCCGAGGCAAAGAAAAACGGCGTGCCGATTTTTATGGATGATGCGTTATTTGCTCGCGAGGCGGAGTGTAAAATTATCGGCATTACCGGAACGCGCGGGAAAACAACGACCTCAAATTTAATTTATGAAATTACAAAAACAACCGGTAAAAAAACATATTTCGGCGGAAATGTCCGCGGAATGGCGACGCTTCCGCTTTTGGAAAAAGTTAAAAAAAATGATTTCGTTGTTTTGGAACTTTCCAGTTGGCAACTTCAGGGTTGGCGTGACCTTGGAATTAGTCCGCGTATTTCCGTCGTGACTAATATTTATCCCGACCACCAGAATTATTATAAAAACAGCATGGCAAAATATGTCCATGATAAAGAAGCGATTTTTACAAATCAAACAAAAAATGATTTTTTAGTTTTAAATAAAAATTGTGCGTGGTGCCGGAAATTTGCGAAGAAAGCAAAAGGAAAAGTAATTTGGTTTTCTGCGGGCGACGTACCGCGCGAATGGAATCTGAAAATTTTAGGAGAACATAATTTGGAAAATATTGCCGCGGCCATGGCGGTAGGAAAAATTTTAGACATCCCAGCCGTGAAAATAAAAAAAATAGTGGAGAATCTTGGAGCCGTGCCTGGACGATTGGAATTTGTGCGCGAAATCGGCGGCGTGAAATATTATAACGACACGACTTCAACCATGCCCGAAGCGACGATTGCAGCGTTGCGTGCTATAGGTGGTAAAAAAAATATTTTAATTTGCGGCGGGGCGGATAAAAATTTGAATTTTAAAAATTTGGCGCCGGTGATTAAAAAATACGCCAAAGCAGTCGTGCTTCTAAGTGGTACGGCCACGCCAAAACTCCAAAAACAATTACTAATCACTAATTACCAATTACCAATTACTGTCGTTCGCAGTATGTCAGAAGCCGTAAAAACTGCGCGGAAATTTGCCGCGCGCGGCGATGTGGTGCTTCTATCACCATCGGCTGCTAGTTTTGGGATGTTTAAAAATGAATTTGAGCGCGGAGACAAATTTTTGAAAGAAGTTAAAAAAATAAAATGAGCATAAAAGAAATAATCAAAAAATTTATTCCGGGGTTTTTGCTCGGGTGGTACCACAAACTTTTAGCTTTGGCGGCGAATATTTTTTATGGTTTTCCGTCAAATAAGTTAATTGTGATCGGTGTGACGGGCACGAACGGAAAATCAACCACGGTTCATCTAATCGCTAAAATGTTTGAAGGTGCTGGTTTTAAAGTCGGCGCGACTTCCACGGTTGGTTTTAAAGTGGCGGGCGAAGAATGTTTGAATAAAAAAAAGATGACTATGCTCGGCCGGTTTGCTCTGCAAAAATTATTGCGGCAGATGGTCGCGGCTGGCTGCCGGTATGCAATAATTGAAACTTCATCGCAAGGCGTGGAACAATTTCGTCATCTTGGCGTAAATTACGACGTGGCGGTTTTTACCAATTTAACGCCGGAACACATTGAAGCGCATGGCGGTTTTGAAAATTATAAAAAGGCAAAAGGAAAATTTTTCCAGCATTTGACGGCTAAGCCGCGAAAAATGATTGACGGAAAAAAAATAAATAAAGTTAGCGTGGTAAATCTTGACGATGAACACGCAAAATATTTCGCGGAATTTTCAGCAGATGAAAAAATTAAATATGGAATAAAAAATCAATCGGATGTTCGGGCGGAAAATGTAGCGCTCGGAAGTAATGGCGTGGACTTCACGGTTCGCGGCGTGCTGTTTCATTTAAATTTGTTAGGCGAGTTTAATGTTTATAATGTTTTAGCCGCAGTGGCGGTCGGATTGTCGCAAGGTTTGACATTAGACACGATCTCGTCAGTGTTAGAAAAAGTTCGCGGAGTCCCGGGCAGAATGGAATTTATTGACGAAGGACAGAATTTTAAAGTTTTAGTTGATTACGCGCCAGAGCCGGAATCAATGAGGCAATTGTACAAGACGGTTCATAGTTTACAGTTCATAGTTAGTGGAGCAAAAATAATTCATGTTCTTGGTTCAGCCGGCGGCGGCCGCGATAAATCTCGTCGGACGATTCTTGGTGGAATCTCCGCGGAAAATGCTGATTATGTTATAATTACGAACGAAGATCCGTATGATGAAAATCCGATGGAAATTATAAATCAAGTGGCGGCTGGAGCTGCTGGCAAACAAGATGGAGTGAATTTATTTAAAATTTTGGACCGCGGCGAAGCAATCGCCAAAGCGCTCGGCCTTGCTCGCGAAAATGATTTGGTAATAATTACCGGTAAAGGATCGGAACAAGCGATCTGCGTGGTCGACAATAAAAAAATTCCCTGGGATGACCGGGAAAAAGTCAGGGAAATTTTAAAAAATAAATTTTAATTTTATGGCAGAATATACGCGCCGTGGATTTGACGGAAAAGAAAGAACCGTGACTGGGGAAACAATATTGGAAGAAACTCTAAGATATAAATTTGCGGAGTATCCGTTGACCGTAGAGGAAATAGAAACGATAATTAATGATTTAAAGAAGGAGGGGGTTTCTGCGGAAGTTGGCCAGGTTATTCGTGAAGTATTAAAAGATAAAGTTCGCCGCCATGGTGATTATCGGGAAATTGAAAGTTTAGTCGCTTTTTGTGAAAAGCATGGCATTTCCTACGATGCAGACTTTAGCGCGGAAGAAGTTGAAAAGTTAAATAAAATTTTTAGAGACTATAAAGACAGAATGAGTTTTTAATTTTATTTGAGATGGAAGATCTTATCATCAAAAAAATAAATCCGAAAGCCGGAGAAGAAGTGGTCGTCGTTGTCCGCCACTTTGGCTTGACTTTTTGGCCGAAAATTTTGGCCGTGTTTTTGCTTTTGATTTTACCTTTCTTTTTTATTTTTCCGCTTTTCAAGTGGGGTTATTGGGGCGTGGTTCTTTTTCTTTTTCCCATCATACTTGGCATAATTTATGCCGTCCAAACTTTTGTCAGTTGGTATTACAACGCCTTCATCATCACAAATTGTCGGGTTGTTGATATTGACCAGCGCGGATTTTTTGAACGGATTGTTTCCGAAGCGGTTTACGAAAAAATTCAAGATGTTTCATATCGTCGAAAAGGAATTTGGCAGACAATCTTTCGCTACGGCGACGTGAGAATAGCGGCCGCGGGAACAGACATCGGACTTGAAATAAAAAATGTCCGTTCTCCGGAAAGCGTCCAGCAGTTAATCGCCGACCTTTCGCATCTAGAAAAGCGCAGGCCGGACGGCATGCTGGATTTACGAGTTCCGCCGCCAAACGCCGAACAATTTAATATTATTAAAAAAAGCATTGAAGATCTTGACGAAAAACAGCTTGAGGAACTGGACGGTTTGGTGAGAAATAAATTGCGGCAGATAAAATTAAAAAAATTAGAACAGCTGAAGAATTTTAACCGAGATAATTTTCGTGGGGTCGACGCAGGCGGAAAAAATTGATATAATTACTTCGTAAGAGGTTTTATGAAGAAGCCATTTTCGGCCAAGCGATTTCTTGCTTCAAAACTTTTTTTATTTTTGGGCCTCATCGTTTTGGGCTTTTTGATTTTTTCTTTTGGAAAAAAGTTTTTAGAGAGCCGGGAAATTGATGAAGAAATAAAGTCGGCGCAGGATGAAATCGCGCGGCTTGAAACAAAGAATGAAGAACTCGGAAGTTTTTTGAATTTTTTGGGGACGGATGATTTTTTAGAGCAGGAGGCCCGGCTGAAATTTAATTTGCAAAAACCCGGCGAATCAGTCGTGATTATTCCGGCAAGAGATGAAAAAGAGGCGAATGGCGGCGCGGGAGACGCGGGAGAAGAGACGGCCTCCGGCAATCCGGAAAAGTGGTGGAATTATTTTTTTAAAAGTTAAATAAATATTACTACAAATTACAAATCATTTACAAATATACAAATAACGGCCAAGAACATTTTTTGGTGAATTAACGCGTCAGAAGGAATTTGTATATTTGTATCAAAATTCGTAATTTGTAGATAGCCAAAATTTATGGATTTACCATTAAAAGAGAACGAGGAAAAAGAGATGGAAGTTTCTGAATCTATTCCCGAAACAGCCGGCGCGGGCGAGACAATGTCTGATTCTAAAAAAGGCGGCCTGAAAAAATTCTTTTTGGGACTTGGCTTGGGAGCGCTTTCAATTTTAGTTTTAGCCGCGGTAATTTTCGGCATCGGAATTTATCGTTTTGGCTGGAGCGGAGAAGTCGTCGCAAAAATTACCAAAGTTGCGCCATATCCCGCCGCTCTTGTTAATTGGCATCCGGTCAGATTTTCCGATTACGCGGATGACCTGGAAACTTTAAAGACTTTTTTTGCGAGCCAGGGCGCGGAATTGGGAGCGGAGATACCGAGCGAGCAAGAACTTAAAAGCCAGGTTTTGGATCGGCTTTTGAAAAATGAACTTTCTTATCAATTGGCAAAAAAATATAATGTGAGCGTTTCAGACAGCGAGCTGGAAGCGGAAGTGGAAAAGATTGTCTCTCAAGACGAATCAAGGGAAAATGTTGAAAAAACTTTGCAAGAACAATACGGCTGGGGCATTGAAGAGTTTAAGGAAAAAGTTTTAAAGCCGTTTTTAATCCAGCAAAAATTGCAGGAAGCCATTTCCAAAGACGAGACATTAAACCAAGAGGCGAAACAAAAAGCTGAAAATGTTTTGGCTGAAGTGAAAAGGGGAGAAAAAAGTTTTGAGGATTTGGCAAAAGAATACAGTGAAGACACGACTGCGGAGGATGGCGGCGACCTGAGTTATTTTGGCCGAGGAACCATGGTCCCGGAATTTGAAGCGGCGGCGTTTGCTCTCGGAGTCGGAGAGACAAGCGATTTGGTTTTAACGAGTTATGGTTACCATATTATAAAAGTTACGGAGCAAGTTAAAGATGAAAATGGCGAAGTCATCCAAGTACGGGCGGAGCATATTTTAATAAAGACAAAGAGTTTGGACGATTATCTGACTGAAGAATCAGCAAAGGCAAGAATTTGGCGGTTTATAAAAATTTAGGAAAAAGAAAAACGGCCTTTCTCTAAAAGTCCGTTTTTCCTAAGCCGACGGTGGGAGTTAAATCAAAAAACAGCCTTCAAAAATGAATTGCTGTTTTCTGGAGCCGACGGTGGGATTTGCACCCACGACCTCTGCTTTACGAAAGCATTGCTCTGCTGGCTGAGCTACGTCGGCAAAGATTGCGCCAAGTTTTTAAAAGCGGGATACCGGAATCTCACTACTCGTCCCGCCATGGCGGGACTGCGCTTGGGGCAAACCGGCGGTTTTCCCCAACTGTTTTCCGCCGAAAAGGTGGGAAACTCCCGTTTCCCAAACCCTTCCCGTTCGATTCCGCCAAAATTTATTTGTATTTTCAAAGCGGGATACCGGAATCGAACCGGCGCCTCAACTTGCCCCTACACCAAATCAGCGAGAAAGGGGAATCGAACCCCCGTCTCGTGCTTGGGAAGCACGCATTCTACCATTGAACTACTCTCGCGAATTTGGTGTGGGGGCCTGGGAAGGTCGCATACTGCCACTATACTAATCCCGCGCCTTTTTGTAAATATTAATCTTAGTTTAGGACGTTTTAAGAGAAAAATCAAGTCAAGACCTTTTCTTAGATTTTGGGGTTGGCATTTTTTTGATAATCGCATATAATGTATTAATATGATTGAGTTTCGAGGTATAGAAAAAATTTATCCGCCGAACACAGTCGCCCTGCAGGGCGTAAATTTAAAAATTAACGCCGGAGAATTTGTTTCTATTGTCGGCCAGTCGGGGACCGGCAAAACGACGCTTATCAAATTGCTGACTGCGGAAGAGCGTCCGACGCGCGGTAAGATCACGATCGGCGATTGGGATATTACAAAAATCAGACGCTCGGAAATTCCGACTTTGCGGCGGCAGATCGGAGTTATTTTTCAGGATTTTAAACTTTTGCCCAAGAAAACTATTTTTGAAAATGTCGCCTTTGCTCTTGAAGTTTGCGGTGCCTCAGTTGGAAGAATCAAAACAATTGTTCCGCAAGTTTTGAGAATTGTCGGTTTGGATGAAAAAGCTGACCGTTATCCAAAACAAGTTTCGGGCGGCGAGCAGCAGAGAGTCGCTATCGCCCGTGCCCTGATTCATCGGCCGAAGATTTTAGTGGCCGACGAGCCAACCGGAAATCTTGATTCAATCAATACGAGAGAAATCGCTGATTTACTTTTGAAAATCAATGAGTTTGGCACGACCGTTCTTTTGGTTTCTCATAATCGCGAGTTGGTTAATTCTTTGCGCCGGCGAGTCGTAACGCTTGAGCAGGGGACGGTTATCAGCGATCAAGAGGTTGGAAAATACGTATTGTAGAATCTAGAAAGTAGAAAATAGAAAATAGAATTTATGGCCACAAAATCTTTTAAGGAATTGGTGGTTTGGCAGAAAGCGCGTGATTTGGCTGTAGAGATTTATCGGTTGACAGATGAATTTCCTCATTCTGAAGTGTATGGTTTAACGAATCAGATGAGAAGAGCTGTAATTTCTATTTCTTCCAATATTGCTGAGAGCTATCATCGTTTTCACGCCAAAGAAAAGAAACAATTATTGTGCGTTGCGTTTGGTTCTGGGTCAGAATTGGAAAGCCAGATCGAAATTGCTAAAGTTTTATTTCCGAAATTAAGTTTTAAAGGAGTAGAGATTACCTTAGTAGAGGTGATGAAAATATTAAATAACTTTGTTAATTCTAAATTCTAGCTTCTATTTTCTAAATTCTAGCATATGTTTGCAGCGCTATTCCGCATTATTAAATTTTCTTCGCAAGATTTTTGGCGAAATTTTTGGCTTACTACGGCCACGGTCGTGGTTTTAGTTTTGACTTTAGTTTCAATAAATTTTTTGATTACTTTGAATTTTTTGACCAAAACAGCGGTCGCCCAAGTGGAAGATAAAATTGACGTCAGTGTTTATTTCAAACCAGGAGTGGCTGAAAGCGAGATTGGAAATATAAAATCATATCTTTTGAGTTTGTCTGGAGTAAAAGATGTAATTTATGTTTCGCCGGAAGAGGCGCTCAGGGATTTTACAAAAAAACATGAAAACGACGCGGTGATAAAAGAATCTCTTGAGGAAGTCGGGGAAAATCCGCTCGGCGCGACCCTTATTGTTAAAGCGCATGACCCCGCCGATTACCCGGAAATTTTAGAAGTTTTTGACGACGCGCAATACGCAAATATTATTCAAGAGAAAAGTTTTGAAGATCACGAGGCAATAATTAAAAAAATTGATTCCATTTCAGAAAAAGCCAAGAGTACGGGGTTTGGCATAGCCGGACTTTTTGCCGTTGTCGCGGTTTTAATCGGATTTAACACGGTCAGGATGACGATTTACACTCACCGCGAAGAAATAGGAGTAATGAAATTGGTCGGCGCGGCCAACTGGTTTGTCCGGGCGCCATTCCTCGCGAGCGGAGTTTTCTACGGAATTTTTGCCGTTTTCTTTACGATACTTCTTACCTTTCCGGCGATCGGTTTTGCCGAACCGTATCTGGCCGGATTTTTCGGCGGCGCGGAATTTAATTTACTCGGCTATTTTTCCCAAAATTTTCTTCAGATTTTTGGCTGGCAATTCGTGGGCGTTGTGCTCTTAAATATTGTGACAAGTAGTTTGGCGGTGGGCCGGTACTTGAAAGTTTAAAAGAAAAAAGTTAAAATACAGACAAGTCAAAAGTCTGTATTTTTTTATTTAAATTTCTCGCTCTGCTCTCGGGGATCGTCTAACGGTAGGACACCACCCTTTGAAGGTGGCTATCCTGGTTCGAATCCAGGTCCCCGAGATTAGGGCGGGAGTTCGCCCCGTCATCCGACGGGGCGTCCGGTCGAATGACCGGACGAATCCAAGTCTCGGAGTTTGGTCTCAAAAATTATTAAAACCGCTTTCGGCGGTTTTTGTTGTGGATTAAATGCTATTCCACCGAGTCAAAATGTGGTAAACTAATAATAGTTTTAACATTAATTAAAACACTATGCGTTGCGCAAAATGCGGCCGGAATTTGGGGGCCTTTTTGAAATTTTGCCCCAAATGCGGCACGCCAGTTACCGCCAAACAAAAGACAATGAGCCTGATTTTTTCACTATTTGGTTCGTGGGTTTTGTGGTTTTAATTCCAGTGTTTTATTTTATGGAAAGTGGAGTGTCTAGCTTTGCAGAGTACAGCCGTTTAGAAATTTTGGGAATATCCGCGTTTCTCGCCTTTTTTGCAATTTGCATTCTTTATCTTATTTATTTTATATTTTATTCCTTAATCCGTCTCATCATCCGACAACCGATTATCGGTTCAATCATCATCGGTGTGATTTTGCTTTTGGCCGGTTTCGGGGTTTATGTCTATTTAACCGACTTGAACGATAAAAAATTTTCCGATTCACTTTTTTTAATTCAGGATAATTTGGCTGAAGCGACTGTGGCAAAAATAATGGGCGATTCATTGGTAGAAAAAAAACCACTCGTTACCGCTTCCTGGCAGAGAGTCGGCATTGAAACTCAGATGGTGTCGGGAAGATTGAAAGATCTTAGTGTGCCCAAAGAATTGGAGAGTTATAAAGAGGCGGCCGTAGACTGGGTCAACGAAGTTGGAATCGCATCTTTAGATCCAAAAGTTTGGGGAGATGTGAGGGACGACCCGGGCGATTTTAAATTAAAATTGAGCGACAGAAAAGCCAAGCAATTATTTGAGCATAGCGTCCAAAAAATTTCCGAGCTTAAAGAATTTGGTGACGGCGCCATCCAAATGAAAAATCAGGTGTCAATGCTTTACGTCGGCGCCAAATTAAGAGTAGAGCGTCATTGGTTGAATGGCATTACGCATTCCGAGAAAGCGGGTTTCTTCTCGTTTGATTTTATTCCTTCGGCTTTTGCTGCCTTGCCGCCAGTTCCGGACATCGGGCCGGGGATGGATGTTACTTGTCAGGTTTGCAGTGATCCGACCGTTAAGATGACTGACTACCAAAGACGGATGTACAATTGCGACACGAGGTGTAAACCGTCAGGACAACAAACACAAACTAATAATCAACAACAAAATCAAACTAATCAGCAGAAACAAAATACTGGAGGAAACGTCTCGGGCGGCGGCACAACTGGTGGTACAACCGGTGGCACCAGTAATCAGCCGCCAGCCAGAAAAATCTGCATTGGTCGCGGCGGGATTAGTACCGGTTCGGGCGGGCCGACCAACGTTTATTGTGTTGAAGAGATAATGCAATCAACAAATGGCATTGATGCTTCGGCGATAGGTTTTGCTAAAGGGGAAAAGAATTCGGGAAAAGATTGGGAAAATGGTTGGCATAATTTGGAAGGAATGGGCGTTATCTATATCGGCGAACCTTCATCCTCTGGCCACAGTCCGACCGTGCAAAAATTTTACGACGACTGCGTGGCCAAGGGCGGAACCGTAGGCGGGGCCGGGCTTGCCAAGAGCCGCCTTCCCACCGCCGAATTTGGTTATACTTGCGACTACAAAATTGGTAATAACAATACCCAGTGTTGGGATTTCTTGACATACTCTGGCGGCAGATATATGGGAGGTGAGTCTGGTTGTACGGAAAAAAATCTTTTGCCCAGCACCGCCGAGTTACAGGCGGAAGGAGAGGCCGGTGGTCAGTGGGACGGGCATTATACAGGAACATTGACCGGCAACTGTGTGACCACTGTTCCGGGTAGGCCAACCTATTCAGATACGTTTGGGCTTGATTTTACGGTGATAAATAATGTTACGTTTGACAGCACAGTAAATACTTATGTCGCGATTGACGATTCGGGTGCGGCCATTGAATCCTTTCAGATGTCAATGCCCGTAGAGGGTGGCACTGCTTATGCTTCGGCAATATTTTACTTTGCTTTCAGTGAGCAGGACGGCGGCGCGGCTTTTTCCGGTAGCGGGTCTATGGATGCAGTCGGTTACGCGACTGATGGAACAGTTAACTACATGAGTTGCACCCTAACTGGTTCTGGCACCAGACAGTAAGTTGAATTAACTTGAAATGATTGACTATTTAATTTTAAAAACAAAATCCTCAGCGGATTACGAGTTGCTGGATTCCGGCGAGGGAGAGAAATTGGAACGCTACGGGCGGTTTGTTTTTTCGCGTCCTGATCCGCAGGCGCTTTGGCCGAAATTAAATTTAGCCGCGTGGAAAAAAGTTGACGGCGAATTTAAACGAAGCGCTGAATCGGCAGAATGGAAAATAAAAAGAGAAGTTCCTGGCCGTTGGCAGATAAATCTGGCGGGTTTGGATTTTTGGATAAAGCCCACAACTTTTAAACATTTGGGAATTTTTCCGGAACAAGTCGGAAATTGGGAGTGGATTAAAAAATTAGTTGGCGGAGCGAAAAGACAAATTTCCGTGATTAATCTTTTTGGCTACACGGGCGGAGCGACGCTTGCCGCTGCGGCCTCCGGCGCTGAAGTATGCCACTTGGACGGTTCAAAAGTCGCCATTACCTGGGCGCGCGACAACGCGGCTCTTTCCGGCTTGGAGGAAAAACCGATTCGCTGGATTTTGGAGGATGCCGTGAAGTTTGTGAAACGGGAAATCAAACGCGGCCGGCGCTACGATGGCATCGTGATGGATCCGCCGGCGTTTGGCCACGGGCCGGGCGGCGAACTTTGGAAAATTGAAGATAATTTTTTGGAATTAATGAAGCTGTGTTTTGAATTACTTACGGATAAACCGTTATTTTTTCTAATTAATGGTTATGCTTCCGGGTATTCCGCGACCGCTTACAAAAATAATTTATTGCCGCTTTTGGAAAAGCATGGCGGAACGCTTGAGGCAGGGGAATTGACGATTGAAGAAAAAGGAAGCGGTCGGCTACTGCCTTGCGGTATTTTTGCTCGCTGGAGTTAGACCTTTTACGGGATAATCCTTTCTGCTGCAATTATAAATTTTGGCTGCAAAATATTCAAAACTCGTCGGCTTATTATTAATAAACCTCCTCGTCTTTCATATTTTTCGCTCAAAATTTATGAATTTCGCGACGAAAAATTATCCCGCAAAAGGTCTATGATGAAACTCAATGTTTTATATGAAGATAATCATTTGATCGTCGTGGAAAAACCAGCCGGAATGCTTGTGCAGGCGGATAAAACGGGTGATCCGTGTTTAATGGACGAAGTGAAAAAATATTTAAAAGAAAAATATAAAAAACCTGGCAATGTTTTTTTGGGGCTTGTCCATCGGCTGGATCGGCCGGTCGGCGGCGTTGTGCTTTTCGCGAAAACAAGCAAAGGCGCGTCAAGGATCTCGGCGCAATTTCGCGAGCACGCGGTTGAAAAATATTATTATGCGGTTGTAGTTGGAAAAATGGAAAAATCGAGCGGCGAAATTGTAAGTTTTTTGAAAAAAGATGAAAAGAAAAATGTGGTGGAAGTTTTTGATCATGAAATGCCAGGAACGGCACGTGCTGAACTTTTTTGGGAAGTGGAAAAAGTTGGCGCTAAAAATTCTTTATTAAAAATAAAATTAGGAACAGGCCGGGCGCACCAGATTCGCGCCCAGCTTACCTCAATCGGCCACCCGATTTTGGGCGATCTTAAATACGGCGCAAGCGAACCTCTGCCCGATAAATCTATTGCTCTTTTTGCCGCGTCGCTTTCGTTTCACTTGGCCACGAGCGATGAAATAAAAACGGTTGAACTACCTTGGCCGAAGGAGTGGAAAAAATATTTGTAAGCACTTAAAATTTATGGATGATCAAAAAATTACAGGAGTGGAAAACTTGATTAAACAGGGGATTATTTACGAAGACGATTTTATTACTCTTTATATGGAATTGATTAGAGACGAGGGTTTTATGGAAATTTTTTCCGAAACCGACCGCAAAGAAGTTAAAAAATATTTGGAAATTTTAATCGCGCAAAGTTCTGGACATAAAAAAGTTTTGGAAAATATTATTAATAATTTAAAATAATATGCCGAGCAGACCGGAAGTTGAATCAATACTTGCCGAAGCGAAAAAGATGGAAAAAATAGCTGAGGATAACTGTGATTTGATTTTAAAAGAACTTTTGGCCAACGGCTGGCGCGGCGACATTGAACACATTAGAAATGACGAAAGAGAACATCAAATTATTGTTGATAAAATAATTAAACTTTTTGGTTAAAATTTATTTACCGGTTATTCGGAGAAGAAAGTAACTGGTTTTTTGATTAAATTTTTAACATTACGAAGTATGGCAAATCTTCAAGAAGTTTGGCTCCGCATGCAAAAAACAAAAAAGAAACAGAAAGAAATTAGATCCGCGTACAAAGACGCGCTTACCCAAAGCGCTGATTATGGAAAAATTGTGGAGGATTTAAAAACTCTTCGCGAGAAAAAGAAAAAAATTGAAATGGACGTGCGGGGAGATTTTTCTTCCGAGTTTAATGAGCTTGAAACTTTAAAAGCGGACACGGAAACCGACGCGGAAATGCTTTCCGACCTTGCTTTAAATACTTTTGTGAAAGGCGAGACGGTTCAGGTGACTGATGAGTACGAAAATAAATATGAACCGGTTTTTGTCGTGAAATTTAAAAGGGTGTATTAACGTTACAATGAAAATGGACGCTGATTTTTAAAAATGATAAAATAAAATCAGTGTCCGCCTAAGTCATAATTTTAAGATTATGAAAAAACAGGCATTTTCCATTGTAGTTTTGGCTATTTTAGCCTTCGGTTTCTGGCCAGTAAATCATGTCTCGGCCGCCACAGAGTGTTGCGGTTGCGATCCGATTTACGATCGCGATTTGCGCGGCGAAGTGATTATTAGCGCTTACGTCCGAAACGAGCCTTGCACAGTTAACTCAACAATTTTAAAAACCGTGGTTAAGGGTTCGGTAATTAAGGTAATCGGTGAAACTGACGGCTGGTACAAAGTGCAGCTGGCTGACGGTACGGTCGGCTGGGTCGGCGCGGTTTTGATGCAACTTACCGACAAAGCTTTAACAAATACTTCCGGCACTTCGAGCGGGACCGGAACTTCCGCGACAAGTTTGACTAAATATCTCGGCTACATTTTTTTGGCCGTAGAAAAAAACGGCGAGGCCTATTACTATTATCCGGTGGACAAGAAAGGTTATTATCTCGGCCGTCCGACTGACGCATTTAATGTGATGCGAACGCTCGGGCTCGGCGCCACGCACGACTTCATAACCAACACGACTTATTTTCCGACGAATGTTGTCGGAAGAATTTTGCTCGATGTCCAGTCGCACGGCGAGGCCTACTACATTTATCCGAAAGACAGAAAAAAATATTATCTCGGCCGGCCTGACGACGCCTTCAGGATTATGAGAGAACTCGGTTTGGGTATTAACAATACCAACCTGACCGCGCTTCCTTTGGCACAATAAAAATTTACCCCGGATTAATTCCGGGGTTTTAGTATAAATTTTTTGAAAAGGGGGTGAATTTATGAATTGGAAAAAAGCTATCGGTTTTGGCGCTATTATTTGGGCGTTGATGTTTGTGATTGTTTCTGCTTTTATTGGTTTTAAAGTCCAAGAATCTCTTTGGTTAAGTATTGGCTTCGCCATTATTGCCGGCGTCCTTTCTTTCATTTTTGCTGGTTACGTTAAGCCAAAAAATTATGGTTTGGCCTTGGGCTATGGTTTTTCTTGGCTCGTGGTTGGCGTGATTTTAGACGTCATTGTGACGATGCGGTTTAATCCAGCGATCTTCGGGGATTGGACACTTTGGCTCGGTTACGGCCTTGGAGTTTTAGCGCCGCTTTTGCGGGTTAAAAAAGCGTCGGTAATGCCTCAAACGCAGGCGTAATTTAGGTGTAAGAAAATTGATACTTCTTCGTTATAAGACAAGAGGTAATTTATTATTAATTCCAAATTTATGGATTTACCTTTTGTTTTAAAGACAAAATTAACGCGCGAGAGGCTGATTTGGTGCGCCATTTCGGCAGCGTTGTTTTTGTTAGCAGTCGGCCTTATTATTTGGCTGGCAGTGATTTATTTGCCGGCGCCAAAGTTTACCGGATTTCCTACCGTCACTAATCAAGAAAAAGTGACGCTCAGGGGAACAGCCAGGGCGGACGCAGTAGTTGTAATTTTTGATAAGGATAAAAAAGCGGTGGCTATGGCAAGCGCGGACGCGGAAGGAAATTTTATTTTTGAAAATGTTTCGCTTGTCGCCGGAGAAAATAAATTTACGGCTCGGGCGCTTAACGCGGTTAGAAGATCGAGCCGCACTTCAGGCGAAATTGTCATAAAATTTGATACAGCTGCGCCGACGCTTGAAGTGCAGTCTGCCGCGGGTTTAGTTGTAAATGATAAAAATTATATTGCGAGCGGCAAAGCGGCGCCAGGTTCAATAGTCACCGTGAACGGCGTTGCCGCCACTGTGGGCGCCGACGGTACCTGGAGCGCGAACATTCCGCTAACGTCCGGAGAAAATAATTTAACCGTGACGGCGACTGATCCGGCCGGCAATCTTGCCAGCACTACTGAAACTGTGACTTATGTGCCGATTATTGAAACTAATGCTAACGAGAACGTGAATGCGGCGGTCAACACTAATGCGGAAGCAGGCGCGAACACTAACGCGAACACAAATACCGAAACTAACACGAATACGGCTACAAACACAAATACCAATACCAACACCGCGCCGCCACCGCCAGCAATAATTATTGGCGTCGTGGGACAAATCAGCAATCCGACGCCAAACGTCAGGGGCAATGAGACAATCACCGCGACAGTAAAAGACGGCGCGGGCAATCCGATAACTAATGCGACGGTCAAAGCCGTGGCCCATTACAATTCGGGCAACATCACCTACACTCTTGTTCATTCTGGCGGCGGTGTTTATGCGGTTTCTTTCAAAATTGGAACGAGTGCTGAAGTCGGTTACAAAGTTTTGGTTGATATCTCGGCGTCATTTGGCGGCGGCACTGGCTCAACTCGAGTTTCTTTTACGCCGCGACAATAAAATCTTAGAAGATTTTTAAAAACAGAGTGGAAAAATCACTCTGTTTTTGTTTGCAGAATTTTTTTATTTATGATAGGACAAATGAAGGCCTGGACAATTTCGCAGTGTCCGGAGCCAAGGAGGGAGTGATGGAGGAGAAAAAACTCAGCTGGGGAGATTGGTTGCTGAATCCGATCGTGAAGCGAACCCCGCTCTGGATCAAGCCCAATCACCTTTCTTTTGCTCGCATGCTCGTTGCTCTGTTCGTGGCGGTTTTGCTCAGGGTCGGCAGCCATTTCCTGGGCATTCTGTTTATCGCTTTTGCCGTGTTCTTGGACGCGCTGGACGGAGCTCTGGCCAGGTGGCGGGGTGAGCAGACTAAGCTCGGCGAATGGCTTGACCCCTGTGCCGACAAAGTGATGGTCGTTGGGATTCTTCTGACCAACGGCCGGGGGCATTTCCCATTTGAGCTCATCATCGTAACGGCTTCCATTGAAGTGATTCTTGCCCTTGGCCGGTTGCTCGCATCTCTGCTCGGCAAATCGGGCAAGGCCAATGCTTTCGGCAAGATCAAGATGTGGTTGCAGAGCACGGCCGTGATCGGTCTTGTCGTTGGCGCCGGCTGGACGCTCGACGTTGCGAACATCGCCTTGTGGGTGGCACTCGTCTTTGCCGTTTTGAGCGTCGTTTTCCACGCGCGCATTCTCTTCGCGCGAAGTCAGCCAGCCGTCGGATAAGGAGAATCTTGGCGGTTCGTCCCGTATTTTGTCCTCGGACAGGGTACGGGATTTTTTTATTTATTAATTTGTGGTAAAATAATAAAAAGAGATTTCTAAATAAATTTTATAATAATTAATTAAAATTTTATGGGGAAAAAAGAATTTTTCAAGGGAGCACTTCTCGGCGCCCTGATCGGCACGGCCGCCGCTCTCCTCACCACCAAAAAAACCGGTGAGGAACGTCGCGCGGAATTAAAGAAAATGTCGTCTGATCTTTTCGCTAAGATTTTGAAGGAAGTGGAAAAAATGAAAGTGATGAGTAAGGAAAAATATGAAGAGGTAGTGGAGAAAGCAGTCGTGGAATACGGAAAAAGAAAAAAAATGGCGGAAAAGCAAATTCAGGAAGTAATGGCGGAATTAAAAAGTAAATGGAGCGACATTCAAAAGCACATGAAATAAATTTTTAAAAAGCAGGTCCGGTTGATTTTGGACTTGCTTTTTTTATTTGTTATGATAAATTATTAAAAACGGATTGACGGATCCGTTTTTCTAAATGGGGAGGGAGGAGGGAATAGATGTGGCAGTGAATACGGGTCCGGCCGTAAAAGGGAAGGGGAAAAATTCTCTCGAAAGAGAGCTTGCGGGAGCAATCGCCGCCGGCAAGGCGCCCCAATTTGAGGTACTCAGTTTTGGTTTTCACAAACAACGCCGAGTGGATGACGGGAAGGTGGCTAGCTGTTTCCGCATTGAAATCAGCACGCTCCTGGACGGCCAGGTGGTTGAGATTGCCGACGAGCAGGCGGTGAGCCAACGCGTAAAGAATGGCGCCGCTTTTGAGGGTCGCCTCGGATCGGTTGACCTTATGGAGCGCGCTTTACGCAAAGCGCTCATCAAGCGTTGGCCGGAGATCGAACAGCATCTCGGGTGCGTACGGATTGTCGGCTATTCGGTTTTTGCGGTTGACTACGAACACAGCCACCATGTCCAAGTCACCTTCAAGGTGACTTGCCGCGAGGGCAAGGAACCTCACACAGTGACCCGTGAAGGAGTAGACACGCTCGGTGTGACATTCGACTCTTTGGTCACGATCTACCACTGGGTTGCCTGGCGGCTTCTCCGGCGTCTGCGCGGCGAGCGGAGGGAAAACGGTCAATCGTAGTTCGTTGTCCGTCCGGCTTGGTCTTTTAGGCCCGGCCGGTTTTTTTATTTTAAAATAAGGCTTTATTCGGGGGAGGTTGACCCCGTCCGAGATTTAGGTTAATTGATGTTTCCGGCGGAGCAACAATTTTTTCTGGTTATTTGCTTACTGATTATATAAATTCACCTTTATCTCGGATGGGGTTGACAAAATCAGCAAAAAGAATTATGATTTAGACAGATTTTAGCTTAATTATGGGAAAAGTTAGGCTTTGTTTTAAGGTTTTTAGAAAGGTCCGGGAGGCCGGTTCCCGCGTCGAAGTTAACTAAAGTTAGTAACCAAACTTTAATGCTTTCCGATAGAAAAAAATATAGATTGTTAGAAATGATCCCAGGCACACTTGTCTGGTTGACTTTTATTTTGGCTGTCGTGCTTTCTTTTGTGAAGCCGCTTTGGGTAATTTATTTTGTCATCATTTTTTCCGTGTATTGGCTTTTCCGCGTTCTTTATTTTGTTTTTTACATGGCAGTTTCTTGGCGGCGTTATCAGAGAGACATCCATACTGATTGGTTGGAAAAAGTTCGCGCTTTGCCCGGCTGGGAGAATTATTATCACATGGTGGTCATGCCAACTTCAAAAGAGCCGATTGAAGTGCTGCGCTCCACATTTTCTAATTTGGCTGCTTCGCATTACCCGCTTGATAAAATGATTGTCGTCTTGTCGGGCGAAGAGAGAAATAAAGAAAATTTTGACAGGAACGCTGAAATTATAGAAAAAGAATTTGGCGAAAAATTTTTAAAACTTTTGATTATCACTCATCCGGATAATTTGGCCGGCGAGATCAAGGGAAAAGGCGCGAACGCTCATTGGGCGGGATTTAAGGCGAAAGAATTGGTTGACGAATTAAAAATTCCTTACGAAAAAATCGTTGTTTCATATTTTGACAGCGATACTTGCGTCCATCCGGAATATTTTGCTTGTCTCGCTTATAAATATATTACTCATCCAAAACGCGAACGGGCAGCTTTCCAGCCGGTGGCGCTTTACAATAACAATATTTGGGATTCAATGTCTCTTATGCGCGTCGCGGCTTGCGGCACGACCTTTTGGCTCCTGACCGAACTTGCGAAACCCGACCGGCTTTTTACTTTTTCTTCGCATAGCATCGCTTTCAAAGCTTTGGTTGATGTTGATTTTTGGCAAAAAGATATTGTCACCGACGATTCAAGAATTTTTTTGCAATGCTTTATCCGTTACGGCGGAGATTTTGAAGTTGTGCCGATGTATATTCCGGTTTCCATGGATACGGTTATGGCCGAAACGCCATGGCGCAGTCTAGTCAATCTTTATAAGCAACAGCGGCGTTGGGCTTGGGGCGTTGAGCATTTTCCGTATATGGTTTGGCATTTTTCCCGCGGAACTTTAAAAACCGACAGGGGAGAAATCGCGGTGCCGAGAATCCCGTTTTGGAAAAGATTTAAATATCTTTGGAATTTGGGTGAAGGAATGTACTCCTGGGCGACCGCGCCGATTTTGATGTTTGTTTTAAGTAAACTGCCGCTTTGGTTTGGCAAAGAAAAAATCGGCGCCACAGCGTTTTTTCAGACCGCGCCGCTTGTTTTGCAGTGGCTCCTTACCGCCGCCATGCTCGGCATGGTTGTTTCGGCGATTTTATTTTTGTTTTTGCTTCCGCCTCGGCCGAAAAATCAGAGTCCGTTTAAATTTGTCATTATGCTTGCGCAATGGGTGCTGCTTCCGGTGTCTTTAATTTTGTTCGGTTCAATTCCGGCCGTGGAAGCGCAGACAAGATTAATGCTCGGAAAATATCTCGGTTTTTGGGTAACGGAAAAAGCGAGGAAGTAAATTATGAAGGTTTCCATAAATTTAGTAACTTGGAACGGAAAAAAATATTTGCCACATTGTTTGGATTCAATTGCCAAACAAACTTTCCGCGATTTTTCGCTATTCATTTTGGATAATGGTTCAACTGACGGAACGGTGGAATATTTAAAAAATTCCCTGTTGCCGGTCGGGAATTGCCGGCTGGAATTTAATGAGGAAAATGTCGGTTTTGCCGCCGGCCATAATCAGGCGCTCCGCGCAACGGAGAGTGATTATGTTTTAATGTTAAATCAGGATATAATTTTAGAACAGAATTTTTTAGAAGAAATAATTAAATTTTTAGACAGCCACAGCGAAGTGGCGGCCGTGACGGGAAAATTGCTTCACTGGGATTTTCCGAATAATCAAAAAACAGATTTGATTGATTCCGTCGGCATAAAAATTTTTAAAAATCATCGGGGAGTGGAATTGGGGGCGGGGGAGATGGACGACCAAAAGTGGAACGAAGCGAAAGAGGTTTTTGGCGTTTCCGGCGCCGCGCCGGTTTATCGGCGTAGAGCATTAAACGAAATAGCGATTAACGGAGAATTTTTTGACGAAGATTTTTTCAGTTATAAAGAAGACGTGGATCTGGTGTATCGTCTGCGTCTCGCGGGTTTTAAAGCATGGTTTTTGTCGTCGGCCCGCGCTTATCATGATCGCTCGGCAAGAAGTATCGGCGCGGGAGATCTCGCGGCGGCGCGCCAGAGAAAAAAGAAATCGGCTTTTGTTAATTATCATTCTTACAAAAATCATTTATTTTTTCTCTTTAAAGATGTTCCGGCGGAACTGTGGTGGCGCTGGGGCTATCGGATAAAATGGTACGAATTTAAAAAATTTATTTATCTTTTATTTTTGGAGCCGAGGACGCTAAAAGGTTTAGGAGAATTTTTTAAAAAACTTCCGAAGATGTGGAGAAAAAGAAGATGGATTGTGGCGCACAGAAAAGTTGATATGGCGGAAATAAAAAAGTGGTTTTCTTAAAATATGGATTTATCAATTATCATTTTAAACTACCGGGCGCGCGGACTCCTAAAGGAATGTTTGAAAGGCATTAAAATGGTCCAGCCGAAACTGGATTATGAAATTATCGTGGTTGATAATGCTTCGGGCGACGGAACCGCGCAAATGATGCGCGAAAATTTTCCGGAAATTACTTTTGTCGCTTCAGATAAAAATTTAGGCTACGCCAAGGGCAATAATTTGGGAATAAAAAAAGCGCGCGGCCGTTACGTGATGATTATGAATCCTGATATTATTGTTTTTTCCGGAGTACTTGAAAAGTTAGTTCAATTTTTAGATGCGAGGCAAGATGCGGGAATTGTCGGACCAAAACTTTTAAATCCCGATAAATCTTTGCAATATTCATGTTATCGTTTTCCGGATTTTTGGGAACCGGTTTACCGCCGGACGCCGCTCGGCCGCCTTGGTTTTGCTAAAAAGAAATTGGATCATTATTTTATGAAAGATTTTGATCATAATTCCACGCGGGAAGTTGATTGGCTTTTGGGCGGATGTTTATTAATCAGAAGAAAATCTTTGGACGACGTCGGGCTTTTGGACGAAAGATATTTTGCCTATTTTGACGACGTTGATTTATGCCGGAGCATGTGGGAGAAAAAATGGAAAGTGGTTTATCATCCGGAAATTTCCGTAATTCATTTTCACCGCCGCGAGTCGGCCGAAGGTCATTGGTGGAGTGGAATTTTTAAAAAAGTTACGAGAATTCATCTGGCAAGTTGGCTAAAATATTTTAAAAAATGGGGGCGGGAAACAATAGCAGCCGGAAGGTAAAAAATAATTAAAAAAATTTATGAAATTTAGGGGGACAAATTTTTTGGATATTATCCATCCCGCAAGAGCGGAAAAGCGGAGGACGGTTTTGTTCGTTAAAATTTTACTTTACACTGTCGCCGCGGCAGTCGCGATCAGTTTAATTATTGTCGGCATTTATTTTGGGACCGCCCGAAAAGTTTATAATTTATCAGAAACAGGCAAACAAAATTTAGAATTGGCTTCAGCCGAAATTTCCGCCCTGAATTTAGAGAAGGCGGGTTTTTATTTATCGGAAGCGGAAAATAATTTTAAGGAAGCCGAAGAGAGTTTTAATAAATTAAAATTTTTAAGTAAATTTCCCTGGATTGGCAATCAATACGACGCGGTTGCCGGTCTTCTCCGGTCGGGAATTGAAACTTCATCGGCACTGGGAGATTTGGCCGACGTGGCTCGCGAAATTATGAACGTCGCCACTGACGCCCAATCGGTAGTCGGAGGCATTCCGGAAGTTGGCGCCGGGACAAGTTTCGCGGAGATTAGTCCCGAAAAAAAACGGGAACTTTTACAGAAACTTTTTGTTTCCCCGCCGCGACTTCAGGGAGCCAAAGCAAAAATAGATTTAGCGCTCTTGGCTCTGGATCAGATTCAGGAAGATAAAGTCGCGGGCCAACTTTTGAAAGTGCTGGGTCCGGTAAGAGAAACATTAATTAAAATCAGAAATATTCTTGTCAAAGCCATTCCGGCGGCTGAGATTTTACCGCAGATTGCCGGCTATCCCAGTGAAAAGACTTATCTTTTTCTTTTACAAAACAGCGATGAACTTCGTCCGACAGGCGGCTTTATCGGTACGTACGGAATCGTGAAAGTGAAAGACGGCGAGGTGGAAACTTTTGATACAGATAATATTTACGCCCTGGACGGCGCAGCCGAAAAGTATCTTCGCGTTCCGCCGCCTGCGCCGCTCGCGAAATATTTAAGAGTCGGCGCTTGGTTTATGCGCGATTCCAACTGGTCGCCGGATTTTCCGACCGCCGCGGCCAAGGCCGATTGGTTTTATCACGCTGAAGGTGGCGCGGAGAAAAAAATTGACGCCGTCATTGCCGTTACCCCGACTATAATTTCAGATATTCTGCGCCAGATCGGCAACATTGAAATGGACGGAGAAACATTCACGCCGGATAATTTGATGGACGTTCTCCAATACAAAGTTGAAAAAGAATATTATGAAAAGGGGATTCCCGAAGTTCAGCGTAAAGACATCGTCGGGAAATTGGGAGAAATTATTTTCAACCGTCTGGCCAATCTCCCGTCATCTAAATGGTCAAGTATTTTTGGCGTGACGGAAAAAGCTCTGACCGAAAAGCAGCTTCTTTTTTGGAGCAAGGACGAGGAATTGCAGACAATTATCGCCCGCGAAGGATGGAGCGGAAAAATTTTGGATTCAGATGGAGATTATCTTTCGGTAATTGACGCCAACTTGGCCAGTTTGAAAACCGACGGAGTGATGGACAGAAAAATAAATTATTCTTTATCCAAAGATGCCTCAGGTGATATTCGCGCCAAAGTGAGCATCACTTACAAGAACAACGGAACCTTCACCTGGAAAACTACGCGTTACCGAACATACACCCGTGTTTACGTTCCGGCCGGAAGTACGCTTGTCGGCGGCAGCGGGATGATGGAAAACGACAGGATTTACAATCCCGCAGGCCGGCCCGGAAAAATTGATACCGGAGAAGAATTTAGTAAAACTTTTTTTGGCGCATTTATTTCCATTGAGCCCGGAAAAGAGGGGACACTCAGTTTTGAATATGTTTTGCCGGAAAAAATAAAAAATCAAATCAGCGGAGGGTCGTATAAATTATTTGTTCAAAAGCAGTCTGGCACAATTGCCCATCCCTTGACTTTAAACTTGAATTTTGGTAAAAATATTAAACAAGCCAGTCCGGCGGAAGAAGAGAGATATTGGGGCGACACCGCGTATAAATTGCAGACAGACTTAAAAGTTGATAGGCAAATAGAAGTTCGATTTTAATAAAAACGACAGAATTACTTAGTTACCCAATTACTTGGTTACCGATGTAAAAAAGTAACTAATGGTAACTAGGTAATTAAGTAACTAATTGTAGTAGTAGGTTTTATAAAGATATGTTAAGAAAAAAGATCGGAATTGATCTTGGAACAACGAATGTTTTGGTCCATGTTCCCAAGAGGGGAATTATCATCAACGAGCCGTCGGTGGTTGCGCTTTCTGTTTCTGATAGAAAAATTTTAGCCGTTGGTCATGAAGCCAAGGAAATGCTCGGTCGAACTCCGGAAACAATCGTCGCGAGACGGCCGCTTAAAGACGGCGTGATTGCCGATTACAAAACAACCGAAACAATGCTCAGATATTTTATCAATAAGGCATTGGGCGGCGTGCGGCTTTTTCGTCCCGAAGTGATGGTTGCCGTGCCGGCAGGAATTACTTCAACGGAAAAAAGAGCGGTGATTGACGCGACGATTACGGCCGGCGCCAAAGCGGCTTATGTTATTAAAGAGCCGATAGTGGCCGCAATCGGCGCGAACATTCCGATCGGCAGCGCTTCGGGCCATATGATTATTGATATCGGCGGCGGTACGGCGGAAATGGCTGTGATTTCACTCGGCGGCATTGTTTCTTCCGCCTCGGTTAGAATCGGCGGCAATAAATTAGATACGGCCATCGCGGAATTTACCCGTCGGAAATATGGTTTGGCAATCGGAGAGAGGACGGCGGAACAAATTAAAATAGAAATAGGTTCAGCGCTTTATCTTGAAGAAAAATTAAGAATGGAAGTGCGCGGCCGCGACATGATTACGGGTTTGCCGCGAACGATTATTGTCACCTCAGACGACGTGACCGACGCGGTGGCAAACGAACTTGACGGCATCATCGCCGCGGTCAAGGAAGTTTTGTATAATACTCCGCCAGAACTCTCCGCCGACGTGATTGATAAAGGAGTTGTTCTTTCCGGCGGGACGGCGCTTCTCCGGAATATTGATCAATTAATTTCCCAAGCGACTGGCATTTCGGCTTACGTGGCGAACGAGCCATTGCTTTGCGTGGCGAAAGGTACAGGCATTGCTTTGGAAAATTTGGAATCTTACAAAAAGAGCATTTTAGCGACGAAGTAAATAAAAATATCACACATGACGATTGGCATCGACGCCTCACGCGCGAATAAATCGGAAAAGACGGGAACCGAGTGGTATTCACATCACTTGATACAGGAATTGAAAAAAATAGCTGATCCAAAAGATCAGTTTGTTTTGTATTCGCCGGAAAAGTTGCGCGATGAAATCGGAGATTTGCCGCCGAACTGGCAAAGCAGGATTTTGAATTGGCCGCCCAAAAAACTTTGGACGCAAATCAGATTATCCTGGGAAATGTGGCAGCGGCCGCCGGAAATGCTTTTTATTCCGGCCCACACCATTCCGTTCATTCATCCAAACAGAGTTGTGACCACCTGCCACGACGTGGCATTCCTGCGATTGCCGGAGGCCTACGATTGGTTGGCTCTGAAATATCATAAATTTGCCATCAAATTTGCCATTCGCCACGCGGCAAAAATAATTTCCGTCTCAGAATTTACAAAAAATGAGCTCATAGAATTTTTTAAAATTTCTCCGGAGCGGATTGTAGTTGTGCCAAATGGATATGACAGCGAGCGGTATAAAGTTATTGAAGACAAAGAGGTGGTGGCTAAAGTTTTGGAAAAATATAAAATTACCGAGCCGTATATTTTGTACGCCGGACGGATGGAGGAAAAGAAAAACACGGCAGCATTGATTAAGGCGTTTAAAATTTTGAAAAAAAATCATCAAGAAAATTTAAAATTAGTTTTGGTAGGCCAGCGGGGTTTCGGGTTTCAAAAAGTCGCCAAAGCCATTGCGGATAATGATTTACAAAATGACGTGATAATGCCCGGCTGGGTTGGAAAGCAAGATTTGCCGCATTTGATGAACGGCGCGGCGGCTTTTGTTTTTCCATCTCTTTACGAAGGTTTTGGCATCCCGGTTTTGGAAGCCATGGCTTGCGGTACGCCGGTCGTTGCTTCCGGAATTCCGGCGCTTCGCGAAGTTGCGGGCGAGGCGGCGTATTTGGTTGATCCATATTCGCCGGAAAACATGGCCGAAGGAATTAATCGCGTTTTGACCGACGATCATTTGCGCGAAGATTTAAAAATCCGCGGGTTGGATCGCGCGCGGCAGTTTAGTTGGGAACGATGCGCGCGAGAGACGTGGAAAGTGCTGGAGGAGCTAAGATAATTTTTAATTTTTAATTTTGAATTTCGAATCAATTTTAAATGGAGGAATTACAAAACAATTGTTACAATCTAGAAGAGAGGACGGCCAAATTCGGCGAAGCGATAATAAGATTTTGCAGGTCTCTAAACCAGGACGCTATTTCAAAACCTATCATCAGTCAGTTAGTGAGATCGGGAACTAGCGTGGGTGCGAATTATATGGAGGCCAACGGCGCCAGTTCCAGAAAAGATTTTCAAAATAAAATTTATATTTGTAAAAAAGAAGTCCAGGAGACAAAACATTGGCTAAGGATGATCGCTGAATGTTGCTCGGCGTCTAAGGGGGAAGCGAGAATTTTATGGTCAGAGGCGCAAGAGTTAACTTTAATTTTTGGGAAAATAGTATCCACTTTAAATAGTAAAAAGAGGGACGAGGAAATTTTAGAAATTCAATAATTTGATCATTCATTTAAAATTTAAAATTAGAAATTAGAAATTAAAATAAGAAGAGGCCCGTCCGCAGCTGGATTTAGAGTCCAAGTCGCAGGCAGGCCTTGATTGGCAGGAAAGGAACAGACGGGAACTGAAGGCGGGCTAGTAGAGATCGTCGGACGGATCTTCGTCCTGTCCGCCGGTCGCGAGCAGCCGAATGTGGTCGCTGTCGCTGGCCCAGGCGATCGCGCGGTCGCGATCGCGGATTTGGCGCCAGACGCCATCGGCGTCCCTGGCGAGGTCGGCGGGATCATCCTCGCCGCCGTCGCCGCGCTGATCGGGCGAAAGCAGTTCGCGCAGTTCTTCGGACAACTCGCCGCGGTTGAAGTCGTCTTCCACGAAGCGACGGCAAGCCATTTTTCCCACTCCTCCTTCCCAACTCCGCTCGGATGAGCGAAGTGATGACTTCCTCCTGATAGCCATCCAGTTGTTCAGAAATTTTCCGAGCAACTGGGTAATTGTCAGGATTTTCCGCCCTTGGCGGATTTTTA